>NZ_MVOJ01000025.1:0-104445 GCF_002018845.1 Pseudomonas sp. MF6394
GCTTGAGGACGGCGCGGTCATCGGCATGGCCGGGTTCGCCAGTGGTGCCCAGGTTGAACAGCAGGACACAGCTCATTGCGTCTTGGTCGATGAAGCCGCGCGCGCCTGGTTCTGCGCGTTCCACCACGTAAGTGCTGAAGTCTGCCAGCGAATGGGTGCTGTAGGTTCCACGGAAGCGGCTACGGCCGGCCTGGAACTTCTCCAAGTCGATGACTTTCGAGCTTTCCGGCAGCACCACGGTAGGGACCAGTGTTTCCAGCTTCTTGCCGTTGGCTTCCAGAGCCGTATCGGTGATCAGCTGAATTGCATCTTTGGTAAGTGACATCGCTTAATTCCTTGGATTGCGGAGGGAGGGTGAGCGGTGTGAATCAGGTGCGTTTGGGAATTGGTGCGTCATCGCGGCTAAACAGCTGGTCATGCTTTTCCGCGAAGAGGGTCACGCGACCACCGGTCCCCACGTGCATTGGCGTATCGAGGCTGGTGTTCTCGCTACGGGTGCCGCGTTTGGTTGGCACCTTGTAGTCGAGCTTGTGCTTGATCTTCACTTGGTGCGATTCGCCGATCTGGCTGAAGTCCAGGGTAATAACCAGCTTGCCGGCCTTGCCATAATCGACAACCCCGGCGGCTACTTCGGATATGGCGTGGCCGATTTGGCTGGCGAAGGCGCCGCCGTTGAGCTCTTCAAGAAACTCGGCTGTATCTGTTGCTGTGGACATGGCTGTTTCTCCGGGATGGCCAAGAGGCCGCTGGGTGGAAGATGGAATTGCGATTGGCGAAGGCGCTGGCGCACCTGGTTGCTGATGCGCCTCATGGGGTGTCGGCAAACTTAAAGCCGTTCTCCTGAGCGATCAGCGTCACGCGCTTTATGTGCATGCCCAGGTTCTTTGCTGCCACGCTGGCCACGACACCCTTGGCTGCTTCTGCGCGCACGGAAGGTGCAAGCTTGTCGCGTTCTTTGCGCAGGCGTTCGTGGTGTGCCGTGGTGCCGTTGTAGGGACCGTCAACACCAACTCCGCTCGGGATGACCTGCGCTTTCTTGCCAGAGCCGAAGAACGCTTCCATCTGCTGGTTCAGCTCGTCGATGATCGAGCGCCGTGGATCCGGCATTGGTTCGCCGATCATGGTTGTGCGCCGTAGTAGGCGAAAAGAACAAGCGGCGACGAGAAGCCAGCCGTCCAGCGCACCATGCGCCAACCGAAGCGCTTCGACGTGGCCTTGGCCGCATTGAGGAAGTCAGCGTTGCGCTCGAGCTGATCGGCGTACTGACATGCACCGTCGTGGCCGGTGCGTGCGCCGCGGGAAACGCCGGTGGAGCGCTCCACCACATCGAACAGGTTCTTGCCGAGCGGGACCACGTTGAAGCGCGGCACCTTCACTGGCTGGTCGCGACCGATCTTCATGTACATCTCCGAAGTGTAAAGCGAAACACGTTCCCGCAGGGCCTGCAGAACGGCTTGGCTTTGTTGGATGGCTGGGTTCATGCCGACTCCTTGGTTGTGGTTGCGTTTATTCGTCAGCACCCTGACCGCCTGGTATGTGCCGGTGGGCCCAGGGGAGGATCCTGACGGATAAAGGCCAGTCGTAGAAAAGCCCAGTCGAAACCGGGCTTTCAGTGCGCTTCGTAGACCTCCCTACGTCACGCGGTCGACGCTGTGGCGTCTAGGGTTCGTTGTGGTTCACATGGCTGCCAATCCTCCCTCTGTTCGCTCACTGGTTTGGCAGTGGCTACCGTTCTCTAGGCCTGTTGAATGCAGGTGGCCGGCGCGCGCCGGGTTTTCGTCCGCATCCCAAAGCCCACTCATCGAATGGGCAGAGGTGATGCTTATTCGGCCTGTAGCGCTTCGATTGCCTTGCGGTAGTCGGCAGCGTTGGGGCGGTTGGTAGCGGCACTTTCGTGTTCGCCTTCGCGCTCCTGGATGGCTGCGTTGTTTTCGCAGTTGGATGCGTGGGTTTCGAGCTGGGAGATTGCTGTAGCGTGCTTCATGGTGGGTGCCTCTGGTGGATGAATTAGGCGAGCAACACGGGTTGTTCGGCCCGGCGCACCATCCGCACCTGTGCCGTACGGCGTTCCGGTACTCGGCGATCACGACGCATTGAGTCGTCACCGATCATTGCGTGCATGGCGATCAGGCTGGCCAGGACAAAGCACATCGGCGAAATGATCTGGCGGCGCATCGCCTCGGCTACCGCAGCTGTCTGGCGGGTCACGCCGAGCTTGAACATGGCGCAGGAAAGGCGCTTGGCCACTGTGCAGGCCGCCACGTCGAACTGGCGGGCAATCTCTTTTGCTGTCTTGCCCTGGGCGGTGCCCAGCAAGTACTGAACTTCCTTTGGCGCAAGGCCGCGTCCGAGATGACCCTTCCATGCGCCGCTGACGATTGTTGCTTCCATCAATGTGACTCCCGGTTGGTTTCCGAAAGCGCCCGATACAGGCGCTGACGTGAAATCTTCTGGTGTCGCTTGCCGGCTTCCCGCTACTGGCGCTGCCGCCGGCCTTATCAAATTGTTCGTCCAGCCGCGGGCCTTTCGGCTTGTTCTCCCGCTGGATAACTCGTCTTGGTGTTTTACGCTGCACACCCGGGTCAGTTGCCAACCCTCTGAACCGTTGAGGCCGGTTCATCGCTGCCTTCCAGCTGGCCGGTTGTTATCCGGCGATGGGAGAACAATACCTCCGGTATTTAAATCGGTCAATACCGCCGGTCATGTATTTTTGATGGGCAATGAAAAGCCCGCTCAGTGGCGGGCTATGGATTCAGATCGAGGAGGAAAGAAACAAGAAGCCCGGCGCTGGGCCGGGCTTTTGAATATTCCGATAGGCGCTTAGTGTATGAATTTAGCAGCCGTAAACGCGATAGCGGCAAGACCGGTTGCGACACCTACGAACTTCCAGGTCTGCTCATTCATCGTCTTGTGAAAGGAAACTGCAAGATCCTGAATGTCTTTGCTGCTGGCGCGGACAAAAGATGAGAGATCGTCTTTCGAGGCTAGGTTGGAAATATCAACCTTGGTAGCCATATGCGATTCAATTCCGTCGAGACGCATCTCCACGCGCACCAGCTTATCCCTAATTTCCTGGGATGCTTTTTCAAGCGCTATTACGCGTGCTTCCATTGGATCGCCTCCGGGTGGATTTCCACCTCCAGTATCGCGACCTTTTCTCGGCTTGTCACTCTCGACACTCGTCGATGACCAGCTTGGGTGCCCATCAACTAGAGACATTTTTGGAGTACTCATGGCTAATAAAGTGACGAATTCGACCCCATGCAAACGTTCTCGTGTTGCCGCAGTTGTTACAGAGTAGGCACAAAACGGCCATCCCTTTGTCAATGTCTCCGACATTGACAAATTGGAGGAGGGTACGCTGGTTAGAAGTCCACTCATTGACACCACATGCTTCGCACTTTCGGTTGCCGATGTGAGTTAAAAAGGCCTCTATTACCTCGCTGGGAGTGTTTTTTGCTTCCATGGCAATATCATTTGCCGAAAAAACTTTTTCATCAGCCATTCGACACCGCCTGGGCGATCAGTAACATATTCATTTAAAGCATCCCTCCGCGCCAAACCACGCGCCCAATGATACGAACCTCGTTTATCTCCCCATCACGCAGCGTCTCATCGCCATAGCGCGCCTTGTCCGGGTTATCACTTCGAATAATCCAACCGTCGAAGTCTGACTTGACCAGGCGCTTCACGATCGTGCCTTTCGACTCGCTCTGCATGGCGAATATCTGACCGTCCTTCGGCTCCACCCTTGACTCATCAACCAGAAGTACGTCGCCATCATTGATGGTCGGCTCCATGCTGTGCCCGTTCGCGTAGATCACGTCCAAGTGCTTCTGGTTGAGGTTGTTCGCACGAAGCCAGGCCGACTTGAAAGCCATGACGCCGCGGATCTCGACATGCGAATTGTCTTCGCCATCGCCGGTTGAGCCGCGAGCGGTCAGCTGCAACACGCCGGTGTAGTTCTTGTCGTCAGCGAGATCAAAGTTTCGCGGAGGAATGCGACTGTCGATTGCTGGTTCTTCACTGTGGCGCCCCGGAACGCCCGAGGTCATCTTCTCTATCTGAGCTGCAAGAGTTGGGCTTATTTCTGAAACCGGGACCTGGAGCGCCCTGGCAAAAACCACCGCAGCCTTGATGCTAAGCGCTGTTCTCCCATTCATGAAATGGCTGACAGCACCCTGCGTAACGCCGTCGCCAAGTTCGCCCGCAATCTTTTCTTGGGTCAGCTTCAGCTCCCCACGCTTCGCCTGGAAAAGCGCTTTCAGTCGAGCACTGTCTTGGAGCTGCCAATCGGACAGCGGGAGCCTTCGGGAATCTTTTTTCATCTGCTGATGTTATTACCTGCGGTATTGAGTCTGCCAATATCGCCGGTATTGACTAGTAACAATACCGGCGGTCATACTCTTGATGAATACTTGTCGAGGACGCCGCAATGCGCCGTATCCCACTTACTGAATTTGCCAAAGAGCACGGGCACACAAAGGCGGCCCAGATGCTCGGATGCACCCAGGGCGCCCTGAGCAAAGCCATTCGCGTTGGCCGAGATGTTTTCGTAACTGTCGAGGAGGACGGCACTTTATCTGCTCTAGAGCAGCGCCCTTTCCCATCTCAACGATCAGTAGCTTGAACGCGTGATGGAGTGATTTTCCGTCTCTTTGAGTACCGGAAGTAGTGATTTGGATTAGCTGTTGATTCATCCAGTACCCAAATCGCGGACATAAAAAAACCGCCTGGCAGGGCGGCTTAGTACAGCTGTATTTCGAGGTGAATAATGATCAATAAAGCCCCCACAGTCAATAGTTATAGGGGTGTCGAGACACTTTCCGACAGCTCCGAAAAGGTGTCTCGACACCTCACCACAAATCAATCCGCCGCGATGAATGCCGCCCTCCTGATTGGCGTCCAGTACTCGCCCGCGTCTAAATCTAAATACCGCCAGGAATGCCTGAGTCACCTGAAGGCATCTCTGGCACCTGCCCAGGATGTTTCCGCATGAGCACCATTATCATGAGCCTGTGCTGGCCGTTGCAAGGCATGAGCGGTCCGCAAAAGGCCGTCCTGATATCGCTGGCTGATAACGCAAACGACGAGGGTGTTTGCTGGCCTTCTGTTGCTCGTATCGCCGAGCGCACTTGCTTGGGGGAGCGCACTGTTCAGTCGGCAATTAAGTGGCTGGGCACATCCGGGATTCTGTCATTCCGCGAGCGCATGGGACGTTCGACTATGTATACCATTACCCCCGCAGCAGATGCACCACCACTCCCGCAGGAGAAGCACACCCCCCCCGCAGCAGCCGCACCCAGAACCGTAATAGAACCATCAAGTGAACCATCAACCCTCAGCGGTGATGAGCCGGCACAGAAAATCGCGAAGCCGAAATGCCCGTCACAGGCAATCGTCGACCTGTTCAACAAAACGCTTCCTGGGCTCCCTCAGGTAGCGATGTTGACGAAGGACCGGGTCACAAAGATTTCTGCTCGCTGGAACGACAGCACGGTTCACCAGGACTTGGGGTTTTGGGCTGAGTTCTTCGAGTTGGTCGGATCGAGCCCGTTTTTGATGGGAGAGGGCGAAGGCAGGGATGGAAACAAGCCTTTCCGTGCCACGTTCGACTGGCTGATCAAGCCAAGCAACTTCGTCAAGGTCGTGGAGGGTAATTACCATGCGTGATCCCTACAGCACCGAGGCGGAACACGCACTGCTTGGCGCCATGATGCAGCGCCCTGACCTGATCGAAACCTTGAGCGACGACCTGTCCGCCGAGGCGTTTTACTTCGCCGAGAACGCCGATGTATTCCGGGCGATCACGGTACTCCGCTCGGAAGGGCGGCCAGTGGATTTCCTCACCGTCGGTAATCACATCGGTGACCTGGCC
The DNA here is from genome assembly GCF_002018845.1 of Pseudomonas sp. MF6394. Lineage (NCBI taxonomy): Bacteria > Pseudomonadati > Pseudomonadota > Gammaproteobacteria > Pseudomonadales > Pseudomonadaceae > Pseudomonas > Pseudomonas sp. MF6394. Next base: position 5,879 of record NZ_MVOJ01000025.1, read on the forward strand.
TCAACGGGCACCCCGGCCTTTGCATATTGCGCCGAGATCGTAAAGAACACTCCGAGCGTGGCCAACGCTGCAGCGTATGCCGCCATCATTCGAGAGCGGGCCGTAGACCGGGCTTTGTACGATCTCGGCAGCCGGGCCATGGAAATTGCGCACGACGATCAGGATATCCAGGCGAAGATTTCCGCCATCCAAGCCGCCGCCATGGCCATTGATTGCGGGTCCGGCGATGACGACATTGTCAAAATCAGCGATGTACTGACCGATCAGTTGGAGGTTTGGCAGGAGCGGCATGATCGGCACGCCAGAGGCGACACACTGATTGGGCTCTCTACCGGCTTGCCAGACCTCGACGACAAGATTGGAGGCCTTCAGCCCGACCACCTGTACATCGTCGCTGGCCGCCCAGGCATGGGAAAGACGACTCTTGGGATGGGCTTCATCCTTGATGCGGCCGTTCGGCAGAGCAAGTCCTCGCTCGTTGTCAGCTTAGAAATGAACCAGGGTCAGCTGCTGGACAGGGCCACGGCTTCAGAGGGGCGAATCCCGCTGACGCTGGTGAAAAACGGAACAGCGTGCCAGAGCCACGGCGCAGAACTCGCCGCTGCTGCGGGCCTGCTGCGTCGTGCGCCGCTGTACATCGCGGACCGGGCAGGGTCGTCGATTGGGCGTATTCGCTCATTGGCTCGCCGCCACAAAATGCGTTACGGCCTCGACCTGTTGATGATCGACTACCTGCAACTGCTTGACGGTGAGGGCGGCAACCGTACTGAAGAGGTCAGCAGTATCAGTCGCGGATGCAAGCTGCTCGCCAAAGAGCTAAGCATTCCCGTCGTGCTCCTCAGCCAGCTCTCCCGAAAGTGCGAAGAGCGTCCAAACAAACGCCCAATCCCCTCGGACTTGAGGGAGTCAGGAGCCATCGAGCAAGACGCCGATGTGATCCTGTTCGTGTACCGGGACGAGGTCTACAACGAAAATTCCGACGCCAAGGGTATTGCCGAAATCATCATCGGCAAGGGCCGTGATATCGAAATGGGCACGGTCCGCGCTGCCTTTCTTGGCCAATACAACCGCTTTGAAACCCTTGCTGCTGGGTGGAGGCCTGAGCCAGTCGAACAGCCGGTCGGCAAGGTGACCAGCATGCGTGACCGTTACAAATCAAAGGATAAATTCTAATGGCAGATCCCCGCCTTGCCGTTCCCAAGCCCGACCTGTACCGCTACGCGGTGTTTTGCTGTTCTTCCAAGATAGACCTGGGGAGTGCATCAGATCATGCGCTAGCGCTCTTTTTTGATAAGGCCATGGCAGTTCGATACGGCGGCCAGATGTGGCCGTCGACGTTTGAGGTTATCGACCTCCTTAATCCGGAGGAGGGCGCGTTTTGAACACCCAAATCAAAACCCTGACGGTGAAGCTGTCGGATGCCGAGATCGCCCTCAATGCCAAGCTTGAGCATGTGCGCGACCTGCGGGACGCCGGACACCCGGCGCTGCACTTTCGTTTCGCCAAGAATCGCACGCGCGGCTCCTGGTACCTGCTCAACAAGCGCAAATGGCATCGCATCGGCGGCTTTCCCGACCTGAATACCAAGCAGGTGATCGCCGCACTGCCGGCGGTGCGCCTGCGGGTCGCTGCCGACTGCGCAGCCAGTGTTTCCGGCTGGGTTACTGTTGGCGAGCTACTCGATTGGTTCGGTGATCGCATGGCCAAGTCGCGCGCGCTGTCCGACAAGCGCCGGGCTGCGGGCAAGTCGGCCATCAGTTGCCAGCTCAAGCCGCGCCTGGACGATCTGCTGCTGCGCGACGTGAGCGCCCAGACCCTCGACAAGCTGCTGATGTGGCCAGCCCAGGCCGAACTATCGCTGTCCTACGTGCAGCAGCTGTACCGGCTGCTAGCGGTGGCCTTCCGTCAGGCCCGCAAGCTGGACCTGATCCCGGTCAACCCGATGGCGGAAATGAAGTTCGTCAATTTCACCACGGCGCGGATCCTGCCCAAGCCGGCGCGGTTGCGTGACGTGCAGTTGCAGGACCTAGTGAGCCTGCTGGCCGAGCGCTTCGACAGCGCGCCGGGTGACGCCATGCTGGCCTTGATGATGCTATGCCACGGCACTCGAATTGGCGAAACCCGTCAGTCCCGCTGGGCCGATATCGCGCTGCCAGAGCGTGAGTGGTTCATCCCGGCAGAACACACCAAGACCAAGACCGAGCTGCGGGTGCCGCTGACCGATCAGGTGTGTTCGCTCCTACAGCTATACCGCACCCGGCAAAACACCCAGGGCTACGAAGGGCCGCTCCTGTTCCCGTCACGCCGTGGCAAGGCACTCAGCGATCACCAGGCGAGCGCGGTATTCACACGGCTAGGGCAGGGCGCTTGGACCAGTCACGACCTGCGCAAGGTGGCCCGTACCGCGTGGACTGACCTCGGCGTCGACGGGCACATCGGCGAGATGCTGCTCAACCACTCCCTGGGCAAGATCGCCTCCACCTACATCAACACTCAGGCCAAGGAGCAGCGCCGCCTTGCCCTGGTGAAGTGGCACAACTGGTTAGATCAGCGTGGCTTCAAGGCGATCCACATGCAGACAGGTGTTAGATATGAAGATTCTCAAAACCTCGCAGACGCCTTGAACGGCGGGGCCTGCGAGGCAGAACCACAATTTGTTAAGGGCGAGGTTTAAAAAATGGCATTTCATCACGCTCTTGCCTGCAAATCTTGCAATGCGATCAGTCGCTTCGACCGCCACTGCGCCGATTTCTATAACTCCTTCGAGAGCCTAAAGCTTTGCGGGCATTGCGGAGCAAGGAAGGGCTGGCGGGACACCGTAGTGGTTTGGGTGCCTCAGTGGGGGTGGTTCAACCCTTTGACCTGGGGCTCTGGAGAATGGATCGAATGAGCATGATGAAGAAGTCCCACGGCCCAGCATTCCGCGCCGCTCAACTGGATCTAGCCAAGTGCCCGGCATGCCGTGGTCGCGCGGTGATCAAGGGCGTGTTCCATGAGCTGCCCTGCGTGCAGTGCAACGCCTCGGGCTGGGTCACTGCCGAAACCGGTGAGGCGCTGCCGCTGGATGTGCTGGTGACACAGTTGAGCATCCGGCTTCAGGCCGCCGAGCACCAGATCGCACAATTCAACTGCTTCAAGCCTGCCGGTGCTGAAGCGCAATACAACGAGAACAACCGCCGTGGCCCAGGTGCCACCAACTACACAGGGGATTGAGCCATGGCCTTCACACCAAGCTTTAGAGAGCGTACTGCCGAGGATCTGCTGGAACATTGGGGCCGCTGGGTTGTGCTGGGCTCCGGTGTGTCGTGCTGCGCATCCCGCGAGAACACCGTCCTGTCGCCAATGATCACTGATGACGACGCCCTGATGATCGATGGCTTGATGGGCCGGTTGCTCAAGCGTTATCCAGAATGCGGCCAGGTTCTAATGAAGTACTACACCAGTCTCGACAGCTCTTTGATGGAGGTAGGAAAGAAGATGAGCTTCGGGGAAGAGAAGACGCGGCAGCTTTGGAAAGCAGGTGTTGCCTGGATCGATGGGGCTTTAGATATTCGTCGTCAGGCTGCTTGAAAATACGATTCGGATTTGGTTCACACGATGGCAGAATGGTTCTAATTTCTATTTTTTGTTATTACTTCTTGGAGTATTTGCGTTGAGCTCAGTCTATAAATATTTCCCTCCGGATAGAAAAAGCTTTCTCGAGGATTTTTTAATTCGTTTTTCGCCACCTGTAGAATTGAACGATCCTTTTGAGTGCTTGCCGGCTTTTACTTTGGCAGATTTGGAAAAAATTGCTGCCCACGTCAGAGAAAGTATTGAGCGCAGGCACAATGCCGATGATGCTCCAGAGGATATTAGGGAGATTGCCAATGAAATTATGGAAATTAAAAAGAAAAAAGCTCTCGAAAGATACGATTCATTAGATAAGGTGCGATCCGCTTGTTATGATATTGCAGGGTCTAACATAAATAGTGGTTTGGGTATACTGTCCTTATCCAGGAGGTGGAATAGCTCACTCATGTGGTCGCACTACACATCATCTTACAGTGGTTTTTGTGTCGGTTTTAACAGTTTGCATGACTATTTTAAAGGCGATGGTAGCTCTCTCGGTAATCGCTCAAAACTGCTTTCTGTGAGATATAGTGAGAAAAGGGTTGTTGTGCCCCCGGGTGATTTTACTGAGGAAGACATTCGAGATATTCTCTTAACTAAATCGAAAGATTGGGAATATGAGCAGGAGGAAAGGCTCATAAGCTCTTTGTTTTTGGCGACGCAGCGAAAGCATAAAGAACCATATCCTATTGATTTGTTTAAATTGCCTAGTGATGCAGTCACGGAAATTATTGTCGGATCTAGAATGGACAGCAAAATTCTAGAGTTTGTGAAAACCGCATCCAGTGCTCTTAATGTCAAGCTGTACCAGACGAAGGCGTCTGAGATGACTTTCGATATCGACCGAATAGAGATAGAAATCTAACCAATTAGTATTGATAGAGAGATGTTGACAGGCCCGGGGCCGATCTATAGATTTAAGTTACTTTGCGTTTTCTACGCGAGCAAAACCCAGCCCTAGAGCTGGTTTTTTTGTTTTTATTACTCATTGGGCCTCGGCATTTGCCGGGGCTTTTTAGTTTTTCGGCTCCACCACACCCGTTGCTCCGAGCTGGGAGTGCTGCTGGAGCCGGACCTAATCGCCCCCCTGATCGGGAGGACAACGGATGCCCAACATGCCCGATAAGCCAGACACCTGGGTTCTTGTACTCGCGTGGCTGAGTCAGCACGCCCCGGCCTTTTACGCCGCAGGCTTTGCGATATCGATCTCTGCGCTGCGGATCATCTACGGCGGTGGCACACGCAAGGCGGCGTTCTTCGAGAGCCTGCTGTGTGGCTGCATCACGCTGTCGATGCTGTCCGGCCTTGAGCTGATGGGCATCCCGCAGTCAGCAGCCAGCTTGATCGGCGGCATGGTCGGGTTGTTGGGCGTAGACAAGGTTCGTGCCTTTGCTGATCGGGTCACGGGCTTCAAGCTTCCAGGTAGGAATTCTGATTGATGGCCAAGCTGACGATGCACAAGTCGCCTCTAAAGATGTCCACGAGCCAAACCTTAAAGGTTCACGTAGTGGCTGACAGGCGAATCACTGGCCGCCGGCTCCAGGCCCGCCGCTTGGCTGTGTGGCGACAAGACCCAACCTGCGCCGCCTGCGGCCGAGTGGCCAACTTCCCTGATGGTTTCGAGTTAGACCACAAGACTCCGCTATTCATGGGTGGTGAGGATGTCGAGGCGAACTGCCAGGTGCTCTGTGTGCGCTTCGAGCTGGTCGATGGCCAGCGCATCAAGAAGGGCTGTCACGCATCCAAGACCATGGCTGAAGCATCCTGAACCCGGCTTGAAAGGCTGCTCCGAAACGGTGTGGCTTTGGGGCTTTGGCGTGCTACAAGGGGAGGGGAGGGGGTAAAACCTCAGGCCCCTTTTACCCGGAAACCTCACCCTCTCCCACTCGTAGATTTTATTCCCGTTAACAGGATCCGTTAACTATGGCGTTAACCGAACAAAAGCGCCGGTACGCCGAAGCGCGGCTGTCCGGTGAAAGCAAAAAGCAGGCAGCAATCTCTGCTGGATGCCCCGAAAAGACTGCATCGCAGGCGGCATCTCGGCTCGAAAAAGATCCGGAGGTTCAGGCAGCGATAGGGCGGTCGACGGCTGTTAAGTCGGTAGCGGCGACAGTCGCACCATCCGGCGATCCAGACCCCTACATCCCCAAAGCTGCCGCCGACCCGCTGGAGTTCTTCGAGGGCATGATGAATGATCTTGCGGCCGATCCTAAGCTACGCCTGGACGCAGCGAAGGCGCTGGCAAGTTTCACGGTCAGCAAACCCGGCGAGAAGGGCAAAAAGGAGAAAGTGCAGGAGGCTGCCGAACAGGTGAACTCGGGCAGGTTTGCGTTGCGTAAGCCGGGTCAGCTTAAGGCGGTTAAGTGATGAGCTGGACGACCAGTTGCCCAGACTGGGAGGCGCGCATTGTCGATCAAGAGTCGATCATGCCTCTGCTCCCGATCTTTCAAGATCAAGCTGATGACGCGCTCGACGTGTTCTGTAACTTGCGGATGGTTGATGCGATTGGCAGCCCGCTGATGGGAGAAACATGCCAGCCGTGGGTGCTGGAGTTGGTGGGAGTGCTGTTCGGTGCCTATGACGTTGAGACCCGGCGCCGACTGATCACTAACTTCTTCCTAATGGTCAGCAAGAAGAACGGCAAGAGCACTATCGCTGCCGGGATCATGCTTACCGCGCTGATACTTAATGCTCGGCCTTCAGGTGAGTTCATCATCCTGGCGCCCACCAAGGAAGCTGCTGACAACGCCTATAAGCCGATCCGCGACATGATCAAGGCGGACGAGGAACTGGAAGCGCGCTTCCACGAGCAAGAGCACCTTCGCTTGATCACCGACCGATTGAATCAAGCGACGCTGAAGGTGGTTGCCGCAGACAGCGCGACGGTTACCGGCAAGAAGGCCATCGGCGTATTCATTGATGAGTTGCACGAATTCGGCAAGCAGGCCAAGTCGGCAAACATGCTGACAGAGGCAACAGGCGGTTTAGCATCTCGGCCAGAGGGCTTTGTCTTCTACTGCACAACGCAGTCGGCATCACCACCCGCAGGCGTGTTCAAGGCCAAGCTGGATTATGCCCGCGGCGTGCGCGACGGCAGGATCATCGACAAACGATTCCTGCCAATCATTTACGAGTTTCCAAGGCGGATGATTGAGCAAGGTCTCCACAAAGATCTTGCTAACGCTTATGTGACAAACCCGAACTGGGGGGTTTCGGTAGACCAGCAAGTCATTGAGCAGAAATATCAGGAAGCCCAAGAGGCTGGCGAAGAAGCCATCCGTGACTTCCTGGCTAAACATATGAACGTCGAGATCGGCCTGGCGTTGCTCAGTAATCGCTGGCCAGGTGCCGAATTTTGGGAGGCCCAGGTCCGTAAGTGCATCACGCTGGACTACATCCTTGAGCGCAGCGAAGTCGTGACCATCGGCGTCGATGGCGGCGGCCTGGACGATTTGCTTGGCCTGGCCGTTCTGGGTCGTGATCGTGAAAGCAGGCAGTGGTTGGTCTGGTGTCGGGCCTGGGCGCATCCATCAGTGCTTGAGCGGCGCAAGGACATCGCGGCGAACCTTAACGACTACGCCCGTACCGATGACCTGGTGCTTGTCAAACACATTGGCGATGACGTTGATGAGGTGGCTGACATCGTGGATCAGGTCGACGCCTCTGGCCTCCTGCATCAGGTAGGCCTAGACCCCGCCGGCATCGGTGCAATTCTTGAAGCGATCACGGCCCGCGGCGTCAGCCAGGAGAAGGTGGTTGGTGTCAGTCAGGGTTGGCGACTTGGTGGCGCGATCAAAACAACTGAGCGAAAGCTGGCCGAGGGCGGGCTTATTCATGCCGACCAGCCTTTGATGAACTGGTGTTGCGGTAACGCAAGGGTCGAGCCCAAGGGCAACTCAATTTTGATTACAAAACAGGCCAGCGGCTCGGCAAAGATCGACCCGCTCATGGCTCTGTTCTGTGCGGTTTCGATAATGGCAACAAACCCGAAAGTGGAAGGCACCCTTTCTGACTACATCATGAAACACGGATTAAGAACCCTATGACCGATGAAATTAAGGCGCCAAAGCTTGCTGCGCTGAAGGAAGCCTTGCCTGACGTTATCGGGATACTTGGGCTTGGCCTACTGACCCGGGGTTTGTGGACATGGATGGGTGAACCTCTGGCCCTGACTGTTTGCGGAGCGCTCCTGATCACCTTGTCTGTTGCCTCGATATTGCGGGGTGACCGGTAATGCTGCGATCACTCCTTGGAAGAAAGAGCGCCCCGCAGGCCATCGATACGTCGGAGAAACTCGCGCAAGCCTTGGGCGCAGGATACGAAAGCAACTCAGGACAGCGTGTGACCACGAATAGCGCCATGCAACAGTTAGTCGTATTCAACTGTGTCCGAGTCTTGGCGGAGTCGATGGGGATGCTTCCTTGTCAGCTTCTCAAAAAGACCGACCGAGTTCGGTTGCCTGCTACCGGCCACCGGCTTTACCCGCTCATTACCATGGCTCCCAACAGCTACATGACCGCTCAGGAGTTCTGGGAGCTGCTGGTGGCCTGTCTGTGTCTGCGCGGTAACTTCTATGCCTACAAGGTATCGGCGCTTGGGAATGTGGGCGAACTGCTACCACTGAACCCAGACATCGTCACACCCAAACTCAAAGACGACTGGACGGTTGAGTACACCGTCAACTTCAAGTCAGGCACCAAGGTTCTGACACAGGATGAAATTTGGCATGTCCGGCTGTTCACGTTGGATGGCCTGAATGGGCTTAACCCTATTGCCTATGCCCGCCAGGCGCTTGGTCTTGGTCAGGCTATGGACGCCCATGCTGCCAAGCTGTTTACCAATGGCGCAGTTACAAGTGGCGTCCTGCGCACCGATCAGGAGCTGTCTCCTGAGGCATTTGATCGGCTCAAGACGGAGTTTCAGGGCGAGCACATGGGCGTGGCCAACGCCTATAAGCCAATGATCTTGGAGATGGGTCTGGATTGGAAGCCGATCAGCCTCAGCGCTCAGGACACCCAGTTCATCGAATCCAAGAAACTGACTGAGGCACAGATCTGCGGCTTGTTTCGCGTGCCGCCACACCTGGTGGCCAGCATGGAAAAGATGACGCTCAACAACATTGAGCACATGGGCATGAGCTTCGTGAACTACTCGCTGGTTCCGATTATGACTCGCATCGAGCACCGCATCCAAGTCGGCTTGCTCAACGAGAAAGACCGTCTGACCCACTACGCCAAGTTCAACGCCGGTGCCTTGATGCGGGGCGACCTGAAAGGGCGATACGAGGCGTATGCCAAGGGTATTCAGTGGAGCATTTTGAACTCCAACGAATGCCGCGACCTTGAGGACATGAACCCGCGTGAAGGGGGGGATGTGTACCTCACCCCAATGAACATGACCACCAAACCAGAGGCTGCCGACGATGCAGACAAAACAGCGTCTTGACCGACCGCTGACGATTAAATCGGTCAGCGAAAGCGGCGAGTTCGAAGGCTATGGCTCGGTGTTCGGCGTTGAGGACAGCTACGGCGATGTGGTTGTTCGCGGTGCATTCACGGCCAGTCTGGCCAAGTGGAAAGAGAAGGGCCGTCTACCGGCCATGCTCTGGCAGCACAACATGAGTGAGCCGATCGGCATCTACACCGAGATGCGTGAGGACGATGTGGGGTTGTTCTTCAAAGGGCGCCTACTTATCGATGACGATCCGCTTGCCAAGCGCGCCCATGCGCACATGAAGGCAGGCAGCCTGACCGGTACCTCGATCGGTTACATGCTCGATGACTACGAGTACGACAAGGAAAAGGGTGTTTGGATTCTGAAGGCGATCGACCTTTGGGAACTCTCCTTGGTCACGTTCCCGGCCAACGATGAGGCCCGGATCACTGATGTGAAATCTCTGCTGGCCCGCGGCGAAACGCCGCCGCCCAGCAAAGTGGAGCGAGCCCTTCGAGAGGTTGGGTTTTCTGGCTCCCAGGCCAAGGCCTTTATGGCCAAGGGCTACGGCGCAGTTTCACCGCGAGAGGCGGAAGCCGACGATGCAATGCAATCCCTCAAATCTCTACTGACCCGCATTTAAGGAGCCTCTCATGGCTGTTGAAAAGAAAGATATCGATGACGTCGCGGAAGCCCTGGGCAAGAAGTTCGACGAATTCAAAAAGACCAATGACAAGCGCATTGATGGCCTGGAAGAAGAAAAGGGCAAGCTGTCCGGCCAGGTCGATACCCTCAACGAGAAGTTAAGCGAGCTGGATGAGCTGAAAAGCAACCTAGAAAAAGAGCTATTGTCCCTCAAGCGTCCAGACGGCACCGGCACCAAGGCCGCCAGTGAGCACAAGACCGCATTCATGCAGTTCGTGCGCAAGGGCATCGAGACCGGTCTGGGCGAACTGCAGGCCAAGGCCTTGCAGGTAGGCGTTGATGCCGATGGCGGTTTTGCGGTTCCTGAAGAGCTGGATCGCAGCATCATCGAGCTGCTGCGCGATACCTCGCCAATGCGCCAGGTATGCAATCAAATCACTGTTGGCAGCCCGGACTACAAGCGTTTGGTGAACCTTGGCGGTAACGGTGCTGGCTGGGTTGGTGAAACCGATGCGCGCCCGGCAACCAATACCCCGAAGTTGGGTAACATCTCTGCCTTTATGGGCGAGCTGTATGCCAACCCACAAGCTACTCAGACCAGCCTTGACGACATCTTTTTCGATGCTGAAGGCTGGCTGAATGGAGAGGTTGCCCGCGACTTCGCCGAGAAGGAAGGTAATGCTTTCCTGAAGGGGGATGGCGTCAACAAGCCAAAAGGCCTGTTGGCTTACGGCTTGGATTTGAAGGGCGACGACGAGCGTGCTTTCGGCGTCCTGCAAAAGCTCGTCTCTGGCACCGCCGGGGCTATCACTGGCGACAGCTTGATCAACCTGATTCACGCCCTCAAGGCGGGTTACCGTGCCAACGGCACCTGGATGATGGGCAACCTGACCGTTGCTTATGTCCGCAAGCTGAAGGACAGCGAGGGCAACTACCTCTGGCGCCCAGGCCTGGAAGCGGGCGCACCGTCGGTTCTTCTGGGCTACGGCATCACCGAAAACGAAGACATGCCGGATGTCGCCGCCGATGCCAATGCCATTGCATTTGGCGACTTCAAGCGTGCTTACACCGTTGTCGACCGTATCGGCACCCGCGTGCTGCGTGACCCCTACACCAACAAGCCGTTTGTTGGCTTCTACACTACCAAGCGCGTCGGCGGCATGCTGGTCGACTCCCAGGCTGTGAAGATTCTCACCCTGAGCGCCGCTGCCTAAATGGACGGGCGCCTACGGGCGCCCAGCCTGCTGGAGGATTTATGCCGATCATTATTGTGAAAAAGCCGTTCCCATTCTCTGCGGACGGCAACCATGTGGTTGAGGTTCCTGCTGGCGAGCAGGAGGTCTCGGAGCGTTGCGCGCTGGTGGCGGTCGAGCACCTGGGGGTGGCGTCTTATACCAATCAACTGGACGCCAATGGTCTGAAGCTGGATGGCCCGACCATTGCTGAGTTTTTAGCAGTCGGATACCTGGCAGTGAATTACCCGCCCGAGGGTTACGCTTCGCGCAGCTCTCAGGAAGAAATCGACGCTGCGATCGAGGCTCAGAAAGAAACCGATCCGCTGAAGATGAAGGTTCCCGATCTGAAGGGCTGGCTCACCGGCAAAGGGATTGAGTTCGATCCCTCCGCCAACAAAGAGGCGCTTCAGGCGCTGGTGCCAAAGAGTGATTGATCTCCCCATCGTCAAGGCTCACTTACGGGTCGACCATGACGACGAGGATGCGCTGATTGAGGGCTACAGGGATGCAGCCCTCAGCGCGTTTGAGACCTGGACCAATCGAACACTTGTCGATCCAGAGATAGCGTTGCCAGATCCGGTCGGCAATGCGCTGCTGATGACCAAGGCGATTAAGCAGGGAGCGCTTTTGCTAATCGGCCATTGGTATAGCAACCGCGAGACGGTGGTAATTGGAACGATCACTGCTGAGTTGCCTATGGCGACCAATGCGCTTTGGAAGCCTCATCGCTGGGTGAATATATGAGAGCCGGCCCAATGCGTCACCGCTGCATGCGGCGCGGCTACATCGAAGGCAAGGACGGCCTCGGCCAGCCCTCGAAGGTCTGGGGCGACCTGGGCAAGCTCTGGGCGGAGATCAACATTCCCTCTGGACGCATGTACGAAGCCGCGTCACAGATGCAGGTCACGGTCAATGTTGAGATCAACATCCGCTACCGCAAGGACGTAGTAGCGGGCCAGCACCTGGTGCACGACGGCACCACTTACGAAATCATCGCGCCGCTTGCCACCAACCAGCGCGACATGCTGAAACTCATGTGTAAAACGGTGAAGCCAAAATGAGCAACGGATCGCTGACTGTTTTGGGGCTTGGTGAGCTGCAGGCCGATTTCGAACGCCTGGCCAAGTCAGTAGGCAACAAGATCGCCAGGGATGCAGTTATGGCTGGTGCCAGGGTGGCTAGGGACAAGGCCCGAAGTACTGCACCAGTTCGCACGGGCAAGTTGAAGAAAAACATTATTGCGGTCAGCGTGAAACAGGCTGACACGCCTGGCGGCGCTACTGCCGGCATTCGCGTAAAGAATCCAACGGGCAAACAAGCCAAGGCGCTCAAGCGCCCCGGCAAAAAAGGGCGCACCTCCAAAACGGATTACGAATCACCGTTCTACTGGAAGTTCCTGGAGCTGGGCACATCGAAGATGCAGGCTCATCCATTCATTCGACCATCTTGGGACGGCAGCCTGCCTCAGATCGAAAAGGCTGTTGCCGACAAGCTGGCCGAAGGCATCGACAACGCCATCACCCGGTAACCCCAATGATTGAGAAATACCTCATCGACAGGCTTTCGCCTCTGGTCGACGGGCGAGTGTACTTCGGCGTTGCGCCGGTGGACGCCGCCCAGCCACGCCTAGTGATTCAAACGGTAGGCACCACCACCGGTTTCACGCTCGCCGGCTGGGACGGATCCAGCGACCTCACTATTCAGCTCGACGCCTGGGGAGAGAGCTTCCTCGAGGCGCTCACGCTTGCTGGCCAGGCCTTTACCGCGATGGCCACGGATGACGCTGACTTCACCACCGGCAGCGCAGACCGCTTGGCGGATGTGTTCGAGAACGACACCAAACTTTTCAGCGTGAGCTGGGAATACACCCTGCAACCATAGGAGGCCACATGGCCGTTCAAACTCCAACGAAAGCGAAGTTCGTCAAAACGCAGGGCACGGCTCTCAGCGTTTCCAAAGCCACCACGCTCGACCCCAAGGCCGTCGGCATTGAATGGGCCGATCTGTCCGTAACGATCAAACAGCCGCAGTTCCAGGGCGGGCAGTCGGATGAGATCGAAGTAACGGTGCTCGCCAGTGAGGCGAAAGAGTTCACCGTAGGCCTGGCCGACAACGGTACCTTCAGCATGTCCGGCAACTGGAAGGCCGACGACGAAGCCCAGACCGTGCTGCGTACTGCTCGTGATGACGGTGAGCCGCGCGCCTTCAAATCGCTGTTCAAGGACGGCTCGTCTTCGAGCTTCCTAGGTCTAGTGACCCAGTTCACCTGGGACGCCGCGCCAAACGGCACCGTCAACGGCACGTTCAACGTGCGTATCACTGGCGCCGTTTCCTTCGACCTGCCGGTGGTGCCGTAATGGCCCGGGCAAAAAACGGCGCCGTGGCTGATCTGCGTTCCATGGCACTGGACCCAATGCGCAACTTCAAGCATGAGCGCCTCACCATTGATGAGTGGGAGGGCGCCCAGGTGGTGGTCAGGGCGTTGAGCGCTGGTGACTGGGTTGAGTATCGCCGCCGCGCCGCTTTGGCGGTTGCTGAGGCCCGTCAGGATGCTGGGCTTCCGGCTCAGTTTCCTGCCGCCGATAGTGCTGATGAGGCGCCGCTGGAGCCGCGGGTGGAGATTCATTCCTCGCCGCTCTATGCATTCGTCCTGGTGCGGGCCTTGCTTGATGAGAACAATGCTCGAGTGTTCCAAGACGAGGACGTGCCTTTCGTAGCTGATGCCTTCAGCCCAGTGCATGACCGGCTCGTCGGCAAGGTTTTCGAGCTGAGTGGCGTAGCGGCCGGCGCTGGCGCGCAAGACCCGGTGGATGCCGCGGGAAACGACTGACGGAGGAGCCGGAGTTGGTGTTTATGCTGACTCTTGCCCTTCGGCTTGGCATGACACTCCAGGACCTGCGCTCACGGATGAGCGCGGAGGAGCTGTTCCTCTGGATGGCCTATAACCAGGAGTCACCGCTAAGCGACACCCGCGGCGATATCCAGGCCTCGATCATTGCTGCTTCGGTGTTCCAGGCTCAAGGCGCGAAAGTTTCTGCTGTGGACCTGATGCCTAAGTGGAAGGATGAGGCGGCTGCGGTGGTTGATGTGGCGGCGGAGGCTGAGGAGGGAGAACAGCTCTTCAAGGCGTTCTTGATGGTCAAGTCATCCGAGTGACGTAGGTTACTCGCCGTCCGAGGTCCCATCCTCATGCTAGATTCTCTCTTTTGCAAGGAAGATGGTCATGAGGAAGTGCGCGGTTTTAGTTGCTGTCGTTATCGCAGGCTGTGGAAATTCGGAAAGGCCGGACTCAGAAGTTGTGATCGATGAGTCCGCTCTTTCAGTTTACTCCAAAGAGCATTACCCGAAGACTTATCAGCAGTGGGGCGATGATGGCGTTGAGCGAATAAAAGTCGCTGAGCGAGCGGCGCTGATAAAGTCAGCCAAACAGATGAAATGCGACAAAGTTGAATACGTGGGGCTCTCTGAGCAGATGAGTAGCCCGCCTAATAAAATAGTTGTTTTTGCCGACTGCCTGAATCGATGGCGTTTCTACATCGATCAGAATTCTGAAATTCTCAGTAGTGAGAGAACCAAATAACCCGCCAAGGCGGGTTTTTTAATGTCTGGAGAAAAGCATGGCAGGGCAAACCCTTCGCTCCCTGATCGTCAGCGTCTCAGCCGAAACGAGCGCATATCAGCGTGAGATGGCAAGGGCTGGCCGCATGGGGCAGAGCTATCTGCGAACCATCACTTCTGGAAACCGTGACGCGACTAGTTCGTGGAGATCCCAGGAGGCAGCAGTTCGAGCCCAGGGCTCTGCGATGCAGGCGCTTACATCCTCAGTGGGAGGCTACGCAAAGGCCATGGCCGGCGCTCTTGCTGTGGGGAATGTCATTCACCAGGCTGACAGCTGGAATCAGGTAAATGCTCGACTGAAGCAGGCCTCCACGAGCACTGAGGATTTTTCTGTAAACCAAAAGGCGCTATTTGAGATCAGTCAGCGCACCGGTACTGCCTTTGCCGACAACGCAGGTCTATTCAGTCGTTCGTCCGCATCGATGCGCGAGTTTGGCTACTCATCGAGCGAGGCTTTGGGTGTCACCGAAGCGTTGGCCCTTGGGCTTCAGCTTTCCGGCGCTGGTGCAGCAGAAGCCTCCTCTGTTATCACGCAGTTCTCCCAAGCTTTGGGTCAGGGTGTATTGCGCGGCGAGGAGTTCAACTCAGTTAACGAAAACGGTGATCGCGTAATCCGGGCGCTTGCCACCGGCATGGGCGTTGCCCGTAAAGACCTCAAGGCAATGGCAGACCAAGGCCTACTTACCATTGACAAAGTGGTGCCGGCACTGATTAGCCAGCTTGGTACCCTTCAGGGGGAATTCAAGGATCTACCTGGCTCGGTTAGTCGAGCCACTACAACCGTCAGCAACTCATTCCAGGCTTGGGTGGGCGGGATGGACGGCGCGACCGGCAGTACCAAAATTCTTGCCCGTGCCGTTACCTTTGTTGCCGAAAACATGGACGTACTTGCGGCGTCGGCGCTTACTGTTGGTGCTGCGTATGGCAGCCTGAAAGCGGGAGATTTGATCAAGAGTCTGTGGGCCCAGGTTACTGCTATTCGGGAAGCAAACTCAGCTGAAATAGGGCGCTCTAGGGCTCAGCTTGATGCCGCCAATATGGCGGTCAGACGGGCAGCAGCCGAGACGGTGGCTGCAAATGCGCAAGTTGCGGCGACAAGGTTTACTGATGGGCATGCAGCCGCTCTCAGCCGCTTGCGGATCGCCAGGCTTGCAGATGCGCAGGCCGCCGCTGCACAAACTGCAGCTCAGTCCGCCCAATCAGCAGCGACGTCGCTGGCTGGGCGTGCTGGGGCGGCTCTTCTTGGCGTTATGGGTGGGCCTGCCGGACTTGCACTGACCGTCGGTGCCGTGGCTGCCAGCTACCTTCTGTTCAGTGATAACAGCGATAAAGCCCGCCAGGCTACCGTCGATCTCAAACGGCCCGTAGAGGAGTTGCGCAAGGAGTTTGCGGCACTCGGTAGAGAGCAGGCTCGATACAAGCTCGGCGGCGTTATCCAGCAGCAGGCCGATGCGCAAGTGGCGGCACAGAAGGCGTTGCGCGAGATCCGCGCCGCTGCCCAAGGCAATGACAAGTGGGGCGATACCTACTCGGCCAACCCACTCCAGCGCGACAGGGCGGTGACGGACTTCAATCGCCGCATTGCCGGCGGCCTGGATATCGACTCGGCTAGCCAGCAGTTGGTCGCGGCAATCGGCCCAAACGAGGAGATGACCAAGGCTATCAATGCTTCTGCATCAGCGTACGGCGAAGCGATCAAAGCCTCTGGCGATTACGGCGACGTCGCCAATATGCTCACCGCCCGCCTGAACGATGTGGCCACCGCAGCCGGCCAGGCTGGCGCCGGGCTGAAAAAGATTGCGGGGCCCGACAAGAAGACCATTGAGGGCTGGAACTCCTACACAAAAACCCTCGTTGAGCGCTTGAACTCCGTCAGAGATGGGGGCGATCTGGTTGGCGAGGTGAACCGGAGGATTGAACGGGAGGGCGTTGACCAGGGTACTGCCGAGGGCTGGCGCATTCTGGCCGGTGCGATCAAGGGGTCTGAAACGGCAGCCAAGGCTTCTGAGGAGGCACAGCAAAAAGCCAAGAAAGCCTCGGAGGACATTCAGCGGCAAGCTGAGCAGCTCAACAATGCATACAAGCAAACCCTGGACAACCTTACCCAACAGGTCGCGCTTTACGGTGAAACAACCGAGATAGGGCGTCTTCGCTACGAGCTGTCAACGGGCGAGCTGTCGAAGCTGTCGGAAAAGAACAAGGTCATGCTTCAGGGCAAGGCTATTGAACTTGATGCGCTAAATGCCAGAAAGGCCTATGACGGCCTGATGTCTAGCCTTCAAACCAAAGAGCAAGCCCTGCTCGCAACGACGAAAGAACGGATGCAGGTGCTGGAAACAGCCAACCGTACCGGCAAACTCTCGTCGGACGACTATCGTGCTGGCGCTGATGCCATATCGAAAGCCACGGTCACCGAGGCGCCGGAGTTCGGCGGCATTGATTCATCGGTGGGCGGTCCTTCCGGTGAGCTGGTAAAAATTGCCGAGGCTGAAGCAGCCCTGAAAAAGTGGCACGACAAGCAGCTGTCCATGCAGGCAGATCTGCGCGATCAGATCCTGGCCGACCAGCAAAGCACCAATGAGCAGAAGCTCGCCGCCGAGCAGCAATACCTGGACCGGGTCGTCGAGATCAATCAAACGAACCAGGCGAGGCTTTCTGACATTCAGGGCGCTTATAAAGTGGCCGTGATCGGCACCTTCAGCGAGTTGTCAGGTCAGGCCGCCGATATGGTTGGCAAGATCGCTGGCGAGCAGTCCGGCGCGTACAAGGCATTGTTTGTAGCGCAAAAGGCGTTCGCGGTGGCGTCGATCATCATGAACGCCCAGATAGCTGCAGCGAAGGCACCGGCGGAACTGACCATCCTGGGCGGTATCCCGGTGGGCGCGGCGCTGCTTGCTGCGGGCTATGCCAATGCGGGCATGGTCGCCGGCATGGCGCTGGCCGGCTTCTCTGAGGGTGGCTATACCGGCCCCGGTGGCAAGTTTGAGCCGAAGGGGGTGGTTCACGGCGGCGAGGTCGTCATCCGCAAGGAAGTGGTCGATCAGCCCGGGATGAAGGATTACCTCATCGGTCTGAACCGTAGCGGTAAGCCGGGTTATGCAACCGGCGGATTTGTCGGAAGCCCAGGTATCTCGCCAGCCTTCACCGCTCCATCTGTCGCAGCAGCCGCCGGCTCAGGATCGGCGCCGGAGATCCACTTGCACATCAATGGCGACGGATCGGGCGGGGCGGTGAACGCTCCGGAAGTATACGAGCAAATGGGTCTGGCGCTTCTGGCCACCGCTCGTTCCGAAATGCCAAAGATAGCCCGGCAGGTGATTCAGCAAGAGAAAGGCCAGAACGGCCTACTTGATCCAAACAATCGGAGAAACAGCTGATGGCAGAAGTATTCAACTGGTCGCCCCGGGTTGGCTCATCCGGTGACGACCAGCCTGACGTGCTTGAGTCGAAGTTCGGCAACGGCTACAGCCAGCGATTATCGGTCGGAATAAACAATGTCGCCGGTGCGTACACCGTTTCATTTACGGGCGGAGAGGCTTACATCAAGCCGATCCGGGAGTTCTTCAAGCGGCACAAGGGGGCAAATCACTTTCTGTGGACTCCGCCGCTTGAGGTCCAAGGGGCGTTCATCACCACCGGAGGCTGGCAACTGCAAACCCACGGCAACAAGAAGTACACCCTAAGCACCACTTTCCAGCAGGTATTCAACCCATGATCACGTTGGACGACCAGAAGCTAGAGCCCGGCGCGATCATCCAGTTGATCGAGCTGGATGGTGAGGCTAGGGGCATGGGCATCTTGCGGTACCACGCGCACCAGCAGTCCACGCCGATCATCTGGAAGGGCGACGTGTATCTGCCACGGCCTTATGAAACGGGTGGGTTCGGGCGAAGTGTTGAGGGCAACAACTCCACACCCATGCTGAAGATCAGCAACATCGACGGCACGATCACCGCACTCTGTCGGCGCTTCCAAGGGATGAGCGGCGTAAAGCTGACGGTTCGACAGACGTATGCGAAATACCTGGATGCAGCGAACTTTCCAGAGGGCAACCCTACGGCCAGCACCATGGAGAGGCTCGACATCTCCTATATCAACCAGGTCACCAGCTTGTTGCGTGAGGAGGTGGTGTTCTCGCTGGCGCCGCCGACGGCCGTTAAAGGTCAGAGGCTTCCAGGCGGCCTAATCATGAACCGGTGCGAGTGGTGCCTATGGGGAGAATACCGCGGGCCCGACTGCAACTACACCGGGATCAAGATGTTCGACCTCGACGGCAACCCAGTCGACGACCCGGCACTGGATCGCTGTGGTGGCCGGCCAAGTGACTGCGAAATCCGCTTTGGCAAGGGCAACCCATTGTCGTTCGGCGGCGCCCCTGGCGCTGCGCTTATTGGATAGACCCCATGAACAAGACGATGCTGAAACAAATTCAGGCCCACGCTGAGGCGGAGTTTCCGAAGGAAAGCTGCGGCGTGGTGATTCGTGAGGCAGGGCGGCTGAAGTACGTTCCCTGCCGCAACGATGCCAAGACCCCGAGCGAGCACTTCATCATCAACCCCGAGGATAAGTGTGACGCTGAGGACCGTGGCGAGGTGACGATGATCATTCACTCTCATCCCGACGTTCCGCCCATGCCGAGCATGACCGATCGTGTCAGCTGCGAATTGCATGAAAAGCCGTGGGGTATTGTGAGCTGGCCGTCTGGCGAGTACTTCGAGTTCAAGCCTGATGGTTACCAGGCCCCGCTGGTTGGCCGCGAGTTCGGCCACGGTCTGCTGGACTGCTATGCCCTGTGCCGCGATTACTACGAGCGCGAGCATGGAATTGAATTGCCGAACTACCCACGCCGGGATGGCTGGTGGAACAATGGTGAGAGCCTCTACGAGAAGTACTACGAGGAGGCCGGTTTCTATCCGGTTTCGATGCCGCGCAAGGGCGACATGATCGTCATGCAGATCAACGCCGCTGCACCGAACCACGCAGGAATCTATCTGGGAGACGGTTTGCTGACCAGCGCCCCGGAACTACACCCGGCCCCAGGCACCTTCCTTCATCACCGCTACAACAAGAAATCCACCCGCGACGTTTACGGCGGCATGTGGGCCGATTACACCGTGCTGATTCTTCGGCACCAACGCATGCAGGAGGTTGACTGATGGCAATGAAAACAACGGTTAACCCGCAGCCCTTGGTGGTGCTGGTGATGCTTTATGGCGTGCTTGGCGCCCGGTTCGGTCGCGTTCACCACCTGGCCGTGACGTCATGCGCTGAGGCAATTCACGCGTTGTGCGTGAAGATCCCCGGCTTCAGACGCTTCTTGCGCTTTTCGGAAGAGCGCGGCCTGACCTACGCAGTGTTCCGCGGGAAGAAGAACCTGAGCGATACCGAGATTGAGATGCGCCAGGACACTGTTGAGCCGATCCGCATCGCCCCAATTGTGATCGGCAGCAAGGGAGGCGGTTTGTTCGCCACGATTGCCGGTCTTGCCCTGGTGGTGATTGGCGCGATCACCCAGCAATACTACCTGGTGGCGGCTGGTGCTGGCCTGATGATCGGCGGCATCGCCATGAGCATGTCTCCGTCACCGGTTGGCGTGTTGGACAAGGAGGGCGACGGCAACAGGCCTTCCTATGCGTTCGGCGGCGCGGTCACCACCACGGCCCAGGGCCGCTGCAAACCACTTCTGTATGGCGAGCGCGATATCGGCGGCGCTCTCATCTCGGCTGGCGTCTTTTCGGAAGATCAGCAGTAAGGAAAACCCATGTCCAAAATCGCAACAGCGCCTGCTGCAAAGCATAGGCGCCGGCCTACTGCTGCCCGCGTTTTGGGCGCCAAGGGCGGCGAGCAGAAGCCATACACGCCCTACAAAGCACCCGACACCGCGCTTTCTGTCGCGACCGTGAAACTGCTCTATGCCTTGAGTGAGGGGCCAATTGTTGGCCTGGTCGATGATAGACGGTCGGTAAAACTCAACGGCACGCCGCTGGTCTCGCCTGACGGTAGCGAGAACTTTCCCGGCACCGTTTGGGATTTCCGCTCGGGCACTGTGGATCAAGAACACATCCCAGGCTTTCCGGCCATTGAGAACGAGGCGTCCCAGGAGCTGCCGGTTGAGCTGAAGTCGGATAACGCCTGGACGCGCGCGATCACTGATCAGCAGTTGTCGGCTGTGCGCATCCGGTTGTCCTGGCCTCAAATTTGGCAGGTCAAGACGAATGGCGATCAGATCGGCTACCGCATCGACTACGCCATTGATCTTTCCGTAGATGGTGGAAGCTATCAAACGGTCTTGTCGGCGACCCTGGACGATAAAGGGACGACTGAATACGAGCGCACCCATCGAATCGATCTCCCTGAAGGCTTTACCAGTGCATTGGTGCGCGTACGTCGGCTCACCCCCAACCGCAACGACTCCAATTTTGCGGACCTGATGCGTATCAAAGGATTGACGGAGGTAATCGACAAGAAGCTGCGCTATCCGAACCTGGCGCTGGGCGGGCTGCAGTTCGATGCGAAGCAGTTCCAGGACACGCCGAAGGCCAGCTTCCTGATGCGCGGCCGCATTGTGCAGGTGCCGACCAACTACAACCCGGAGACTCGAACCTATACAGGTGACTGGAACGGCACTTTTAAGCTTGCCTACACCAACAACCCAGTCTGGGTATGGCGCGACCTGCTGTTACACCGTCGCTATGGCCTGGGCCGTCGCATCACCGCCGACATGGTGGACCATTGGACGCTGTACGAGATCGGCCGCTATTGCGATGTGATGGTTCCAGACGGGAAGGGCGGTATGCAGCCGCGCATGACCACCAACGTCTACATTCAGGACTCGGTTGAGGGCTACGCACTTCTTTCGGATCTGGCCAGCGTGTTCCGTGGCAGCAGCTGCTGGAACGGTTCTCAGGTCACCATGGTGGCGGACATTCCGGGCAACGAGGACGGCTACGTCTTCACGCGCTCGAACATCATCGGTGAATTTGAGTACGTCTCCGCAGCGCTTCCTGATCGCCATACACGGGCGAAGGTGGCGTGGGACAATCCTGAAAACGAGTTCAAGACCCAGCCGGCCCCCGTTACCAACGAAGAGTTGATCGGTGAACTCGGGCACCGGATGCTGGATATCTCGCGATTCGGCTGCACCGTGGAAGGGGAGGCAATCCGCCACGGCATTTGGGCGCTTAAGTCGGAGCAGTATGAGGAGTGGTCGGTAAGCTTCACCGCCGGCTTGGAGGGCCGCAACGTCGAGCCCGGTCAGATTATCTGCGTAGCTGATGAGATGTTCTCTGGCCGTGCAAATGGTGGGCGCATCAGTGCCGCGACCAGGCGCGTGATCACGCTCGACATCGACGCCGAAGTGCACGAAGAGGATCGGCTGATCCTCAACCTGCCCAGCGGCAAGTCCGAAGGGCGCATTGTGAAGTCGGTCTCCGGCCGCCTGGTCACCGTCATGGCAGACTATTCTGAGCTCCCAGAGGCTGAATGCAGTTGGTCCGTGGAGAGCGCTGACCTGGCCGTGATGCGCTTCCGTGTGCAGACCATCGATCCGCAAGGGCTGCACCAGTTCAAGATAGCTGCCACTCAACATGAGCCCCTGAAGTACCCGGCGATCGACACTGGCGCCCGGATTGACCCCCAGCCAACAAGCATCATCCCGCCTGGGGTAATGTCTCCGCCGGAGAACATTGGCATTGAGGCACGCAGTGTCGTGTCTCAAGGTATTGCTGTCACCAGCATGCGTATTACCTGGGATTCTGTGCCGGGGGCTACTGCGTACAACGTGGAGTGGCGCAAGGACAGCGGTAACTGGATCCGCTTGCCACGTACCGGGAATCTCGGTGCGGACGTTGAGGGCATTTACAGCGGCCGCTACGTTGCACGTGTCAGCTCGGTTAACGCCATGGATGTGGCTTCTATCTGGGGCGCCAGCCCTGAGGTAGTACTGACCGGCAAGACCGGCTTGCCGCCGGCGGTGTCGTTCCTGACCACCACCAGCGAGCTGTTCGGCATCAGCATCAAGTGGGGCTTCCCCGCTGGCGCCGAGGATACCCAGCGCACCGAGCTTTGGTATGGCCCGGCGAACAACCTGGCGGCCGCGACGAAGCTGGCCGACTTGGCATATCCGCAGGCCGACTACCGTATGCAGTCCCTGCTGGCGGGCGCGACGTTGTTTTTCTGGGCGCGCCTGGTGGACCGTACTGGCAACATCGGTCCGTTCTATCCGGTGGTGAATGGGGTGATGGGCCAGGCCAGCTCGGATGCTGGGCCGATCCTTGAGCAGATCAAGGGGCAGATCGACGAGACGTCCCTGGGGCAACTGCTGAATGAGCGCATCAACCTTATCGACGGCAATGGCCCAGGCTCGGTCAATGGGCGCATCGAAGCGGCCAAGGATGAGCTGGAAGGGCTGATTGACCAGATCGTCGACGCGCTTGAGTACGATCCTGCGAAGGCGTACGCGCTTAACGATATCGTCCGCATGGGCCAGCACCTGTATCAGGCGAAAGGCCCGGTGCCGGCGAATAATCCTCCACCGAACGCGACCTACTGGACCGATATCGGCACTGTAGCCCAGACGGTGGATGCCTTGGCCACCCAGGTACAGCAGAACAGCGCGACCATTACGCAGCATGGCCAGGACATCACCGCCCAGGCTTCGCAGCTCAATGCGGTGAAGGTCACTGTCAACGATCCAGTCACCGGCGTGAACGCCACGGCCAGCGGGTTAAGCACCCTCAAAGCCACAGTAACCACGCTCGACGGCAAGGTCACCACCACGGCGCAGCGGGTTGACGGCATCTACTTGCAGGTCAATCCACCGCTTCAGGGTGATGACACGGCGCTGATCGGCTCGGACGAAAGCTACGTTGGTGTCTGGTCTGTTCAGTCTGCCCTGATCGAGGGCGACCTGGTGCAGGGGCAGCGAACCGACACAGTGGAAGTGAAGGTTGCCACAAACGCCGCTGCGGTTGTCTCCGAGCAAACCGCGCGTATCAACGCCGATGGGTCTCTCTCTACGCGGATTGATACCGTCACGGCACAGACGGCAAGCAATGCCGCAGCAGTGCAGGGCGAAATAACTGCGAGGACGAATGCTGATCAGGCGCTTGGCCAGCGGATCGACACTGTTCAAACGACGGTTGGCGGCAACACTCTCGCAATCCAGACCAACGCTACGGCCATTCAAACGGTCGATGGCAAGGTCACGGCGAACTGGTCGGTGCGGATGCAGTACGAGACCGCCAGCGGCCTCTATAAGTATGCAGGTATAGGGCTTGGCCTGGAAAACGGTCCAGGCGGGCTGCAGTCGCAGTTCATCATCGACGCGGACAGGTTCGCCATCGGCCAGGCCGGATCGGTTCCGTTCGCAGTCCAGGGCGGGCAGACCTTCATCAAGTCAGCGTTCATCCAGGACGGCACAATCACAAACGCCAAGATCGGTAACTACATCCAGTCGAACAACTATGACCCAGGCAAGGCAGGCTGGAAGCTTTTCTTCGACGGGACCTTTGAAATCAATAGCTCACTGGGAACTGGGCAGGCTCGCCAAGTAATAAACAATGCTGGCGGCAAGGTATTCGATGCCGGCGGAATTAAGCGCTATCAATGGGGAGATCTTAACGCATGAGTTTCGGCGCGAGGGTGTGGGGGCCTACTGGAGTACTGGAGCTTGATGAGACCTCATTTACCGTGGGGGTCACGTATTCGGCCTTGGTGCCAAAGAGTGCCGGTAGATACGTTGATATCTCGGTTCCTGGCGTCGAGCCGACAAAGTATTCGGCGGTTTGCGTACCCATTGCGCCTTATGACACAGGTGGGCAGTTCTATAGCGCGATTGGATTTATTCCAGAAATATTAAATGGCGTTGTCCGGGTTTGGTTCGGTAATAGGCAAAGCGCGAGTGGGCCGCTGGGAACATCAACTCAAAGGTTACTTGTGATGAGGTACAGGTAATGTCTTATGGAATGATGTTTAAGAACGGGTCGGATGTTGTAGTCATCGACTCTGAATTCTCAAGGCTGTCAACGCTGGATAAAGGAACTTGGAGCGGTACAGGGTCGGGCGTCGTGGTGAACTTTGCAAAAACCATCACGACAGATGAGCCTCCACTGGTATTTGTTCGGCCTGATCAGTCCAATTGGTTCTGCTTCTGCTTGGTGCGCGGATCAGCTGGGGCCTGGACCGGTTTCTCCTTTGTGGGGGTTGTTGGTCAGGCTACATCCGGAAAGTGGTTTGCAGCCGCGTTCAAGTCCGAGCCGATCGCCAGTTTCGGGTTCAGATTGTGGGATGCGAACGGAAAGCTTCTCTTTGATAACGGAACTCCTTGTGCTCAGTTCACCAGAACCATCACAAGCTGGACTTACCTGGGGTCAGTGTCCACTGGGCAGGGGCAGTCGCGCCTCTCATGGACGGCCCCATCTAGTTTGGCTGGTGGTGACTACATGCTGCTAAATAACATCGCCATGGATGTTGCTGGACTAACTTCTCGCCAAGGAAATATGTACGCGATATGGGAATACAACAATGACCGGCTTCTAATTCAAGCTGTTGGGGTAGACCTAGCAACCACCTTGTATAACCCTGTCGTATTTGCGAAACAAATTATTTAAGGAGTCGAGAATGGCACGGCAAGAAATAAATATAGGTGTAGCTCCAACAGGTGCTGGCGGCGACACGACTCGCAGTGGTGCGGTAAAGATAAACGCAATGACGCAAGAGCTCTATGCTAGGACCAATTTATTGGGGTCGGCAGCCAATCTTGATGCATCGGCATTGGTCCTCAAAAACCCTTCTGGTGTTTCTACGCCGGTCGCACCTGGTGCTTCTGGCTATGATTCTCCTGGCAACGGTCAGGGCGGAGGGTTCTATCAAGTAGGAGAGGGACCTTCATCCTCTGGAGTATCATACGCAGGGATGATCCGGATCCCCTACAACGCTACATACGAGGCGCAGCTCTATTTCCCGATGGGCTTTTCCAGCAATCGAATGCTTTTTCGCTGCGCTCTCGGAAATGCAGGGACATTTGGTGCTGCTCAAGAGGTGTATCACACCGGGAACACCACTCGCGGTTCGGGCGGCGCTTTGTCAGCAGCATCACCCATCGCTCGAATCGCAAACGTATCGCAAAGTGAGCGCCGAGACCTTCAAGAGCAATCGTTTGAGCCAGCCGGAGAATGGGGCGTGGCCAATGATGAGGCTAGGGGGATCACAGTAGAGCGCATCAGTTTGGGCGAGTACAAACTGTCGGGTAGCCTTGGGCTGGCGCTTGAGGGGTGGCGCACCCATGATCCGAGCTCCCCTGACGGCGGTCGAATGCTGGGGCTCACTGAAAGCCACCAAGATGAGGATGGCACGGTCGTAGTGCGCCTGTTCAAGCAGCGATGGACGCTCACTGAGGACGGGGAGATGGTGCCGGGCCGGGGGGCGCCCATTGATGTGCCTCTGAATAGCTGGATCGATGTGCGACTTGAAATGCCCAGGGTAGACATGCAGCCGCCAACGACCACTGCCGAAAAATAACAGCCCGCCAACTGAGCGGGCTTTTTTACGCCTGGAGAAAAGTATGAACGCAACCGAGAAAGACCGGGACATCCTGGCGCGCACGCTATGGGGTGAAGCCCGCGGTGAGGGGCTGTCCGGCCAGATCGCCGTGGCCTGGACCATCCGCAACCGTGTGTTCGACGGCAAGGCCAAGTCGTGGTGGGGGGAGGGTTACGCCGGCGTGTGCCTGAAGCCCTGGCAGTTCAGCTGCTGGAACCAGAACGACCCGAACTACGCATATCTGAGCGGTGCAAAGCAGATCCCGGCGGCGCAGTTCGCCCAGGCGCAGCGGGCGGCTGACCAAGTGATGTCTGGCGCGGTACCAGATCCAACCGGCGGCGCCACGCATTACTACGCGACAACCATGCCCAAAGCCCCGGCTTGGGCGGCGAAGGCCACGCAGACGCTGCGCCTTGGTCACCATGTCTTCTTCAAGGATGTGCTGTGATGACGCCCGTTCAGAAGCTGATCGGCTTGGGGCTGGCAATCCTGCTGGCGCTGGCCATCGGATTTGGTGGCGCGTGGCAGGTTCAGGACTGGCGCCTGGGCAAGAAGATGGCCGAGCGTATCGCGGAGCAGGGCGCCCATCACCAGAAGGAACTGGATGCAATCACTGGCGAGGCCTGGCTTCAGCAGTCGGCCGAGCTGGATAAGCGCCTGGCCACCGAGGAAAAGCTCGCGCTCCAGGACCAACAACACACCAAGGAATTATCCGATGCTCAGCGCAATCAGGCTCGCCTGCGTGACCAGCTTGCTACTGCTGATGTCCGGCTGTCAGTCCTCATCGAGGATTCAGCCAGTGGCTGCAACGTGCCTACCACCCCCGGCGCCATCGGCGTGGTTCATGCAGCCCGTCGAGCCCAACTTGACCCAGCGTATGCTCAAAGAATTTTTGCCATCACCGACGATGGGGATAACGCCGTAATTGCCTTGCGTGCGTGCCAAGCGTATGTCAGAGCCATCAAATGAATCATCCATGGGGTGCTAAGGAGTCCTTCGTTTAAAATGCAGAGCGAGTGAAAAAAAGATATTATGGTAGGAATGAATAGTAAAAATACAATAGGAAGTAAAAAGAGTGGAAGTGATTGGCGTGCTTTTTGCCTTTTTGGCGATATCTATAGCTTTGTTGTCGACTTACTTTATTTCTAGCAGATTGTCTGTTTCAGATAGTGTCGGTCGGTTTGTTACTATTGATGGATTGAGAGGGTATTTGGCTTTTTTTGTATTCCTTCATCACTCTTGCATATGGTTTTTTTATTTGAAGAGTGGTAGTTGGTCTAATCCGCCAATTAGAGTTTTTGTAAGTTTTGGACAGGTCGGAGTTTCGCTGTTTTTTATGATAACGGGATTTCTGTTCTTTTCTAAAATGCTCGATGCTCGTAACACTGGAGTTGATTGGCTTAGGTTGTATGTGTCTAGATTTTTAAGGTTGGTACCACTCTACTTTTTCTCGATGGGGTTGCTGTTTTTAATTGTTTTTATGGTTACCAGGGATAAGCCGCTCGGTGAGCCCAGTGAAATACTTCTGAGTATTTCCAAATGGCTTTTATTCACTATTAGATATGGCTCTCCTGATATAAATGGTCTGGCGAATACAAATCTTATTAATGCGAGTGTTGCATGGAGCCTCCCATACGAGTGGACGTTTTATTTTGCGCTTCCTTTGGTATTTTTGGCCATTGGAGGTAGGTCCTCAATTAAGTATCTGTTTTTGAGTGTGCTATGCATGTATATGTTTGGTAGCCTGTACTTTGCCAATGGTTTTTATTGGCTGTTTGTTGGCGGTATGTTCGCGGCACTTGTTGTCAGGCTGGAGTCGTTTAAGAATTTCTCCGCTTCTAAGTTTTCTTCTGTAATTATCTTGTTGTTATTGGGTGTGGTTTTTACAGGGTTTTCGTCTATTTATGAGAGTGTGTTGGCGAAGGCGTTAATGGTAGCTGCTTTCTGTCTGATTGCAGGTGGTAATAGTGTTTTCGGTTTGTTTAAAAGCAAGGTCTCGCGAGTGATGGGGGAATTAGCTTATAGTATGTATCTTCTTCATGGGATTCTGTTGTATGTGATGTTTAAGTTGGTTTTTGGGGTTGCGGTGATTAGTCAGGTCAGTGCGCTTCAATACTGTTTTGTTATTCTGGCGCTCACGCCGGTTTTGGTTTTTATATGTGGCCTAACATTCTCCTTGATTGAGCGTCCTGCGATGAAAAAAGTTACAGCCGTCACAGAGTGGCTTAGGTTTGAGAAATCAACCCAAGTAAAGCTCTAGGTGCAGCGGGGGAGCAGTTAAAGACTCTGGGATAGTGTTTTGATGGAGCGCGCGCTCCCGGATTTCATGCTCAAGATTCCAGACTGCTCTCCAGTTGGAAAGCTCCATGAGATCAGCCTCAAGGAAATGCTCATCTGCATAGAAATTGGAAAGCAGGGAAGGTATAACGAGTACCGTTTTTCCAGCTTGCCTATTTTTTCAAGCGCCTCGGCGAGCTTTGCTTCTGTCTCGGCCTTTCCCTTCATCAGCAGGTCGTTCATCTGCACCAGGCCGGCGATATTCGCCCGCGCTCTACGCAGCATGCGCTCGGTCTCTACCAGCTCGTCCACGAGGATTGCGCACTGGTGCTGGTACATCTCCAGCGGAGTGGGGCAGCCGAGCCAATCATCGGTGTCCATGTCAACGTTCATAGCGTGAATCTCAAATACTGTATGTACGTACAGTAATCGAGGTTTGGACGTGGCGCGATTTGAGCCGACGAGCTGTAGGGGCTTGCGGCTATTCCGATTCCATCAGCACGGCGAGAGTCATTTTGATGAACTCTTCGTTGTGCCCGATGGTGAAAAGAGCGCCTCGCACGTTGTCTGCCACCTCGGCGGAGCCACGTTGCTCAACCCAATTTGACAGCTCCAGGATGAACGCCTCGAGGGCAAGCTGGTTTTCGTAGAGTTTGGAAAGCAGGGAAGGGATTAGGTCTGAGTTCGGCATCGGTGTTCCTCCGTGGAGCGAACAGCGTAGCAGGCAAATTATTGAGTTGGGAGATCGTTCGGCAGGACGCCGGAGGAGGGGTAAATCATTTCCGCAACCCAATGCACGCCCCTTGATACATGCGGGCTGTAGGCTGGCTAAAAACTCCAAGTTGCGGAAACGATAAATAGCTAACCTATTGATTTTTTTAGTTAACTCGGCAGTCTTGAAAACCGGCGGACGTTAATAGCGTCTCCAGGGTTCGAATCCCTGGTTTCCCGCCAAACATCAAAGAGAAATCCCGCGAGCTAAACGCTCCGCGGGATTTTTTTGTCCCCGATTTATGCGCCTACCCCGTCTGTACCCCCGTTTGTGACGGGATTGGCATGGCCCGTGTGGGCCGGTATGGCGGAGGGGGGGGAGCAAAAGTGACAGGCCGGCAGCACCGCTACGGAATAGGCCTGTGCTGCAGGGCTGACACTTCGAAGAGTATGCAGCACCAGCCGCCGCATCCAGGGGGGATAACCGTCCAAGCTGCGGTTCAACCAGCGCCGCCAGTCGTAGCGCACATGATCGCGGACTTCCTCGGCATCCAACTCACCCCCAAAACCAATCGGCGACAGCGGGCTGCAGCCGAGAACGCGCTGGCAGTTGGCAAACGAGAACGGCAGCGGGTCGTGGCGGGCTCGGCTAACACCCAACGCAGGGTGTCGAATTTCTCTGTCAGCGGTGCAAGAGGATTGGCCAACTCGCCGACGTCCTGAAGCAGACGCCAATGCAGGTAGACCGGTTCTTCTTTATTCCAGTCGGATGTATCGCCAGGCGACTCGTTCGCTTGCGCATGTGGGATGCCCGTCAGCGGTAAGGTACCCGACAGGCGATGCCGGGGCCTGCTGTCGAGGCTGTGATCAATGGCGCGACTTACGAGTGTGTGGCTGCCGAGTTCGGTGTTTCCCGTTCTTCGGTCGAGCGGCGAATCAAGCTGATCGCCACTCAGTTAAGTGAAACGGTCGGCATTGAAGGATTGTGAACGGAGGGCACGTTGTTTGCGATGCGGCTGCGCCAGGCCGGCCCTGAGATCCCGCAGGCATTGCCGCACGTTCACGCCCCAGCCGCCGAGTCGTGCGGCCCATCACAGACTGTTAAGCCGTGAGGACATTCATCGCGGTGCGGCGCGTATTCGCGCGGTCTTCGCGCCCCAACCATGACTCGGCGTTGTATTACCTGTTGTTTTCCACTGGAGGCTGGTCATTGGAAATGGTACGGCTTAAGGTCGGTGATTAGGCGCCAAGTGCATCAAACCTGACTACCGGCCATTGAGCGTTCAGCGCCTGAGCAACCTCCCGCCTTAGCAACTCACGGCTGCGGATTCGATAGATAAATGCCGGCCACGCGCCAAGTCGCTTCAGATCTGCTGGCAGTGTGCTACCTTGGAATCCTCTCACGGAAAGCAGGGACGATAGCGATGGTCACAGGCAAGTCAATCAACAGCGTTAATCGAATCATCGCGCACTCGCATGGCGCCCGCGAAATGCTGTTCGTGATTGAGCGAGAAAAGGTCGATCAGAACCTTCAGGCGCGGCTGGCGATCGCTCACCTTGAAGAAGACGGTGACTCGATCCTTCCTGCGACGATCGGCAAAGTCAGCGAATTCAATGCGCGCGGCAAGGAGATCAAACGGCGAGATCTCCCGCTTATCAAAAAATCAGTCCCTCAGTACCGGAGCTGGAAAGACTGGCATGGCAACGATCACAGTGGTGTGCAAATCCGAACCATGGATGTGTATCCCATCGACTTTGTTCGTCCGCCCATGGAGCACCTTTCTCTAAGTGTCATTGATGGGAAGGAATACGTCGTGACGCGCAGGGTGAAAATCGATGAGCCGTCCACCGCGCTTATTCACGTGGCGAACCTCATGCTCGAATTTTTCCAAGAGTTTGAGATTTTCGACGTTGACCGCAAACGCATTGCAAAGGTGCAGGCACGCCAGCTGCAGTGGGATTTGCTTCCTCCTGGGAAGTACCCTTGGAAGAGCGCAGAGGTCATCGTGAAACCATATCTGGCCGGTCTGCGACCTTCAGAGCAGGGAGTGATCGAGCACCGTATCAGGGAGATTACTCGATTCGAGCCTGATTTCTTTGCCACGGGCCGAGGTGGCTACCAAGGTTACTTCGTCTTTGGCTTTGTCAAGCGTGGGATTTATCTTCTTGAAAGCTCACATTTGGATAACGCCACCTATAAGTTTGGTGAGGATTGGGAAGTCCTGTCGACCCTGACCAAGGACGAGATCATCAACGGCGATCACAACCATAAACGTCTGATCCACGATAAAGCCTGGGGACGTAAGATCCGTGAAATGCTCGCGTACGCGTAGTGGTTTAAGACTCTTCCTAGTGCCAGGCACGGGTTCTACGAAGACTCGGCTTCTGGCGCGTCGTGACTGGCTCTTAGCCAGAGGTCGACGTATTCGTCGAATTGGATCGCAATGCTCGCGGCTGGATTGGCTAAGCGTCGGCGATGTTCGCTGTTGGATTCATTGAACGTCTAGTTGCGATTGAACCTTATATCCTCAAGCACCG
Source organism: Pseudomonas sp. MF6394 (assembly GCF_002018845.1). Taxonomy (NCBI): domain Bacteria; kingdom Pseudomonadati; phylum Pseudomonadota; class Gammaproteobacteria; order Pseudomonadales; family Pseudomonadaceae; genus Pseudomonas; species Pseudomonas sp. MF6394. The sequence goes on from NZ_MVOJ01000025.1 coordinate 37,489, forward strand.
CTGACCTCACTTGGAAAGGATTCTACTTTGAAGCTTCAGTTCGTTCGCATCTGTGGTTTTCAATCGTTTGGTGCAGAACCAGAAATTGTTGATCTGTCTGACCTTACATTCTTGATCGGGCCGAACGGCTCAGGGAAGACCGCGACTCTACAAGCGCTTTGCCGCCTCTTTTCGTTTGACCCGAATCAGCGGCGACTCCGTAAATCGGATTTCTTTGTCCCGCACGATGAGACTCAGGTTCTCGATCAGCGAATTCTGTGGATCGAGGCTGAGTTGGGTGCATCAACTGCAGTACTAATTTGTTTTCTGCCAACTCCCCCATTCGGTAATCTACGTACTCAAGGCGACTTCGCGCCAGTTCTTTTACTGGCGGATGTAGGCGCGTCCACGCTGAACCGCTCCCACTGAAATGTTTGCGGATGCGCTTGTCCGGATCTTTGGATTGTCCCACATAGAATTTATCGTTCGCGAGTTCACGAACGTAGAGATATCGCGTGCACTTTTCTAACATCCAGTCCATAGATCCCTTTGGCCTCCAGTTGCCTAAGTCAGCGCGTAAAGATTCGGCGCTTACTTTGCGCCGGATGAGGGGGTGGGATCGTTTTGCTCTGGATCATTCAGTACCTGCTGGTGCATGTACATGAATTGGTGGGCTGTTTTCAAAGCAGGCGGTAAATCTTCTTCCGGGTGATACACCGGATCGCGTAATGCGTTGCCGTAGCGGGTTCGCAGGTTCTCTGCGATCAACTCTGGCGTTATTAGGTTCGCAACAGAATCGTAGCTGCGCCTTTCAAAGTCAGATCTGACAGGCAGCCCTGACTCTACAAACCACCCCTCACCAACGAAGCACTCCAGAAAAGTGTCGACACCAGTTGGATCCGCTTCGAAGTGAGCACTGAGCGCTTTTCGTACAGAGGTATTTCCAAGATGCTTATTCCAGAGCCAGTACAGACTCGGCATGTCCTTTGGGTCCGAAGCAAAGAGTGGTCGTTCGTTGTCAGCACTGCAAATTTTGTGAGCCAGACGTTGGTTTAAGATCTCTTCAATGGCATCGGAAAAAACGCGCTCGTCTTCGTGGCGTCCTTCATGGTGATGAATCCATCGACAACATTCCATTCCGAATCCCAGCGGATTAGCTGCGTCGATTACTTCTTCTGCCGCACGTTGTCGGGTGTCAGGATCAGGTATTCGCCTCAGTAATTCAGATACCAGCATGCCCCCTTGCATGATGGTGCCGCCTATCACCATTGGCCCGCGCTCTCGGGGCATCAGTGTCGCATTGGCAGAGAGCGTGACCATCAGTGCATATGCCTGCTCTTCTGGGATTTCTTCCGCGTGGGCACGAAGCTTTTGAATAAGTTTTGGAAACGCTCCGCGCGACGAAAGGTCCGTGAGGATTTCAGTTCGTTCAGCCTCATTAGCTCGCGTGAGACTTTCCAGCAGCGAATGAATCGCAGCATCCCCCACGTCCCCATGAGGAATACCGTATGTGAAGTAGCGAGCGAAATATTCGCTTGAGCAGGCTTTTTGCTTTCGCGCCCATGATTGATCCCATTCGCCGCCATAACCCATCCTGCCTATGCGGGGGAAGAGCGGCTCAAGCAGTCCTTTTCTGACTCTCAGGCGTTCTTGCTGAGTGGCCTCAGGCAAGCTACGGATAAGTAAGGTGTCGAGGGGGCTTTCTTGAGGTGCTTGCGCGAATACGTTTTGGTTCTGAGCTTGAGCTTGCTTTAAGAACAAATCAGGATTGCCGCGGATTTCGGCATACAAGTTAGGGTAAAAGATACGTATACCCTCAATTAACATGAGATCAACAATGTCGACTTCACCCTTGAGCAATGGAAGCGCAAAGGTCAACGCGTTGGCATACAATTTCCCAAGGCGCGGTGTAGTGAGGCGCGGTTCGAGGCCATCAACAAAATGCCGTCCAAACGTATCGGCCATTGCTTGGGTGAGTGGAATTTCAGCCTGATCCAAAGCTGCCTGTACCCCTTCAAACGCCAGGTTGCGCAAGCTTTTCTCATCAGCAGGGGGAAGGTGGAGCGGAACTTGAATGATTTTCTCAAGAAATGCACGGCCCGCGCGCTCGCCGCCTTGGCCATATCGTTCGCCCAATGCTGCGGATACGACGGCATCATCGAAGGCCAGTACGTAAGAGGTATGACGAAAGCTTGCTGACAATTTCACCAGTTTGAATATTGCATGGGTTTCGTTGCGATCTAAACGGTCTATGTCATCAATAAATGTGACCACGCGTTTGCCACATTTCTCAAGAATCGATTCTATCCTCTGCTTTAGCTCTTCTAATTTGACCGCTGATAACGATTCCCCTAGCCCCTTTGCAGCATCTCCGGGGTTGATTTGAAGCACTCCGGCAACTGTTAGTGATCCGAGCGACAGCAAAGAGCCGTATTGCTGCAGTGCATCACCTGCACGCTCTTTAAAATTGGGAAGCGACTGATTTAGAGCCCCCGCGAGTGTTGCGAAAAAGCCACGGAGTAGTTGGTCTTCAGACTGAAAGTGCCAGGGATTAAATTTCACGCAGATAACATCTGGGTAGGCTTTCAGCGCCTCCTCCATCATTTCCAGTACGGATGTTTTGCCGTCTCCCCACGGTCCATAGAGTCCGATGACGATGCTCGCAGGATCTACTCGCGTTGCAATCGTATCGGCCATGCGCGTGGCAAAAGGGGCACGATTGAAACGGTCGTCGGCGCGGGTGGCAATCGGTTGGTCCGAGGCGTATTGATGTCCCGGTGTGGCGGGCTCGGGCGGCGGCACGTCGACAGATACTTTTTCGTTGATGAAAAACGCTTTGATCCTTTTGAACATCTCAATTCCTTTTAAGGGCCCACGGTTTTCCCGAGTTTGTGCATAGTCATTTTGATACGGTTGAGCCGAAGAGCCCGACGCGCTGCGCTACTCAGCCAGAGCCGCCATAAAGTCTTCATGCTCAGGTACTTCGCCAATATCTTCCGGCAGGCACCTATCGGCCCCATCGATGCGGCACAGCAGTGGCGTAAATAAAAGCTCGGGAATGGTCTTCTCAACTTTAATTGCAGCTATCGGTTACCGCTGAAATCATAGATGCAAAAGGTCCCTTGTTTTGTCAGAGTAACGCAGGCAGCAAGCATTCCGCCACGTGTCACGCGTCAGGTGCGTGATTCTTTTGCTATCAATTTATTGGGTAGCAATAGAGCCAAGGTAGCCAGCGCTGGCTGCGGGGGGGTCAGAGGGCAGAGCAGGGAACTGCAGCACCAGGCTTTGGCGAGTGTTTAGTTATTGCGTGAAGGCTAGGTGCCACCTTCGACAATGTGACAGGTTCGAATTCGCCTCTGCCAAGAGATAAATACTGCTGTATACCCCAGTCTGTACCCCCGTTTCTGACGCGATTTGCTCGGATGCCATGACTGAATATGAAACCATGTTCGCAACCGAGTATTGGCTTCAGCCCTATCTATGTCAGGCCGTTGAGCCTTCCTGACGCAGGCTGAGTCAGCATAGGATGTTCAAATTAAAAGTCTTTTGGCGGCCTGGTTTCCCGCCAAGATTTACACAAAAGCCTCGCGAAAGCGGGGCTTTTGCGTTTCTGGGGTTTGGGTGTGCTGATAATCAAAAAAATGCTGTTTTTCGCATTCATACCTTTCAAAGACGAACCACCATTCGTCTAACATCCGGCACTCTCCATCCGTTGCTACCTCTCAATCTTAAGCGCGGATATCCCGAGCGATACACGGAGAGCCAGCATGGAAATCAACGAGAAAGCCCCAGGCAACATTTCCCAGCAAGCGGTTACTCGTAACACCGATAATGAGACGGGGCATGACCCACGGCGCGATGAGGACAATATCCCGCTACCCCCGGATGACGAGGCCCCGATCGAGGAGGACATGTCGGATGTAGACGCGGCGGATTCCGTGGCAAGTGAGCACCCTGCTACCTGAAGACCTCCCGATCAATAAACCCGACCCAGCGCCGGGTTTTTATTGCGGTTTTCGGCGCATTTAATTAACCGTAATCCTTAAGTATTGGCATCGCATAATTGTGAATGGCTTCACGATGCCTCTATGATCAGCACGCACTGTATTGGATCGCTGAGCCTCAACCCTTTGAAGGACATGAGCATGGACAAGCACTTCGGTAATTCAGGCCTTTTCAAAACCACTTCGTATCAAGGCAACGACGCTCACGACGGCTGCAGCACTGCCGACTGGGAGCTGAAAAACAGTGCGCTGAATACGAAGGAGTTTTTGATATGTCCAAAGAACTACTCGGAGTTTTTGCTCTAGGGTTGATGGTGGTCGGTGAGTTTTGTGCAATCTACAGTGAGGTGGTGACCGCCAAGTTGGCCCAGACCGGCAGTGGTTCCTGGGAGGTCTTTGTACTTCCTGTGGTCTTGATGTGTTTTGCAGGGCTGTGCCTGCTGGGTGCCTATTGGCTGGGGTATATGGTTGTCGGTGATATCTGGATTGTCACGGTAGTCTCGGTCACTTCGTTATTGCTTCTGGAGCCTGTGGTGGTCTGGGCGCTGTTTCATGAAGCACCAGGGCGCGGCGCGTTGATCGGGTTCTGCCTGGGCGCCTTGGGGATGCTTGCGACGGTAGTGCTCTAGCACCCCGGGGAATCAAGTGCCGGGTCAGATCAGCATCTGTAGTCCGATGCTTATCTGGCCCGCACCACTGCACTTTTTTCCATTCTGCTGATCTACCCTGTCCCAGCCACCCGACTCACACGGGTGGCCAACAGAATCAGACCCGGTGCCGATGGATCGAACGTCAACTGTTTCCACCTCCCGATGGCCGCTGCTGCTTGCCGCGGTTTTTGCGCTCTGCGCAACAGGTTGCAGCCAGCAACAGGGCCGCGATATCGCCAGGCAGTTCAGCGATGGCAAGCCCGATGAATTCTTCCAGACTAGCGTCGACCGCATGGCCACCCTGGGCATGCGTGACAACCTGCAAAGCCTCTACTTGCTGATGAGCAAGCTCTACCTGCGCAACCCCAACCAGTGGCGTCAATCGGGCTACCCGGATGCGGTGACCGCCGCCCGGCAAATCCGCCAGGCCATCGAAAATCGCCAACCCTTGCCCGCACTGGGTGACCGGCGTGACCTGGCTGCCCTGAGCTATTCCCTGAGCCCCGACTTTCGCGGCGACCGCGTCGGCGCGTTCATCTATGCGATTGGCAGCATGCTCGTGACCGCTCACGGCGGGCGCACGCAGTTTTATGTGACCGACTCGATCAACCCGCAGTTTGTCAGCAATGCCGCGCGCAATATCGAAAAGGCCACCTGGTTGCTCAGCCAGCGTCAGGATGCCAACGGCGTGTTGCTGTTGTTTTCCAATGAAATATCGGAGGAGGGCAGTAACCTCAGTTTTGCCGTTGAGTTCGGCAAGATCGTCGCGCGTTTGGACCTGCTTACCCAAATCCTCGATGAGCGCTACCGGCGCATTGGCCTCAATTACGCACAAAGCCTGTTGCTGATGAATTTCCTGCCGGTGCAATAAGGCCCATCGCATCGACCAATCGGTGCGGTGTTTCCCTTTCCGCTGTAGGAAGCGGCCTATCTTGCCTCTCGCGGCTTGAAACGCTTGCCTGCGGGCAATAGCCTCGGATTTTTCTTAAACACGAGGCCCTCCCTTGGGTAAACGAAAAACGGTTTGGCCCACGGATCGCGAAATACGCTTGCGGTTTATCCTCTATGCGGTGATCGACGCCGCGACGGCCCAGGGCGTGTCTGCCGAGTTGTTGCTGCCGGCGCATAAGTTATTGCGTGACTCGCCCACGGAAGCCCAGTTGCGCGACACCTTGGGGGAGATTCTCGCCACTGACGAAATGTATGGCTTTCGCTTTGCGCCGGGGTCGGATGCAGATGATCTGCTGCGGGCATTGTCGGCGCCCGATGGCTGAACCTGCCACCGGGTTCGCCGCTGTTTTTAAATCGTCCTTGTCCGTCATTAAGGAGTGACCTGAGGGGCGTGCCTGCCTTCCCATCACTGTTCGCGTGGTGGGCTTGGCCTGGCACGTTCCCGGATTCCAAGGACCTGCCCCCAATGCTGCTGCGCCACCCCCCGTTTATTTTTGCCGCCTTGACCCTCAGTTCGCTGGTACAGGCCGAAGGCCTGCAATTGGCGCCGGTTGAAGTCACCACGGCTGAGGCCAGCGCCGCAGAAATCGCCCAGGCGCAGCTCAAGAGCGTGCCCGGCGGCACCAATTACATCGATATGGACAGCGTGCAACAGGGGCGGGTCAGCAGTAACGAAGACGTTTTCAAATATCAGGCCGGTGTGTACGCCAAGGCGGCCAATAACGAAGGGGTGAAGGTATCCATTCGTGGCTCGGGCCTGAACCGCGCCCCCGGTGCCCACGCCTCCGGCCTGTATGAAATGTTCGACGGTCTGCCGCTTACCGGCCCAGGTGGTACGCCTTATGAGCTGAAGGACCCGCTGTGGCAAAGCCGGGTAGAGGTGCTGCGTGGCGCCAACGGGTTCGATCAGGGCGCGTTGGCCTTGGGAGGCGCGGTCAATTACGTCACCCGCACCGGCTTGGACGCGCCCAAGCTGCAAGTGCGCTATGAGGTCGGCAGTCGCGGCTATGCCCAGCGCGAAGTCAGTTCCGGGCAAGTGCTGGGGGACGCCGACTATTACATCAGCCTCACCGATTCGGAGTCCGACGGTTATCAGCACCAGAGCGCCGGCAGCGGTAAGGGCATCGCTGCCAATTTCGGCTATCGCTTTAACCCGGACCTGGAAACGCGCTTCTATTTGCGTTATCGCGAAACCACCAACGATTCTCCCGGCAGGCTCACGCGTGACCAGATCAGCCATGATCCGCGTGCCGCCAACAGCCTCAATGCCGCCCGCGATTCAAAGCGCCTGCAACCGGGCTCTACCTGGATTGCCAACAAGACCACCTTGCGGTTGGACGATAATTCACGGGTCGAGGTCGGGCTGGCCTATCACGATTACCCCATGGACCTGCGCGAAGGCACCAACCGCCTCAAAGTCGCTTACACCGATATCAGCGGCACCCTGAATTACATCCGCCAGGACAGCCTGTTCGGCCACGCCAGCACCACCACGCTCGGCCTGCGTACCACCCAGGCGATGCCGAACAATGGCGCGTCGGAATATGTTCGCATTCCTGCAAACAATACCGCCATTTATCCCCCCGGCACCAAGACCCGCGACTACAGCTACCTGGGTTCCGATACCGTGCTGCATGTAGGCAATGAGCTGGAACTGGTGGAGGATCTGTGGCTGACCACCGGCCTTGCCGCGATCTATACGCGCCGCGAAACCCAGGTCACGTATCCCGACGGCCAGGCGCCGATCAGTCAGCATGATTGGGGTTACGCGCCGCGCATTGGCCTGCGTTACGACTTCACCCCGCAGCTGCAGATTTACGGCAACCTGAGCCGCTCGGTAGAGCCACCGCACGCATGGTCGATGATCTGGGGGTCGAACAAATATTTCGGCAAGGGCAGTGGGGCAGCCACGGGGTTACAGCGCGAAGGCGTGAAGCTGCGTAATCAGACCGCTACCACCCTGGAAATCGGCGGGCGCGGCGAAGCCTGGCTTGGCCAATGGGACCTGGCGCTCTATCGTTCTGAGGTTCGCCACGAGCTGCTCTCCGTGGAAACCCAGGCCCAAACCGCCAACAGTAGCGCGATCATCGCCGAGTCCAACGCTAGCCCCACCGTGCATCAGGGTGTGGAGTTGAGCCTGCTCAGCCCGCTGTGGGACGGCGGCCGCAGCGGTAAGCTCGACCTGCGCCAGGCCTACACCTTCAGCGACTTCCATTACCGCGACGACGACCGTTTCGGCGACAACACCTTGCCCGGCATTCCCAAGCACTACTACCAGGCGCAATTGCGCTACAGCCACCCGACGGGTTTCTACACCAGCCTCAACACCGAGCACGCCTCACGGGTAGCGGTGGACTACGCCAACTCCTACTACGCGGCGGCCTACACCACCCTCGGCGCCACCTTCGGCTACGACGCGCCCAAGCAGGACTGGCAAGCCTGGGTCGACCTGCGCAACCTCACCAACCGCCGCTACGCCAACACCGTCACGCCGGGCTACGACGACAAAGGCATGGATGCGGCGCGCTACACCCCTGCGGATGGGCGGGGCATCTACACCGGCGTTTCCTGGAGTTGGCGTTAAATCAGCCTTCGTGCTGGCGCAGGCGCTTGTACAGGGTGTTGCGACTCACCCCCAGCTCCCGCGCCAGGTGGGAAATATTTCCGCCCACGGCTTCCAGGCGCTGGTTCAGGTCAAGGCGTTCATCCAGGTGTTCGGGTTTGGACTGCGGCACCGTCGCCTGCAAATCCACGAAAAAATCATCGGGCAGGTGCTCTGCGCGGATCGGCTGCTCTTCGGCCATCGCCAACGCCACCTGCAACACGCTGCTCACCTGGCGTAAATTCCCTGGCCACGGGTGTTGCTCGAATAACTTCAGCACCTCGGCACTCAGCCCGGCCCATTGAGTCGGTTCGCGGTGTTGCTGCCACAGTTGCTGGAACAGCGCCTGCTTGTCGGTACGCTCGCGCAACGGCGGCAATTCCAGGGTCAGGCCGCCGATGCGGTAGTACAGGTCTTCGCGAAAGCGTCCGGCCTGCACCAGCTCGCGCAAGGCGCGGTTGGTCGCCGAGATGATGCGCAAATCCACCGGGAACACTTCGCTGCTGCCCACCGGTTGCACACAGCGTTCTTGCAGCACCCGTAACAGGCGGGCCTGGGTCGGCAGCGGCATATCGCCGATCTCGTCGAGAAACAGCGTGCCCTTGTCCGCCTTGCGGATCAGGCCGATGCTGCCTTTCTGGTTGGCACCGGTGAAGGCGCCTTTTTCGTAGCCGAACAGTTCCGATTCCACCAGCTCTGCGGGGATCGCCGCACAGTTCACCGCGATCAACGCCTGTCGGCTGCGGGAACTGGCCTGGTGCAGGGCTTTGACGAACACCTCTTTGCCCACGCCGGTCTCGCCGTGAATCAACAACGGAATGTCTTTTTCCAGCAGGCGCTCGGCCTGGCGCACGGCTTTTTCCACGCGCACATCGCCAAAATGCAGGGTCTGGAGGTTGATCGAGGTCGGTGCTGGCGGCGGCGGTTGGCTGAACACCCGGGCCTGCACCGGCATCTGCTTGGGCCGCTTCAACAGGCACTGGAACCGATTGCGTCCCGCCGCTTGCAAGGCGAAGGGCAGCCCTTCCGGTTGGTTGAGCAACTCCAGCAGCGAGACCTTGAACAGGCTGTCGATCATCACCCGTGACAGGCTGATGCCCAGCAGGTTATCCGCACGCCGGTTGGCCGACAGCACCTGGCCGCTTTCATCAAAGATCAGCAGGCCGGCCCATTGGCTGTCGAGGTTGCTCAAGCCGGTGTTGAAGGTCAGTTGGAAGTGTTCGCCGCGAAACAGGTTGAGGATCAGCCGGTTTTCCACGGTCTGGCTCATCATCTTGACCATGCCCAGAGTGTGGGAGGGTGGCAGGTAACTGTCGCTGGACACATCCAGCACGGCGATGATTTCGCGCTGGGCGTCGAAAATCGGCGCTGCGGAGCCGGTCATGAAGCGGTTGGCCTTGAGGAAGTGTTCATCGTGTTCAATATGCACGGCCTGGGCACAGGCCAGCGCGGTGCCGATGGCATTGGTGCCGCTGGCGCGTTCCATCCAACTGGCGCCGGGGCTGAAGCCACGGGCCAGCGTGGGTTCGATAAACCGCTGGGTACCCCACGAGGTCAGCACCTGGCCCTGGTTGTCGGCCAGCATGATCAGGCAATTGGAATTGCTGAGGATGTTTTCGTAGTAGGGCAATACTTCCTGGTGGGTGGTCTGTACCAGGGAGTGCTGGCTTTCCAGCAGTTGGCGAATGCCTTCGGCGGGCAGTTGGTCAAAGCTGGGGGCGCTCTGGTGGTCCAGGCCATAGGCGCGGCAACGGCGCCAGGATTCCTGGATAAGGGTGTCGTGGGTCAAGGGTTCGGCCATCGTGCGACCTTCATTTTTATTGTTATTGTTTTTGCATATCTAACTGAAGAAACCGATTCAAACTGTGGGAGCGGGCTTGCTCGCGAATGCGGTGTATCAGTCGACCGATGATTGACTGACCCACCGCATTCGCGAGCAAGCCCGCTCCCACATTTAGTCTGTGTTGGTTATGAGAGTGTTGTTCACAACTGTTCATTGTCAACCCCGGCAGTGTTCAGTTGTTCAGCCGGATTGTTCACTCCTGAACATCATGATTCACCCATTTCCTTGCACATCAAGCGCTTGCGGTTTTGGCACGAAACTCGCTCTGACAACGGACCAGATTCATTCCAATAATAAAAAAGGTCGTGTCATGTCATTGACCCTGGAACATGTCTCCCGCGTTGTCGACGGCCAAACCTGGATCGACGACGCCAACCTGCGGTTCGAAGCCGGTTCTTTCAACGTCCTGCTCGGTCGCACCCTGTCGGGCAAGACCAGCCTGATGCGCCTGATGGCCGGCCTGGACAAACCCGACAGCGGTCGCATCCTGATGAACGGCGTGGACGTCACGCAAAAGCCGGTGCGCCTGCGCAATGTGTCGATGGTCTACCAGCAGTTCATCAACTACCCGACCATGACCGTGTTCGAGAACATCGCCTCACCGTTGCGCCAGGCCGGTGTCTCCAATGAGGTGATCCAGAGCAAGGTGCTGGAAACCGCCAAGATGCTGCGCATCGAGAAATTCCTGCAGCGCCACCCCCTGGAGCTGTCCGGTGGCCAGCAGCAACGCACCGCCATGGCCCGCGCCCTGGTGAAAGACGCCGAACTGATTCTGTTCGATGAACCGCTGGTCAACCTGGACTACAAACTGCGCGAAGAACTGCGCCAGGAAATGCGCGAACTGTTCAAGGCGCGCCACACCATCGCGATATATGCCACCACCGAGCCCAACGAGGCTTTGGCCCTGGGTGGCACCACCACGATTCTTCACGAGGGCCGGGTGATCCAGAGCGGCAAGGCTGCCGAGGTCTACCACCAGCCGCAGACCGTGCTCGCCGCTGAGCTGTTCTCCGAGCCGCCGATCAACCTGATGCCAGGGCGCATCAGCGGCAACGAAGTGAGCTTCGCCAATTTCGTGCATTTCCCACTCAACGTTGACCTGCGCCCCATCGGCGAAGGCGAATTCCGCTTTGGCGTGCGCCCAAGCCATATCAGCCTGGTGCCGAGCAATGACGATGACCTGGAGCTGGCGGTGACCGTGGAAGTCGCGGAGATCAGCGGCTCGGAAACTTTCCTGCATGTGCGCAGTGAGCACTTTCTGTTAGTACTGCACCTGCCGGGGGTGCATGAGTACGACGTGGACGCGCCGATCCGCGTGTATATCCCCACCCATAAACTGTTTGTGTTCGATGGTCAGGGCCGCTTGGTCCAGGCCCCCGGGCGCCGTGTCGCGAGGGTTGCCTGATGGCCGAGATCCATTTGCGCAACCTGGCCCATAGCTACAGCCCTACGCCCATAGGGCCAGAAGACTACGCCATCCGGGAAATGAACCATGTGTGGGAGCAGGGCGGTGCCTACGCCTTGCTCGGGCCGTCGGGCTGCGGCAAGTCCACGCTGCTCAATATCATCTCCGGGCTGCTCAGCCCGTCCGAAGGTCAGGTACTGTTCGATACCCAAGTGGTCAACGACTTGACCCCGGAAAAACGCAATATCGCCCAGGTGTTCCAGTTTCCGGTGGTGTACGACACCATGACGGTGTTCGACAACCTGGCGTTCCCGCTGCGTAACCAGGGCATGGCCGAAGCGAAAATCCATAGCAAGGTGCAGGAGATCGCCGAAGTCCTCGACCTGCAAAACCTGCTCAGCAAAAAAGCCCGCAACCTCACCGCCGACGAAAAACAGAAAGTCTCCATGGGCCGTGGCCTGGTGCGCGATGACGTGTCGGCCATTCTCTTTGATGAGCCGCTGACGGTGATCGACCCGCACCTGAAGTGGAAACTGCGGCGCAAGCTCAAGCAGATTCACGAGCAGTTCAATATCACCATGGTCTACGTCACCCACGATCAACTGGAAGCCTCCACCTTCGCCGACAAGATTGCGGTGATGTATGGCGGGCAGATCGTGCAGTTCGGTACGCCGCGTGAATTGTTCGAGCGGCCCAGCCACACCTTTGTCGGTTACTTCATCGGTAGCCCTGGGATGAATCTGATCGAGGTGCAGGCCAAGGCTGGCGGTGTAGGGTTCGCCAATACCCTGTTGCCGCTGTCCGAAGCGTTGCAGCAACGTCTCAACACCACCGACTACAAAAAGCTCCAGGTCGGCATTCGTCCGGAATTTATCCACGTATGGGACGAGTACAACCCTGACGCCCTGCAAGCCGACGTCGTCCATGTGGAAGACCTCGGCACCTACAAGATCATGACCCTCAACCTCGACGGTGCCACGCTAAAAGTGCGCTTGGCCGAGGACAAGCCGGTGCCGGAAGGGAAGGCCTCCATCAGCTTCCCCGCGCAATGGCTGATGCTCTACGCCGACGATTACCTGCTGGAGGTGGCGCCATGAACAAGGTGCAGAACAACAAGGCCTGGTGGCTGGTGTTGCCGGTGTTCTTGCTGGTGGCGTTCAGTGCGGTGATCCCGATGATGACGGTGGTCAACTATTCGGTGCAGGACATTTTCGACCAGTCCAGCCGCTATTTTGTCGGGGCCGACTGGTACAAGCAGGTGCTGCTCGACCCACGCCTGCACGATTCGCTGCTGCGCCAGTTCATCTACTCGGCCTGCGTGCTGCTGATCGAGATCCCGCTGGGCATCGCCATCGCCCTGACCATGCCCACCAAGGGCCGTTGGTCCTCGCTGGTGCTGATCATTCTCGCCATTCCGTTGCTGATTCCGTGGAACGTGGTCGGCACCATCTGGCAGATTTTTGGCCGTGCCGACATCGGCCTGCTGGGCTCGACCCTCAACGCCATGGGCGTCAGCTACAACTATGCTGCCAACACCATGGACGCCTGGGTCACCGTGCTGGTCATGGATGTGTGGCACTGGACCTCATTGGTGGCGCTGCTGTGCTACTCAGGTTTAAGGGCCATTCCGGACGTGTACTACCAGGCCGCACGGATTGATCGTGCATCGGCCTGGGCTGTGTTCCGACATATCCAGTTGCCGAAGATGAAAAGCGTGCTGCTGATTGCGGTGATGCTGCGCTTCATGGACAGCTTCATGATTTACACCGAACCCTTCGTGCTCACCGGCGGCGGGCCGGGTAATGCCACCACTTTCCTGAGCCAGACGCTTACTCAAATGGCCGTCGGCCAATTCGACCTGGGCCCGGCGGCGGCGTTTTCCCTGGTGTACTTCCTGATCATCCTGTTGGTGTCCTGGCTGTTCTACACCGCCATGACCCATTCCGACGCCAACCGCTGAGGCCGCCAACATGAGCAAACGCAAGCTGATTCCATTACTGCTTTACATCCTGTTCCTGCTGGTGCCGATCTACTGGCTGCTGAACATGTCCTTCAAGAGCAACACCGAAATCCTCGGCGGCCTGACCCTGTTTCCGCAGGATTTCACCCTGGCCAACTACAAGGTGATCTTCACCGACCCGAGCTGGTACACCGGCTACCTCAACTCGCTGTACTACGTGAGCCTGAACACGGTGATCTCCCTGAGCGTGGCGCTGCCAGCGGCCTATGCGTTCTCGCGCTACCGCTTCCTGGGTGACAAGCACCTGTTCTTCTGGCTGCTCACCAACCGTATGGCGCCCCCGGCAGTGTTCCTGCTGCCGTTCTTCCAGCTGTATTCATCCATTGGCCTGTTCGACACGCACATCGCCGTGGCGCTGGCCCATTGCCTGTTCAACGTGCCCTTGGCGGTATGGATCCTGGAAGGCTTCATGTCCGGTGTGCCCAAGGAAATCGACGAAACTGCCTACATCGACGGCTATAGTTTTCCCAAGTTCTTCGTGAAGATTTTTATCCCGCTGATCGGCTCCGGTATCGGCGTCACGGCGTTTTTCTGTTTCATGTTTTCCTGGGTCGAATTGCTGCTGGCGCGCACGCTCACCTCGGTCAACGCCAAGCCCATCGCAGCGGTGATGACCCGTACGGTGTCGGCCTCCGGCATTGATTGGGGCGTGCTGGCAGCGGCGGGGGTGTTGACCATCCTGCCGGGCATGCTGGTGATCTGGTTTGTTCGCAACCACGTGGCCAAGGGCTTTGCCCTGGGCCGGGTCTAGAGGAGTCGATGATGGAATGGATGGCCTGGACCACCCCCACAGCGCTGTTCTTTGGCGGTATTGCCCTGATTCTGGCGGGCATGACCACTTGGGAACTGCGTTCGCCAAGCATCCCGCGGCGCGGTTTGCTGCCGATCAGCACCACCCGTGGCGATCGCTTGTTTATCGGTCTGCTCGGCAGCGCCTACCTGCATTTGCTGGTCATTGGCGTTACCGACTGGAGCATCTGGGTGGCGTCCGCGCTCTCCCTGGTATGGCTGTTGAGTGTGATGCGTTGGGGCTAGCTGTGCGCAACCCTGTAGGAGCGAGCTTGCTCGCGAAAGTCGTCAACGATAACGCAGTGCTCCTGGTAGCCCGCGGTGTCTTTGCGTTCTTCGCGAGCAAGCTCGCTTCTACAAGGGAGGTGATTGCCGATAGCCCCGTTTGAAACTAACCTGGAGGTCTCTATGTTGAATAAAAACAATAAGCTGCGACATAGCATTTCATTGGCCGCCGTACTGGCCCTCAGTGGTTTGAGCGCTTCGGCCTGGGCCGATGCGTATGAAGATGCCGCTAAAAAATGGATCGGCAGCGAGTTCAAACCCTCGACCCTTACCGAAGCCCAACAGCTGGAGGAGTTGAAGTGGTTTATCAAGGCGTCGGAGCCGTTCCGTGGGATGAAGATCAACGTGGTGTCGGAAACCCTCACCACCCACGAGTACGAATCCAAGGTGCTGGCCAAGGCCTTCAGTGAAATCACCGGCATCAAGCTGACCCACGACCTGCTGCAGGAAGGCGACGTGGTGGAGAAGCTGCAAACCCAGATGCAATCCGACAAGAACATCTATGACGGCTGGGTCAACGATTCCGACTTGATCGGTACGCACTTTCGCTATGGCAAGACCGAATCCATCACCGACCTGATGGCCAACGAAGGCAAGGACTTCACCTCGCCCACCCTGGACCTCAAGGACTTCATCGGCCTGTCGTTCACCACCGCGCCGGACGGCAAGATCTACCAGTTGCCCGACCAGCAGTTCGCCAACCTCTACTGGTTCCGCGCCGACTGGTTCGAGCGGCCGGAGCTGAAGGCCAAGTTCAAGGAGAAATACGGCTACGACCTGGGCGTGCCGGTGAATTGGTCGGCGTATGAAGACATCGCCAAGTTCTTCAGCGAAGACGTCAAGGAAATCGACGGCAAGCGCATTTATGGGCACATGGACTACGGCAAGAAAGATCCGTCCCTGGGCTGGCGTTTCACCGATGCCTGGTTCTCCATGGCCGGCGGCGGCGACAAGGGCTTGCCCAACGGCCTGCCGGTGGACGAGTGGGGCATTCGTGTGGAGGACTGCCACCCGGTGGGCTCCAGCGTCACCCGTGGCGGCGACACCAACGGCCCGGCGGCGGTATTCGCCACGCAGAAATACGTGGACTGGATGAAAGCCTACGCGCCACCGGAAGCGGCGGGGATGACTTTCTCTGAATCCGGCCCGGTGCCATCCCAGGGCAACATTGCTCAGCAGATCTTCTGGTACACCGCGTTTACCGCCGACATGGTCAAGCCGGGCCTGCCGGTGGTGAATGCCGACGGTACGCCGAAGTGGCGCATGGCGCCGTCCCCAGTCGGGCCGTATTGGGAAAAAGGCATGAAGAAGGGCTATCAGGACGTAGGCTCCTGGACCTTCCTCAAGTCCACCCCCGAAAAGCAGAAACTCGCGGCCTGGCTCTACGCGCAGTTCGTGACCTCCAAAACCGTGTCGTTGAAGAAAACCATCGTTGGCCTGACGCCGATTCGTGAGTCCGATATCAACTCCCAGGCCATGACCGACATGGCGCCCAAACTCGGTGGCCTCGTGGAGTTCTACCGTAGCCCGGCGCGCACCGAGTGGTCGCCGACGGGCACCAACGTGCCGGACTACCCGCGCCTGGCGCAACTGTGGTGGAGCAACATCGCCGCAGCGGCCAGCGGCGAGAAAACCCCGCAACAGGCGCTGGACAACCTGGCCAAGGAGCAGGATGCGATCATGACGCGCCTGGAACGCTCCAAGGTGCAACCGGTGTGCGGCCCGAAAATGAACCCCGAGCGTGACGCGCAATACTGGTTCGACCAGCCGGGCGCGCCGAAGCCGAAACTGGCCAACGAGAAGCCCAAGGGCGAAACCGTGAACTACAACGACCTGCTCAAGCAGTGGGAGGCTGCACGTAAGTAATTTCGCTGAATGAGCTGAACACAACGGCACGCTTGCGTGCCGTTGTTTTTTTGTTTGTGGGTGGGCCACCTGCATTTCATCTGGTGGTCCGAGACAGCCTGCTAGCTTGGGACTAAACTGCTGAGCATTCATACAGGAGATCATCCCATGGGTGTTCCACTTTCCCCAATTGTTTCCGAATTTGAAACTGAAGAGCAGGCAAGTAGCCATGATCTTTGGTTTCGCGCCAAAGTAGAAAAAAGCCTGGCCAACCCCGGACCTGGTGTGCCCCATGACGAAGTCATGGCGAGGGTTGAGGCGATTATTCTTGAAGCAGAACGCAAGCAGAGGGTCAAAGCCTGATGTTGAGTGTCGTTTGGCTTGATGAGGCTATCAGCGACCTGATTGACATCGTTACTTTCATTGCAGCAGAGAATCCTGGGGCTGCGCGTCGTATCAAGACACGTCTTGAAGGTGCGCCTCTGCCACTGACCGAGCATCCTTACCTGTATCCGAACGGCCGCGTGCCCGGCACTCGGGAGGTCGTCGTTCACCCCAATTATGTCCTGGTGTATCGAGTAACAGCAGAGCGCATCGAGATAGTCAACGTGTTGCACGCTCGGCAGGAGTATCCCTGATTTCCCCTCATATCGCGTTGGGCACGACTATTGACCCAATGCCCCATCGCAATAACACCGCGACCGCTTGTCTCCAGGTTAACAATCCCATCTGAATTTTCCGCACCTCTCAAGGTTCTGCATCTTAGAAGCGCATGTTTTTCAAGCGCTCTTGCGGGGCCACCTTGTGGGAGGCCCGTTGTAACGGACTTTGCGGAAACTGCCATCATGACACTCCTTACAGCGCTGTCAGGCCAGCCGGCCTCTCTCACCGACTCGGCCCAGGGCCGCCATCAACGGGTGTACCAACAACTGCACGGCGAAACCCAAGATGCCGCTGAATTGGCGCGTGAATACCTGCAGGATCAATTGGCCCTGGTAGAAGCCACCGACTGCGACTTGCCAGAGGCCCCCGAACAGCTGCTGGCCTGGGTAGAGCAGCGCTGCGCCGAGGTGGCCCAGGCCTATGCCGACTATCTGGAACAGCGCCGAAACGGTGGGCCGCGGCGGTATTTCCAGAACAAGGCCCATGCGTTGTATTTCCTGCAGTGCGTGGCGCCGACCAAACAGGTCGACGGCGCCTGGCTCTACGGCTTGCTGCGCTATTGGCAAGACCAGCGCTTCGACGGCCTGCTCACCACTTACTTGGAAGAATTGGGCGACGGTGAAGCCGCGCAGAACCATGTGGTGATCTACCGCAAGTTGCTCAGCGAACACGATGCCGACAGCGAAGCCGGCCTTGAGGATGACCATTACCTGCAAGGCGCGCTGCAACTGGCGCTGGGTGTGTGTGCCGACGAGTTCCTGCCGGAGGTCATTGGCTTCAACCTGGGTTACGAGCAACTGCCGCTGCACCTGTTGATCACCGCCTATGAACTCAGTGAGTTGGGCATCGACCCTTATTATTTCACGCTGCATGTCACCATCGACAACGCCAGCAGTGGCCACGCCTGCAAGGCGGCGCAATCGGTGCTGAACCTGTTGCCGCTGGGTGAGGGCAAGGCAGGCTTCTATCGCCGGGTGGCCGCAGGCTACCGTCTGAATGATCTGGGCCTGGGCACCACGTCTGTCATCAAACAGTTCAACCTGCAGGACCAAGTGGTGGCGATGCTCGAGCGCAAGCGCGCCTTCGGCCAGCACATGCATTCGGACTATTGCCGCTTCGAAGGCCAAACCGTCAACCAGTGGCTGGCCCAGCCTGGACAGATCGGCGCGTTCCTCAAGGCCCTGGAAGACAAGGGCTGGATCCAGCACAACCAGGACCCCGCCAACAGCCGCTTCTGGCAACTCATCGAGGGTGCTGGCGCCGCAATGTTTGGTGTGTTCAGCGGTTATGAAAAACAGTTGATCCATGACTGGATCGCCGGTGAGTGGGTGGCCAGCGAACGCGTGGCGCCGGTGCGGCCGGGACGCGGCAGCCGGTTTTCCCGCGAGCAGCATCGTCCCGCGGATCCTGATACCCAGGCCCTGGCGGAGTCGTTGTGCAACCTGCCCGATGTGCAACAGCTCAATGCGCTGATCCCATGGCTGTCGGCACGCCGTCATTGCACGCCTGCCGGGCTGTATGCCACTCGCCGCTTTATCCAACTGCGTGCGCGCCTGCGCTAAGGAATGTGCCTATGTCTGCGCAACAACTGGCTGATCGTGCCTTGTTGAACCTGGGCCGGGGGTTGAAGGAGGGCGGTTATCGCTTTATCACGCCGACGCCCTTGACCCATGAGCGTGTCTATCGGCGGCTGGCGACGCCCCTGGCAATGACGCTGCGCGATGTGTTCGGGTGGTCGATGCCGTTTGATCAAGGCCTGTTGCCCGAGGCCTTGCGTGAGGAGTTGCAGCAAGCGGATGTGATCGAAAAACATGGCGCGCTATGGCGCAGCACGGTGCGTTGGTCGAGCCTCGATGAGCTGTTGTTCGCTCATTCGCCTTATCCCACCGATCAGGCGGACGCGGTGTTTTTCGGCCCCGACAGCTACCGCTTTGCCCAGGTAATCGAAGCCTACCTGCAACAGCGTTTCGAGCCCCTCAAGCGCGCCGTGGACATCGGCTGTGGCGCCGGTGTCGGCGCGCTGGTGATTGCTAAAGCCCGACATGACGCCCAGGTGCTGGCGGTGGATATCAACCCCCGTGCCCTGCGCATGACGGCAGTGAATGCCGAACTGGCCGGGCTGAATAACCTCAGCGTTTACCACAGTGACGTGCTGGCCAGTGTGGAGGGCGAGTTCGACCTGATCGTCGCCAACCCGCCGTACATGAAAGATGACCGCCAGCGCGCCTATCGCCATGGTGGTGGCGCCCTGGGGGAGCAGTTGTCGCTGCGCATCGTCAGTGAGTCCATTGGGTGCCTGGCCCTGGGCGGGAGCCTGCTGTTGTACACCGGGGTGGCGATGGTGGCCGGCAGCGATCCCTTCCTGGAGGCGGTCAAGCCGCTGCTGGGCAGCGACGCCTACGGCTGGACCTACCGCGAACTGGACCCGGACGTTTTTGGTGAAGAACTGGAAAAGCCAGGCTATGAGCAGGTGGAGCGCATTGCCGTGGTCGCGCTGACTGTCACCCGATTGCGCTGAATGCCGATGCTCACCTTTGGTATTGAAGAGGAATACTTCATCACCGACCTGCACAGCCGTCAGATGGTCGGCGAGCCGTCTGCGGCGGTGCTGGCGGCCTGCCGCGAAGCGATTGGCGCGGGCTTCTCCTTTGAGATGTTCCAGGGCCAGATCGAGGCGGCCTCTCCGGTGTTCACCTCCAGCGCCGAAGCGAAGAACTACTTCCGAGCAGTACGCGGCAACCTGGCGCAATCCCTGGCTGAGTTCGGCCTCGGTGTGGTGTGCGCCGGCAGCCACCCGCTGGCCGATTGGCGTGGGCAACGGCCGACCGATCAGGCGCATTTCCGGCAACTGTTCGACGATATTCAATACGTAGCGCGGCGCAGTGTGTTGTGCGGGCTGCATGTGCATGTGCAGGTGCCGCAGGCGTTGGACCGCATCGCGGTGATGAACCAGGTGTCGCCGTGGTTGCCGTTGTTGCTGCTGCTCAGTTGCTCGTCTCCCTTCTGGGACGGCGCGCCCAGCGGCTTTATGAGCTACCGCCAGGCCGCTTGCGACGAGTGGCCCCGCATGGGCGTGCCAGAACACTTCACCGACTGGGCCGAGTACCTGCGCTACCTGGCCCTGTTGCAACGCATCGGCGCGATCAAGGCCGATGGCAATGGCTGGTGGGGCATTCGCCCGGCGGCGCGTTACCCCACCCTAGAACTGCGCATGACCGACGCCTGCCCACGGCTGACGGATGCCTTGGCCCTCGCCACGTTGTTTCGAGTGATGGTCACCTATGCCTGCGCGATGCAGCGTCCTGGCGCTGGTTTCAGTGCCGAGGCGCGCTGGCTGCTCAAGGAGAATCGCTGGCAGGCCAAGCGGTATGGAGCCGCTGGTACCTTTGCGCTGGACGACACCGGCACCCTGGGCAGCGCTGAGCAATGGCTGCAATGTGCCCGACAGACGTTTGCCGCCACCGCAGAGGCCATGGGCGAGCCGCTGTTGTTCGATACCTTGAATGCCTTGCTGCTACGCGGCAACAGCGCGACCGAGCAGTTGCGTTGGCACGCCCAGGCCCAGGCCAGCGGCGCCGATGCGCTTGCCAGCGTGCGCCAGGTAGTCGATCTGCTGTTGGCCCAGACGCGCGGCGACCATTGATCGGGTGTCGCTCTACGTCGAAGGAACACTGATGGGGCTGCTGCGCCCTTAATGAGTAACCCCTCAACGGCAGGAGCGCAGAGCATGCGAGCGATGACTTACCAGGGCGCACACAAGGTGCAGGTGGATACCGTGCCCGATCCGATCATTGAACAACCCGACGACATCATTCTGCGGGTCACCGCCACCGCAATCTGTGGCTCGGACCTGCACTTGTACCGTGGCAAGATCCCGACCGTGGAGCATGGCGATATCTTCGGCCATGAGTTCATGGGCATCGTCGAAGAAACCGGCCCGGCCGTCACTGCGGTGCAACGCGGCGACCGTGTGGTGATTCCGTTCGTGATTGCCTGTGGCGATTGTTTTTTCTGCCAGCTCCAGCAATTCGCCGCCTGCGAAACCACCAACGATGGGCGCGGTGCGATCCTGAATAAAAAAGCCATCCCACCGGGGGCCGCGCTGTTTGGCTACAGCCGCCTGTATGGCGGCATTCCCGGCGGCCAGGCGGAGTGGGTGAGGGTGCCCAAGGCCAACACCGGGCCGTTCAAGGTGCCCGGCACCCTGGCGGATGAGAAGGTGCTGTTCCTCTCCGATATTCTGCCCACCGCTTGGCAGGCAGTGACCAATGCCGGCATTGGCAAAGGCTCTAGTGTGGCGATTTATGGTGCCGGGCCCGTGGGCCTGCTCAGTGCGGCGTGCGCGCAGATGCTGGGCGCCGAGCAGATCTTCATGGTCGACGACCATCCGTATCGTTTGGCCTATGCGCAGAAAATGTACGGCGTGATCCCGATCAACTTCGAAGAAGACGAGGACCCGGCTGACACCATCATCCGCCAGACCGCCGGCATGCGCGGCGTCGATGGCGTGGTGGACGCGGTGGGTTTCGAGGCCAAGGGCAGTACCACGGAAACCCTGCTCACGGCCCTGAAGATCGAGGGCAGCAGCGGCAAGGCCCTGCGCCAGTGCATCGCTGCCGTACGCCGCGGTGGAGTGGTCAGCGTCGCCGGGGTGTATGCCGGGTTTATCCATGGCTTTATGTTTGGCGATGCCTTTGACAAGGGCCTGACCTTCAAGATGGGCCAGACCCATGTGCGGCGGTTCTTACCGGAGCTGTTGGAGCATATCGAGCTGGGGCATCTGCACCCGGAGGCGATCATCACTCACAGGCTGCCCCTGGAGCAGGCGGCGCGGGGGTATGAGCTGTTTGATAAAGCCGAGGAGGAATGCCGTAAGGTGATCCTGCTGCCGGGTGGGAACGACCGGCCGCTGACCGAGCCGCTGGACGAACTGACGCCTGAGTTGCGCGTACAAGGCGTTCCCGGTTTCTAGGCCAATACCCGGGAAAATATGGGAGCTTGCCTGCGATAGCGGTGGTTCAGTTGAATATTCAGTGACTGACACGCCGCCTTCGCGAGCAAGCCCGCTCCCACAGGGGATCTGTGCCAGGCGCTGATTCTGTGGGCAATACAGGACCAATGTGGGAGCTGGCTTGCCTGCGAAGACGGCATGACAAGCAACACCTATCTACCTGACACCCCACAATCCAACTGTGGGAGCGGGCTTGCTCGCGAAGGCGGCCCAGGCCAAAGTAAGCAAAGCGCTCTTGCCCCACCACTCGGCACCTCGCTTGGGCTCGGTGTGCCCGTAATCCGCCCGCGTGGTTTGACGGGGCGCCTAAGATCACAAGCAGATCAAGATCAAGAGCGGCTCGCTTCGCATCGTGGTTACCGACTGCGCCTTCAGCCCACAGAGTTGTATGTTGCGATAACGGTGTGGCAGTCACTGCATCTGTTACTGCGCTACCGCTTTCGCAGGCAAGCCAGCTCCCACATGGTTCTTCTTTGCTTCGAAAGTGGTGTTTCCCACATTAGCCTCTGTCAGGCTGCGGCTTGCGGCTGAATGCGCAACTCGCCGTCGACATCCTTGACCAGCCCACTGGCCACAAACAGCGGTGCCAGGCGTTTGTGCAGTTGCGGCTCGACGAATTCCTTCACCGTATCCAGCGCCAACACACCACTGAGCGGCAGCTCGGCCTTGGTGTACGACAACCAGGCCTTTTTCAACGCCATCAACACATCACTACCCGCCGTCGAAGCGAAGCGGCGGTGCACGGGCTTACCCTCGAAGGTGAAGGTGTGTTGGAACTCGTAGCCGCTTTCATCGCCGCCGTTGGCCGTGCAGCGCACGCAGGTGCAAGGGCCGTCGCCGAAGGCGCTGCGCAGGTAGGCGTTGAAGTCCACCACGGGCTTGAGTGACAGGCGCTTATCAACCTCGAACAGGTCCCCGGTCATTTTTTCGTCAGTGTTCAACGTCCATTTCCTCGCAGTCGGTTGCTGTGTTTCAAAGCGCGGCACAATACCAGCCGAGCGTGGGTTTGGGGATTATTTGCATCGTGGGAAAGGGTCAGCGGAAGAATTCACCGGGGGTGGAATCAAACTGCTGACGAAACGCGTTGATAAAGGCTGAGGTCGATTCATAGCCACACCCCAATGCCACATCCGTCACCCGCTCGCCTTGTTCCAGGGCGGGCAGGGCGCTTAACAGGCGCAGGCGCTGGCGCCACGCGCGCAATGTCAGCCCGGTGTCACTCAGGAACACCCGACTGAGGGTTTTTTCGCTGACTCCCAGCTTGCGGCTCCACTCGCCCAACGTGGTCTGTTGCTCGGGGTGCAGGTTGAGGCTGCGGTAGATCTGCCGCAGCCGCGGGTCGTGAGGCAGCGGCAACATCAAATCCACCTGGGGCGCGGCGGCGAGCTGGTCGAGCAGCACCTGGGCCAGGCGTCCGTCCGCCCCGTCCTCGGTATATTCCACCGGCAATTGGCTGAAGTTGCGGATCAGCTCGCGTAGCAAACTGCTCACCTCCAGCACCTGGCAACGCTCGGCGGCCCAGGCGGTGACGCTGCAATCAAGATACAAACTGCGCATTTCCGTAAGGGGCGAACTGAACACCCGATGGGGCATGCCGGCCGGGATCCACACCGCACGCTGGGGTGGCGCGACGAAACGGCCGACGCTGGTCTGGATCTCCAATACCCCGGAAATCGCGTAGGACAACTGCACCCACGGGTGGCTGTGGCGTCGCGTCAGCGCCCGATTGGGCAAGGATTCAGTGCGCCCGTACACCGGCCTAGGCAGGCTGGAAAGCCCAGGAACACTACGGCGCACGGCTTTTTCATGTCCTTTAGGCGGCATTTACTGGCTCATTGGCGTTAGTCGGTAACAGGTGGTTACGTTAGAGTCGTCGCGACGCTCTTGGCAACCCCTGGAAGAATTGCTTATGACCCGGCCCCGGTTTCTCCCCGACAACTTCACCCTCACCCTGATCGCCACCGTGATCCTCGCCTCACTGCTGCCCGCCAGCGGCCAGACCGCCGTGGCGTTCGGCTGGGTCACCAACCTGGCCATCGCGCTGCTGTTTTTCCTGCACGGCGCCAAGCTGTCGCGCAAGGCCATCGTCGCCGGTGCCGGTCACTGGCGCCTGCATTTACTGGTGTTCAGCCTGACCTTCGTACTGTTTCCGTTGCTGGGCCTGGCGCTCAAGCCAGTGCTGTCGCCGCTGATCGGCACCGAGCTGTACATGGGCATGCTCTACCTCTGCGCCTTGCCGGCCACCGTGCAATCGGCGATTGCCTTTACCTCCCTGGCCCGCGGCAACATCCCGGCGGCCATCTGCAGCGCGGCGGCGTCCAGCCTGTTCGGCATCTTCCTGACGCCGCTGCTGGTAGCGCTGCTGCTCAACGTACACGGTGATGGCGGCTCCACAGTCGATGCAATTGTCAAAATCAGCGTGCAGTTGTTGCTGCCGTTCATTGCCGGGCAAGTCGCCAGCCGCTGGATTGGGGGCTGGGTCGGGCGTAACAAAGCCTGGCTGAAATTCGTCGACCAGGGCTCGATTCTGTTGGTGGTCTACGGGGCTTTCAGCGAGGCTGTCAACGAAGGCATCTGGCACCAGATCCCGCTGTGGGAATTGGGCGGCTTGGTGGTGGCCTGCTGCGTGTTGCTGGCCCTGGTGCTGGTGGCGTCTACGCTGCTGGGCAAGGCGTTTGGCTTTAATCAGGAGGACCGCATCACCATCCTGTTCTGCGGCTCGAAGAAAAGCCTGGCGACCGGCGTGCCGATGGCGCAGGTGCTGTTTGCCGGGGCGAGTATGGGGGTGTTGATTTTGCCGTTGATGCTGTTTCACCAGATCCAGTTGATGGTTTGTGCGGCGTTGGCCCAACGCTATGCCCAGCGGCCGGAGAGCATTCCTGAGTTGATGGGGCAGGTGGATCCGTGACGCACCTCTCATTGGCGGGTAAATAAGCTCAAGTTAACCGGCGTGCCGACGACTTACTTCTTAACTAACCCAAGAAGGAGTGTCGGCATGAACGTTCATCGTGTAGCGGTAATGACTGGCCTTCTGGGGCTGTGGGCAAGTACCTGCGGCGCCGCACAAACCGTGGGGCAGGGCACCATCAGGTTCAGCGGCGCCATTGTCGAGTCAGGGTGTGCGACAAATGCGCGCAGCGGTTCGGTAATGGAACTGCGCGGCTGTGCCCAATCCAGTCGTGGCAGCCGAATCGAGGTGCGCAGTGTCGCGCCGGTGGTCAGTGTCGACGCACCCCATGTGCGGCTGGTGGCGGACAGCGGCGAGGGGCGCTATTACGATCAGCGTTACGTGTTGGTAGACCGCGCCGGTAAGCTCATCCAGTCAGGCAACTACATCATTACCATGACTTCGCCTTAGGTCGTCGGGCGACGATCCGCAGCAACAGCGGTGCGAGAAACCTATAGAATGCTCGGCGGCGGCGCTTGTCCTGGGTGGCCGTTTGATCACCGTCAGAGTACCGCGCCCGTCAATGAGCCTTTCAGCCGCAACCCCCCAAGCCAACTGGCAACCGGTCATCGCCCTCGCGCTGGCCGCGTTTGTGTTCAATACCACCGAATTCGTCCCGGTCGGGCTGCTCAGCGCCATCGGCGCCAGCTTTGACATGCCCGTGGCCAGCGTCGGCCTGATGCTCACCATTTATGCGTGGATCGTGTCGCTGACCTCGTTGCCGGTGATGCTGCTGACCCGCAACGTCGAACGGCGCAAATTGCTGATCGTGCTGTTCGGCCTGTTTATCGCCAGCCATATTCTTTCCAGCGTGGCCACCAGCTTCGGCTTGCTGATGGTCAGTCGGGTCGGCATCGCCCTGGCCCATGCGTTGTTCTGGTCGATCACGGCTTCACTGGCCGTACGCCTGGCGCCAGAAGGCAAGCAGGTGCAGGCCCTTGGCTTGCTGGCCACCGGCACATCCCTGGCGATGGTGTTGGGCATTCCCTTGGGCCGTCTGTTGGGCGAGGCCATGGGCTGGCGCACTACCTTTTTGGTGATCGCCGCGTTCGCCGCCGCGCTGGTGTTCTGGCTGGCGCGCACCTTGCCGTTGCTGCCCAGCCAGAACTCCGGCTCCCTGCGCAGCCTGCCGCTATTGTTCAAGCGTCCGGCGCTGGTGGCGCTGTACGTGCTGACGGCGATGACCGTCACCGCCCAATTCACCGCCTACAGCTACATCGAACCTTTCGTCGAAGGCGTCGCCGGCCTGGGCGGCAGTGCCGTGACCCTGATCCTGCTGGTGTTCGGTGGTGCTGGCATCATCGGCTCGTTGTTGTTCAGCCTGGTGCATCGCTTCAACCCCCACCTGTTCGTGATCGGCGCGGTGTCTATCCTCGCCGCGTGCCTGGCGCTGATGCTGCCGTTGAGCGGCGCCGAGTCTTACCTGGTGGGGCTAAGTATTTTCTGGGGCATGGCGATCATGGGGTTTGGCCTGGCCATGCAGTCCAAGGTGCTGGTGCTGGCACCGGATGCCACGGATGTGGCCATGGCGATGTTTTCCGGGATCTACAACATCGGCATCGGCGGTGGTGCGTTGATGGGCAGTTGGGTCGGCAGCCACTTCGGCTTCGCCTGGATCGGCGCGGCGGGCGGTTTGCTGGCGGGGTTGGCGTTGGTGGGGTATTGCCTGGCGATTCGGCGGTTTGGGCAGGGTGGTGCCCCGACGCCAAGCTGATCGGCCCGTATCCAACGGATAACTGCAGGCTATATGTGGGAGCTGGCTTGTCGGGTCGCCGCATCGCTGCGATGGCGGCCTGACAGCCGACACAGTCCTACTGAGTACATATCCATTCCTGCGGTAACGGCCACCTAGGGTTCCGCCCTGACGGCGGCTCACTTTTGAAAAGCGCAAAAGTAAGCAAAACGCTCTTGCCCCACCACTCGGCACCTCGCCTGGGCTCGGTGTGCCCGTAATCCGCCAGTGATTTGGGGGGCCGCCGCCACGCGCCATCCATGGCGCGGGGCGGCTAAACCGGCATCCCTGCCGGTTTACCCCCCAAATCCCTGTCGAATTCCGGCCAGCGTGGTTTGACGGGGCGCCTAAGATCAAAAGCAGATCAAGAGCGACTCGCTGCGCATCGTGGTTACCGTCTGCTGCTACAGCCCACAAAGTTGTGTAGATACCTATGCTGCGATGGCGGCCCGACAAACGACACATTCCCACCTGACACGCCGCGATCAAACTGTGGGAGCGGGCTTGCTCGCGAAAGCGGAGTGTCAGTCACTGCGTCTGTTACTGCACGACCGCTTTCGCAGGCAAGCCAGCTCCCACATTTGATCTTCACTGCCTTGAGCATTGCGTTCGCTTGACTGACTGTTCTACGCCACCGGAATCAACGGATCGGCCGCTGCCAGCGCCACCGCTCTATCCGCCGCCGGTGGGTAGATCCACACGCTATTGATCTGCTGTTTGAGCTCCTTGGCTTCCTGGCCCACCAGCTTGAGCTGACGGTCCCAGCCTTCGGTGTACACCGCGCCCCAGGCGCCGAGGTCGAGGCAGGTGACGTATTTGGGTTGGCTGTAGGCCATGGGGGCTACGCCGATCAGATCGGCGGCGACGTTGTTGCCGGCGTAGCGGCCCAGGGCGATGGCGTGCTGGCAGGACATGGCAGCGACGTTGCCCAGCTCGTCTGTGGCGGCGTAGGCCACGTCGCCAGCGGCGAAGATGGCAGCCTGGCCCTTGACCTTGAGGGTGGCGTCCACGTGCAGGCGGCCCTGGGGATCGCGGGTGCCCTCAACCTGTTCGGCCAGCGGGTTGGCGCGAAAGCCGATGGTCCAGATCACGGTGCTTGATTCAATCCGCTGCCCATCCGCCAGGGTCACGCCACCGGCGTCCACCGAGGCGACCGAGGTGTTCAGTACCCATTCAAGCCCCAGTGCCTGGCTGGCTTCGATGATCGAGGGGCGTATGCCATCGCCCATCGACGCGGCAATCTGCGGCCCGCGGTCTACCACGATCACACGGATGTTGGCCGTTTCACCCAGCGCTTCCCGCAGGCGCGCCGGCATTTCGGTGGCGGTCTCGATACCGGTAAAGCCGCCGCCGGCCACCACCACGGTATTGCGGGCCCGACTGTCGGGCAGATTTTTGAGGGCCTTGATATGGGCCTCAAGGCGCGCGGCGTCTTCGATCTGATCCACATCGAACACGTGCGCGATGCCGTCCATGTCTGGGCGGTTCAAGCGGCTGCCGGCAGCCACTACCAGGCGGTCGTAGCTGAGGGTGGCCGGGATGCCGGCCGCGTTGCGATAGGTCACTTGCTTATTAGGGGCGTCGATGCTTTCGGCGGCGCCTTGCACAAAGGTCACGCCCACAGCGTCGAACAGCGCATCAAGCGGGGCCAGCATGGTATGCACATCGGGCTCGTAGAACCGCGGGCGAATACGCAGCTCCGCTTGGGGGGCGAGCAGGCTGATGCGCACATCGTTGCGTTCGTGCTTGTCCAGCAGCCGAGCGGCGCTCAAGGCGCTCCACACGCCACCAAACCCGGCGCCGATGATCAGAATATGTTGTTTCATGGGGTTGCTCCAGAGACCAGGTAAGCCGCAAGGCATTGCCGGATCACTGTAAAAGCAGCAGGGTCTGTCCGAAAGGACAGATAACCCTGGATGACTGCCAGGTCAATCGGCCTAGCGGGAAAAACGCTCGCGGTAGTCGCGCGGTGAGATGGCCAGGTGGCGGTGGAAGGTGCAGCGCATGCGTTCTTCGTCGCCAAACCCGCACAGCCCGGCGATCTGCTCGATGCTGCGCTGGGAGTCTTCAAGCATGCGGCGCGCCGCTTCCATGCGAAACAGTTCGATGGCCTTGGCCGGGGTGCGACCGGTTTTTTGCTTATAGACCCGGGCAAAATTGCGTGGGCTCATATGGCTCTGCGCGGCCAGGCGTTCGACGCTGAGGTCGCTGTCGCGCAGGTTGTCGCTGATCCAGGCATGCAGCGCATCAAAGCCGGCGCTGTCGGCGGTTTGCGCTTGCAGCACCTGGCTGAACTGCGCCTGGCCACCGGGGCGCTTGAGGAACACCACCAGTTCGCGTGCCACTTGCAGCGCCACTTCGCGCCCGCAGTCGGCCTCCACCAGCGCGAGCGCCAGGTCGATCCCGGCGCTGACGCCCGCCGAGGTCCACACCTGGCCTTGCTGTACGAAGATCGCGTCCACGTCCACCTCGATGCTCGGGAAGCGTTGCTTGAGCAGCTCGCACATTGCCCAATGCGTTGCCGCGCGGCGCCCCTCCAGCAAGCCCGCCAGCGCCAGCAAAAAAGTGCCGCTGCACACCGAGGCGGTACGTCGCGCCTGACCGGAGGCGTTGCGCAACCAGTCCACCAGCGCAGTATTGTCCAGCATGGCTTGCTCAATGGCGGGCGCGCCGGGTACCACCAGAGTGTCGATGGCGGCTGGGTCCAACTGCGCCAAAGCCACCGTGTCGACGCTCAAGCCTTCGGCGGTTGGCATCAGCCCGCCCGCCAGGCTGGCGTTGTGCAGCACATAACCTTGCAAACCGCGCTCGGCCATGGCCTTGGTCGCGGCCCAGAACACCGTTTGCGCGCCGGTCAGGTCGAGCAGGCCCATGTGCGGGTAGGTCAGGAACACCAGAGTGCGGGGTTGGCCAAGCGGGGAGAGTGCGGTCATGCGCTGGTCAGTTGCTCAATTTGGCTCAAGGTGCAGAAGTTTGCGCCCATGACCACCCTCAATTGCTCGGGTTGTTCAAGTTTGGCTGTCATGGTGGCGGTCTCCGGTGAAGGGGCTGGGCCCTGTTTTACCATGTCCCGCCAGTCAGTTTAAGCAGTCGCGCAGCGTTTGGTCTTGGTTGAATACTGTTTTGGCCAGGCCCTTCTGCAAACGTCGGTCAGGATTCACCGTTCTGATCGCCTCTGTTTGTTACTATCGCCATCCCGTCACCCGGAGTCGCCGCTCTATGCAACACCAGTGGGATGAAATGCACCGCACCCGCAAGCCCACGTTCGTCCTGTGTGGCGAGCCCCAGGGGGATGTGCTCAATCTCTATGTTCACGGTTACTCGGCGTTCTTCAACCGCCAGCAACTGGGCAATTTCAAGCAACAGTTGGCGGCTATCGAAGGCTCGACCAACCTGATGCTGTTCTGGCCGGCGGGGCATTTTCTGGAAAACCTGTTTGCACCGTTCAAGGACGTGCTCGCCTCATTGCTCGGCGGTGGCGGCCTGGGCGCGGCGACGGTGGGCGTGGGCAAGGCCATTGCCTATTTCCTTGATCATTACAAAAGCGTCGAGGCGCGGGTGGATGAAGTGGCCAAGACCTTGTTGCCCGAACTGGCCGGCTACCTGCACGACCAGTCGCTGCCGGTACGGCGCATCAACCTGATCGGCCATTCCCTGGGCGCGCGCATTCTGGTCAAGAGCCTGCTGGCCAGCCCCGAGATCGCTCGCGAACTGCCGTTGAATAACCTGTTGTTGATGGGCGGGGCGATCTGTACCTCGAGCCCTTGGGACGAGGTGTCGGCGCCGCTGAAGGGGCGGTTGATCAACTGCCATTCGAGCAAGGACTGGGCGCTGGCCATGAAGCCCGATACCGAGCGTTGCATTGGCCGCTATGCGATTGACGTGACGCCCGCGCTCAAGGCCAAGGTGACCAATGTGCACCTGGCCAGCTTCGATCATGCCGCCTATTGGCCGCAGTTGAAGACGGTGGTGCAGTACACCGATTTGCTGCAGGAGCGGCGCGGCATGATCCGTGTGGACTCGCGCAGCAGTGACGTGCGGTTTGCCGAAGCGGACGGGGACCTGTACCCGGCATTGGTGCAAGCGCGGCCGGAGGAGCTGAAGTTTCTTGCCGAACTGATGGCGCAAAAGCGCAGTGCCGCGATTGATGCCAGTGTGCGCGAACCGTTGAAACTGGCCATTGAGTTGCAGCGCATGGGCGGCGACAGCTTTATGAACCTGGCTCGTGGCCATGGCGTGGGCTATCGCCAGATTGCCGAAGACGTGGCGCAACGCCTGGGCATCAAGTTCGACCAACCACTTGAACACGTGGCGCTGGCAGAGATCGAAGGGCAGGTCGCAGAAACACTGATCGAGCAGTACAAGGACAAACTCAGCCGCGCTGATCGTCAGGCGTTCGAGGCCGAGCTCCAGGCGGCTGCGCAAAAAGAGCAGGGGTTGTTCAACCGCCTGGATGTGGGCCGTTCGGCTACCGCAGCCTTGAGCGGCACGGCGTTGGCCGGGCTGACCGGGTTTATCCTGCGGCGCGGTGCGGCGACGGCGATCCCGGTGGTGGGCCAGGCGCTGGCTGCGGCGATGTTGCTGGTCAGCGGTGTTCGGGCGTTTTCCGGCCCGGCGTATTCGATCACGACCTTGGCGGTACTGGTGGTCGGCGTGATCCGCCAACGCATGGAGCGCGAGGCGCTTAACCAGGAACTGGACCTGGTGGTGCAAGTGGTGGAAGCGTTTGACCTGCCACGGGACACGGTGATGCGCACGGTCGCGTCTGACTGATAAGCTGCTGCCCAAGTCTTGTGTATTTGCCTGGAATAGCGCGTGAAATTCAGCCTGCCAAAAATCGCTACCGCTCCGTTTTGCCCGCCGGAAGTGGCCGGCTCTGTCGCTGTTGATCCCAAGGCCTCGTTTTTTAAACGGGTGTTGATGTTCGCTGGCCCCGGCCTGTTGATCTCCATCGGCTACATGGACCCCGGCAACTGGGCAACGGCCATTGAAGCCGGTTCACGCTACGGCTACAGCCTGCTGTTTGTGGTGCTGCTGGCCAGCCTGGCGGGGATGGCGGTGCAATGCCTGTGTTCAAGGCTGGGCATCGCCACCGGCAAGGACCTGGCGCAACTGTGCCGTGAGCGCTACAGCCAGCGCTCTGCTCGTACCCAGTGGGTGTTGGCGGAAATCTCCATCATCGCCACAGACCTTGCCGAAGTGCTCGGCTGCGCCCTGGCGTTTCACCTGTTGCTCGGCGTGTCACTGACCACCGGCATTGTCATCACCGCATTCGACACGCTGTTGATCCTGGCCCTGCAAAATCGTGGTTTTCGCCGCCTGGAAGCGATCATGCTGGCGCTGGTCGCCACCATCGGCGTGTGCTTTTTCATCGAACTGGTGCTGATCAAACCCTATTGGCCGGATGTGCTCAGCGGGTTCACCCCTTCACTGTCGGCCATCAGCGATGCGGCGCCGTTGTACCTGGCCATCGGCATCCTCGGCGCGACGGTCATGCCCCATAACCTCTACTTGCACACCTCTATCGTGCAGACCCGCCTGATCGGCAAGGACCTGGCGAGCAAGCAGGACGCGGTCAAGCTGGCGCGTATCGACACTATCGGCTCCCTGGCCTTGGCGCTGTTGGTCAACGCCGCGATCCTGGTGCTGGCGGCTGCAGCCTTCTATAAGACCGGCCATACCGATGTGGTGGAAATCCAGGACGCCTATCACCTGCTCGACCCCTTGGTCGGCGGTGCTTTCGCCAGCATCCTGTTCGGTATCGCCTTGCTGGCTTCGGGCCAGAGTTCGACCTTTACTGGCACCATTGCCGGGCAAGTGATCATGGAGGGTTACCTGAACCTGCGCATACCCTGCTGGCAGCGCCGCCTGATCACCCGCGGGCTGGCGCTGATCCCGGCGTTCCTGGGGGTATGGCTGATGGGCGACGATGCCATCGGCAAGCTGCTGATTCTCAGCCAGGTGGTACTGAGCCTGCAGCTGCCCTTTGCGCTGTACCCGTTGATCCGCATGACCGGCGACAAGCAATTGATGGGGCCCTTCGTCAACCGGCTGCCCACGCGGCTGCTGGCGTGGTTTCTGTTCGCGGTGATCAGTGGGGCGAATGCGTGGTTGATTGGGCAGTGGGTGTTCTGAGCCAGGGTTGAGTCAGTGCTCTTTTTCTCAACCCGGCCTTCGAACAGTTTGCGCTCCGTCAGGGGGCGGTCACACTCACCGATCCCAATACGGCACCGTCCCAAAACACTCCACGAAATAGTCGATCACCGTGCGCACCTTCAACGACAGCCTCCTGCTGCCCGGCCACAGGGCGGCGATCTGTTGGGGCTCCAGGGTTGTCGCGACCTCGTACTCAGTCAGCACCGCCTGCAAGGTGCCGGCCCGCAGGCTTTCGCCAATCAGCCAGGACGGGAACACCACCAGGCCCAAGCCTTGTTCGGCGGCGTGGGTGAGGGTGTCGGCGTGGTTGCCGGTGATGGGGCCGCTGACGCTGTAGGCTGTCCAGTCGCCTTGGCCGTGGCGGAAGAACCAGCGCTGCTGGCCGGTGATGCCTTTGTAGGCCAGGCAGTGGTGGTGGGCCAGTTCGTCGGGGTGGCGCGGCGTGCCGTGCTGGGCCAGGTAGGCAGGGCTGGCCGCGATACGAAAGCGTTGCGGCGCGAAGATGCGCGCCTGCATGCCCGAATCATTGAGCACGCCGATACGAAACAGCAGGTCGGTGCCATCTTGCAGCGGGTCGACGAAGGTGTCGGTCTGCTGGATATCCAGCTGCAACTTCGGGTAGCGCCGGCACAACGCTCCCAGCCAGGGTGAAAGGTGGCGCTGGCCGAACACCATGGGCGCGTTGATACGCACCAGGCCGCTGGGTTCGCTGTCTTGCTCTTGCAGGGCCTGGTTCGCCGTCTCCAACTGCTCCAGTAGCAAGCGCGCGTGGCGGCCCAGCAGGCGGCCGGCTTCGGTGGGGCTGACGGCGCGCGTATGGCGATAGAGCAATTGCTGGCCGACGGCCTGTTCCATCAGTTGGATCTGCCGCGAAATGGAGGAGGGCGCCAGGCCTTCGCGGCGGGCCACTTCAGAAAAGCTGCTCTGGTCCAGCACGGCCACAAACAGGCGTAGCGCCTTGAAACTCAGTTCATTCAAGCCCTGCATCATCTCTCCAGGCTGTGCGTTTTGCGCAAAGGTGTTGTCCGCATGCTCCCATTTATCGCACAGGACGGCCACCGGATAATGCGCGCCATGTTTTTCTTTCTTGATACACGGGTGATGTATGCAGGCACGTTCTACCGAGGGGCTGGCGCAGGCCAGCCCGAGCAATAACCTTTTACGGCTGCTGCTGTTGCCGTTGGTGATTCTGGCGGGCATGGGCCTGTCGGTGGAGGCCGGCTTGCTTGGGCCATTGGGCGCGCAGGTCGGGCATTTGTGGGCGACGTTGAGCATCTTTGGCGTTGGCACGGCGATTTTGTTTTTACTGCTGCTGTTCAGCGGCCCGCAAAAGGGCCCGGCATTCACGCAGTTGCCGCGCTGGCAGCTGATCGGCGGGTTTCTGGGGCCGATGTACGTGGTGGTGCTAACCCTGGCCACACCGCATATCGGTATCGCGATGACCATGATCGCGATCCTCTCGGGCCAGGTGGGCAAGAGCGTGTTGATCGACCACTTCGGCTGGTTCGGCACGGCGCGCAAACGGGTCAATGGTGAGCGCTGGATCGCGTTGGCGTTGATTGTGGCGGCATTGATTCTGATTGCACGAGGTTAAGGCGATGAATCTGTTTATGTTGTTGGTGCTGGTGATTGCAGCGGGTGCGGTGTTGAGTGTGCAGGCCGCTATCAACGGGCGTCTGGGTCAGACTGTGGGGGTATTGCGCAGCAGTTTGTTGACCTTCGCGGTGGGCGCGCTGACCACGGCGTTGTTGATATTTTTCTTCGAGCCGGCCCAGGCCGTCAGCCTGCTGGAGGTGCCCAAGTGGCAATTGACCGGTGCCCTGTTTGGCGTGGTGTACATGATGGTGATGGTCGGCGCGGTGCCTGTGGTCGGCACGGCCGTCGCCACGGTGGCGGTGATTGTCGGGCAATTGGGCATGGGCATGTTGATCGACAACTTTGGCTGGCTGGGCAACCCGGCGATCGAGCTGTCGGGCAGCCGTATCCTCGCCATGCTGTTGCTCGCCCTGGCGTTGGTGTTCATGTACCGCAGCAATAGCCGCCGGGCCGACTGACGGCGCTGAACCATGCTTGCTTGCTCAGGGTCACTGCTTAAGGTGTGGCGCTCGCCGCACCGGACGACCATGAAAAAGGAGTCTGACCATGCCAGATCAAACCTGTGCTTGCCCTCACTGCAAATGTGTATTGGGCGCTGACGCAATCATGAAAGACGGCAAGGGCTATTGCTGCCAGGGCTGTGCCGAGCACCATGCTCACGGTGAACCCTGCGCCGCCGCAACGGGTTGCGAATGTGCCAAGTCGGCCCACGGTTGACAGCATTGACCTGCGGGCCCGGATACCCGGTGCCTGCAGGGTGAGTAAAAACAGTTCGCTTGCCCGCGGCCAGTCTTTACCATGGCAGCCCATCCTTGATTGATGTGTACCCGCCATGGCCCTGGCCGCGCCTCCCGACCTCACTGATCACGCCGTTCCCGTGCAACCGTTGGCGCGTACCTACCCGCGTGGGTTGTACGTAGAGCCGCACAGCCACGATTGGGGCCAACTGCTCTACGCCATGAGCGGGGTGATGTGGGTCGAGACGCCACGCGAAGCCCTGGTGGTGCCGCCCCAGCGCGCGGTGTGGTTGCCGCCGGGGGTGGAACACGGGATCCGCGTGGTCTCCGATTTGCAAATGCGCAATATCTACCTGCGCCCGGCATTGGCGGCGACGCTGGACAGCCAGGTGCAGGTCATCGAAGTGGGTCGCTTGTTGCGGGAGTTGATCGTGACCTTGGTGGAGCAGGGCGATCACGGCGATGCGGCCTACTACGAGGCTGTCGTAGGCCTGGCTCTGCTGGAGTTGCAACGCGCACGTCGCTCGTCTATCCGCATTGCCATGCCGGTGGCGGCGGATCGTCGGCTGATCAATGCGTGCCAGGCGGTCATGGCTGCGCCTTCCCTGGACATCCCGTTCGAACAGCACGCCGAGGCAGCGGGCGCCAGCGTGCGCACTTTAGCGCGGCTGTTCCAGCAGCACCTGGGCATGGGGTTTGCCCAGTGGCGCCGTCAGGTGCAGTTGGCCACGGCGGCTGCGGAGTTGATCCAAGGCCAGCCGGTGAGCGGCATAGCGCGCACCCTGGGTTACTCGCCCAGCAGCTTCAGCGACATGTTCAGACGCGAACTGGGCGTGTCGCCGTCCCAGTACCGGAGTTGGCCGAAATCCTGAAGCACTTGGCCGATACCCACGGTAGGCGCGCCCTAGACTGAGCCCATCAATCCACCGGGCGCAGCCTTCATGAGCTATTTGATTTCCTTGGCCATCGGCCTGTTTGTCGGCGTGATCTACGGCGCGCTGGACTTCCGTTCACCGGCACCGCCCGCTATCGCACTGGTCGGCCTGATGGGCATGCTGCTCGGCGAAAAGCTCTGGCCCATGGCGCGACAGTTGGTCGGTGGTTGGTTGTCCTGATCCCTTTTCCCTTCGACGGATGCCCTCGATGAACGCACTGCAATTTACCGCCACCGGCGACCTCGCCCACCTGAGCCTGGTGGAGGTGCCCGTGCCGGTGCCGTCTGCCGGCGAAGTGCTGGTGCAGATTAACGCTGCGGGCCTGAACCCCAGCGACGTGAAAAACGTGCTTGGCCGCTTCCCCTACACCACGCTGCCACGCATCCCAGGGCGTGATTTTGCCGGCGTGGTGGTGGAGGGGCCGCAAGCATTGCTCGGCCAGGCAGTCTGGGGCACCGGTCGCGACGTGGGTTTTTTCGCTGACGGTTCCCATGCCCAATACCTGCGCGTATCCGCCAAGGGCGTGGCGCACAAACCCGCGCATTTGAGCTTTGCCCAGGCGGCCAGCCTCGGCGTGCCCTACACCACCGCCTGGGATGCCCTGGAACGCAGCGGCGTTGGCCAGGGCACGCGCTTACTGGTGATTGGCGCCAACGGTGCGGTCGGCAGTGCGGCGCTGGCGCTGGCGAAGATACGCGGCGCGCAGGTGCTGGCGGCTGTGCGCAAGGCCGATCAGCTCGAGTTGTTGCAGGCTCAAGGGTTGGACGCGATTGCCTTGGGCAAGCCAGAGGCGCTGGGCGCGCAAGTGCAGGCTGTGTTCAAGGGCGGCGCCGACGTGATCTTTGACACCACCGGTTTCTGGCTGCCTGCCGCGGTGGCGGGGCTGGCACCGTTCGGCCGCATTGCGATCATCGCCGCCCCGGTTGACGGCCACGTGCAGTTACCGGCCCTGGCACTGTACCGCAAGGGTGGTTCGGTGGTGGGGGTTAACTCGTTGCTTTATAGCTGCGAACAATGCGCGGTGATGTTGGAGGCGTTTGGGCGCTTCTTTGATGAAGGCCTGTTGCCGCTGCCTACGGGATTACGTGAAGTGGCGTTGGTGGAGGGTGTTCAGTGCTATGAACAAGTAAATAGTGGCAGCCCGGACAAAATCATTTTCCTGCCTTGATGGGATCAAAAATGTGGGAGCGGGCTTGCTCGCGAATGCGGTGTATCAGTCACCTATATATCGACTGACACTCTGCATTCGCGAGCAAGCCCGCTCCCTCATTTTTTTGATCTTTATTCGGTTTCGGGAACGCCTTTTTCCCACGCCGACCAGTTCTTCACAATCGCCTGGACCAACGGGTTGCCCGTGCGGTACAGGTTTTCCAGCGCCGGTACAAAACCACCCTGGTCCGCATACTTGAGCAGGTTGTCTACCTCGCTGTAGCCCGGATAAGGCCGGTCAAAGTCGGAGCCGGCGCGCACCACGGCCAGACGCTGGATATCCAGCAAGCCTTCGCGGCTGGCGCGCAGCAGCGCTTCGTAGGTGGAGTTGTCCTCTTGTTGGGTGGTGCAGTATTCGCCTTTGTTGTCGGTGAGCAACTTGGTCCAGACTTCGGCACGTTCGCTCAACCGGGTACCGGAAAACCAGGTGTTGCCCGCCAGGGTGTCGCAACGCGTGACTTGCGGCGGCTGGTTGGCGGGGGCGGCGGGGTAGTGTTTGCGCCAGGCGGCGGACTCTTTGCTTTCTGTCAGTTCCACCTTGTGCGACAAGGCAAACGCCTTGGCTTGCAGCTTTTGGTTGAGCTCAAACACTTCGGTCTTGTAGTCCAGCGGGGGTTTTTCGTTGGGGCCCTTGGTGTTGATCCCGATATAGCCCGTCGGCCAGTCCTTGGGTGCATCCCGTGAATCCAGCTCCCACTGCGTGCCGAACTCCACCAGGTAATGAGCCCAGGCGGCGGTGCCGATGGTGCCGTGCTTGGGGCTGATACCGGCGATCCCGGCGACCAGGAAGTAACTCTGGCGCAGGTCGAACTTGGGCGACAAGGCCAGGGCCAGGGTAGACGCGGCCGCGTTGGTCTGGCCCATGCCGGTCACCAGCAGGCACACGTCCTGGGCGTTGCAGCGAATCACCGGGTATTCGGCGGACAAGCCCGGAACGCGTACCTCTTGTTTAAGTTCGAGGCGGTCGATCCAGGTTTGCGCCTCGGGGGCGAACATGGTGATCAGCATCACCTTGGGTTTGATCGGCGCCGGGTTATCCGCCAGCACCACGTGGGGCAATAGGGCCAGGCCTGCGGCCAGCGAGATACGGGTCAATGCGTTCATCTACAGCTCCTTGATCAGAATTGGTAGCCCACGCCGGCGTAGTAACCCCAGCCGTCGGAGCGTGCACGGAAGTTGCCTTCGCCGAAATTCAACTCGCTGCCGTCCTCCCAGTTGCCGCCGTTGTGAAAGTAACGGCCGACCAGGGTAAAGCGCAGGTGGGTAAACGAGTACAGCAACACGTTGGTGGCCACCAGGGAATTGGCGGTGCGCGCCGGGTTGTCCTTGTGCAGGTCCGAGCCGAAATCGTAGTTGGTAAAACCGATGTAGGTCAGCGAGGCGCCGTTGTCGAACTTGCCGATGGGCACGATGTACTTCATCTGCGCCCGGTAGCCGTCCCAGGAATACTCATTGCTGGCGCCATAGTTTTCCCACTGGTAGCGCCCATAGAAGTTGGCCGACAGGTTGACCCGCGAGTGGGTGTCGATATCGGTGCCCAGGCCGCTGTACAGGGTGTTGGCGCGATTTTCCTTGCGGCTGCCGTGGTCGTAGATCCAGTCAAAGGCCACATACCATTCCTTGAACGGGCCGAACGCCAGGCTGCGTCCTGCGAGGTAGTCGATGGAGATCCGCGGTTCATGCTCCATGAACACCGGCGAGCCATGGTCCCACACGCCTTTGTCATTGCTGTTACCGATGGTGAGGATCTTCGGCACATCGATATAGCCGTACAACTCAAAGGGACCCTTGCGCCCGAAGTACTCGTATTCCAAGTAGATGTCATCTTGAGGCTTGGGGCCGAAACTGATGTCTTTGCTGCCGATCAGCGTGAGGTCCTGGTTGAACCACTCGGACAAATAGACGCCTTTTTTCGTCGGCGGGTTGGCTTCAGGGCTGAGGGTTTCGCCCTGTGCTGAGTCATCCACGGGCTTTTGCTGCGCCAAAATGGGTGCACTGAGTACTCCCGTAACGGCGGCCAGTAGCAACGAAACGCCAAGACAAGCGCGAGGCTTTGAGGTGGGGTGCATTGAAAGTCCTTATTCTTACGCGGTTTAAGCCCGATCAGACGGGTAGGAGTGAACTTGGCGGTCAAGTTCGTTCCGCAAACGTTTGCATAGGCTGTACCAACTTGGGTCAATGGCTTGAACTGTTTAGAAAAAAGACGAATTTGCCGACGCTTTGGTCAGGAAAACAGTGGGTTTTCTGTCATCCTGACGCGCTAACCCTGTGGAGGAACCCGATGTTCGAACACTACCTGCGTGCCTGGCACCTGAGTGCCGATGGAGAGCCTATCGTCACACCGGGCAGCCACCTCTTGCCGGTGCGCTGGCAAGGCGTGCCGGCGATGCTGAAAATTGCCCATACCCCTGAAGAAAAACTCGGCGGCCGCCTGTTGAGCTGGTGGGCAGGTGACGGCGCGGCACGCGTATTCGCCCATGACCACACCGCCGTGTTGATGGAGCGCGCCACGGGGCCAGGTTCCTTGATGCGCATGGCCCTCAATGGCCAGGACGATGAAGCCAGCCAGATAGCCTGCGCCACCCTGGCCCGGTTGCATGCGCCTCGTGCGTCGCCGCCTGAAGGGTTGGTTGGGCTGGATGAGTGGTTCAGCTCCTTGTGGCACGCCGCCGACC
This sequence comes from Pseudomonas sp. MF6394, assembly GCF_002018845.1. NCBI lineage: Bacteria > Pseudomonadati > Pseudomonadota > Gammaproteobacteria > Pseudomonadales > Pseudomonadaceae > Pseudomonas > Pseudomonas sp. MF6394. Next base: position 77,523 of record NZ_MVOJ01000025.1, read on the forward strand.
AGGAGGGCGGCGCCTTACGCGACTGCGCGACGATGGCCCGCACATTGCTGGCTGCGCAACAGGAGGTGGTGGTACTGCACGGTGATTGCCATCACGACAATATCCTCGATTTTGGCCCGCGGGGCTGGCTGGCGATTGATCCCAAGCGGGTGATGGGCGAGCGCGGTTACGATTACGCTAATTTGATCTGCAACCCGGATTTGCCGACCAGTAGCGACCCGCTGCGTTTCAGCCGCCAGGTTGGGGTTATCGCCCAGGCGGCCAGCCTCTCGCGTCCGCGATTGTTGCAATGGGTAGTGGCTCATGCCGGGTTGTCCGCCGCCTGGTTTCTGGAAGACCAGGAGCGCGAGCGTGCCATGAATGAGTTGCAGGTTGCTCGCCTGGCACAACGGGCACTGGCTCAGTTGAATACTTGAAGTGCGGCCTGCCGCCGGTACTCACTCGGCGTCTGGTGCATTTCGATACGAAAGTGGCGGTTGAAATTCGACAGGTTGGCGTAGCCCACCTCAAAGCAGATGTCCGCCACTGACATCTGGCTGTGCAACAGCAAGCGGCAGGCACGCTGCACGCGGAACTTGCGCATCAGGTCGATAAAGCCGTGGCCGGTGTTGCGTTTGAAAAACCGCGAAAAGCCGGGTTCGCTCATGTCCAGTTGCCGGGCGATGTCCGACAGGCGTACATCGCCGGTCAGTTCCCGCATCAGGTAGTCAAGCGCCTTGTTGATGCGTTGGGCACTGCGCGCGTCCAAAGTGGGTGCGTAGCAAGGGCTGGCCAGGGTTTTGGCCTGTGAAGGCGGAGCATTCTTCAGGGTGTCGAGCAGTTGCAGGAACAGGGTCAGGCGTTGCAAGCCCTGGGCGCTGCCGATGGCCTTCATCAGCCGTGCCGCGCCCGTTGCGGTCTCGCCGGTGAATTCGATGCCCCGGCGCGCCCGTTCAAACAGTGGCTGTAAATCACCGAGCTCAGGCAGGGTGGTGCGCAGGGCGAGGAGGGTGGCGCCGTCGAATTGCAGCACCACATCGCGCCCGTGCAGGTGTTCGCCGGGGGCCAGGTCGCCGATCCAGTCGTGGGGCAGGTCAGGGCCGATCAGTGCCACATGCCCGGCGCCGAACGCACCGATATAGTCGCCCGCCACCAGCTTGCCGCTGCCTTGGCGGATCAGGTGGATTTCGAATTCAGGATGATGGTTCCAGCGCGCCAATTCATAGGGATAGTCATGTTCGAACCAGCGAAAGCCATGTTCCGGTTCGGGCAGGATCACCTCAAGCTCCGCAGGGCGGTGCTCGAACAGGGTGGCGGGGCTGATGGGCATGGTGCTGCCTCTTGTGGGGTGCAATCGCCCCAAAATACCCGCACTGGCAATCGGTGCGCTAGCCCCGGTTTCGCCTGCGACTGATACTTTTTTGATCCTGGCTCACAGGTTAAAAAAGTATCAGCCGAGCCTTCGCCAGTCGTTTGTGAGACGGCAGGCCAAGCTGCTGTAATCGAGGCTCAACAACAAAGGTCGGCAAGCTGTTCTGGGCGGCGCTCACCGGCTACCGGCAATAACCTTTACAGGACCCTCCCATGAAACGACTCGAAGGCAAAAGCGCGCTGATCACCGGATCGGCGCGGGGCATTGGCCGTGCGTTCGCCCAGGCTTACATCGCAGAAGGCGCCACCGTGGCCATCGCCGACATCAACCTGCAAAGGGCCCAGGCCACCGCCGCTGAGCTGGGCCCCCAGGCTTACGCCGTAGCGATGGACGTCACCGACCAAGCCTCCATTGACGCGGCCATCGCCTCCGTGGTGGGCCACGCCGGCAAGCTCGATATCCTGATCAATAACGCGGCCCTGTTCGACCTGGCCCCCATCGTTGACATCACCCGCGACAGCTTTGAACGGCTGTTCTCGATCAACGTTGCCGGCACCTTGTTCACCCTGCAGGCCGCAGCCCGACAGATGATCAGCCAGGGGCATGGCGGTAAGATCATCAACATGGCCAGCCAGGCCGGGCGGCGGGGTGAGCCGTTGGTGGCGGTCTACTGCGCGACCAAGGCAGCGGTGATCAGCCTGACGCAATCGGCGGGGTTGAACCTGATCAAGCAGGGTATCAACGTTAACGCTATCGCTCCTGGTGTGGTGGATGGCGAGCATTGGGATGGGGTGGATGCGTTGTTCGCCCGGCATGAAGGGCTGGCGCCTGGCGAGAAGAAAAAGCGTGTAGGCGATGAGGTGCCGTTTGGGCGGATGGGCACGGCGCAAGACCTGACCGGCATGGCGATCTTCCTGGCGTCGGCGGAGGCCGACTATGTGGTGGCCCAGACCTATAACGTCGATGGCGGCAATTGGATGAACTAGTGTTTGACGCTGACCCAACTGTGGGAGCTTGCTTGCCTGCGATAGCGGCCTGAGAGCCGCCACCTATCTACCTGGCACCCCACGATCAACCTGTGGGAGCGGGCTTGCTCGCGAAGGCGTCCTGGCAGTCAACACAGTTGGATTGTGTACATATCCATTGCTGCGGTAACGGCCACTTAGGGTTCCGCCCTGACGGCGGCTCACTTTGCAAAAGCGGCAAAGTAAGCAAAACGCCCTTGCCCCACCACTCGGCACCTCGCTTGGGCTCGGTGTGCCCGAACACAGGCTTGAATCCGTGGGCCGCCGCCACGCGCCATCCATGGCGCGGGGCGGCTAACCCGGCGTCCTGCCGGGTTACCCACGAATTCAAGCCTGCGTTCGGCCAGCGTGGTTTAACGGGGCGCCTAAGATCAAAAGCAGATCAAGAGCGACTCGCTTCGCATCGTGGTTACCGTCCACCGTTACAGCGTTGTGTAGATACCTATGGTCATCGCAGGCAAGCCCACCTTTGAACTTCAGCGTTCTTGAGAATAGGGTGAGTCAGCAACGCGTCGATCCACGCAGTAAACTACCCCATACTTCAACTTCTCTACGCTCGCCCTGAGGCGGTCGTACGTGCAGACCACCAGAGAACGACCATGAGCCTTTCGAAAGCCGCCCTCGCTTCATTCGACGTCGACGCCCAGAAGAGCTTCACACCTTTATGCCCCAACGAATTGCCGGTAGCCGGAGGCGACCGCATTGGTGCCGAACTCAACTACATGGCCAGCCTCGCCGGCCACCGCATTGGCAGCAAGGACGCCCACACCCCCCACGCGCCCTGGGTGGTCGCGCAACACAGCGAGATGCTGCAACCCACCGGCCTGGTCCATGCCGATGTGACTTGGGTCAGCCACTGCGTGCCGGGCACTGAGGGGTTCACGCTGCTCGATGAGTTGCCCGCGCCCTATGACTACGACTACTTCATCTGGAAAGGTGTCGAACCCGACCTGCACCCCTATGGCGCCTGTTATCACGACCTGCACGACAAGCTGTCCACTGGCGTCATCGAGTACCTCAAGGCCCACGGCGTGGTTCGTGTGATCGTCGGCGGCTTGGCGCTGGACTACTGCGTCAAGACTACCGCGTTGCAATTGCTCAAGGCCGGCTTGCACGTTGTTCTGCATTTGCCGGCGTGCCGCAGCATCAGCGAGGAGGGCGGTGTACAGGCCGTCGACGAATTGCTCAAGGCCGGTGCACACATCAGCCGCACCCGCGAAGAACTGGCCCTGATTGCGCAGGGCTAAGCCTCAACGTTCAATCGAGCGACTCCACCGCGCATTCCACTCTGGCCGTGCCTGGTTGACCTGGTCCCAATCAATCGAAATGGCCGTTTGCAGATAACCCTGCATGGCTTCCACCCGCGCACGGGTTTTATCGGTGGTGGGGGTGCTCGGGTTCGACGGGATCTGGTCACCTTCTTCCAACGCCGGCGCCTGGGCCTCGGCGGTCAGCAAGAACGCTGCGAGCTTCTGCGCCAGTTCCGGCTCGTCATTGCGGGCGATCACGCATTCGGCCACGTTGAGCACCACCGCACCTTCTTTGGGCTGCGCGTACTCCATCGGTATGCCGAGCAGCTTTTGTGTGGCGACCTGGGTCGGGGTCAGGGGGAAGATCGCGGCCTCATCGGTCTGCACCATCTCGGAGATTTTCGCGGAGCTGGCGATGTATTCCAGCACATTGGGGCCAACGGTCTTAGGCCAGGCCTTGAAGCCCGGTTCCACATGGGTTTCATCGCCACCCTGGATGCGGTTGAACATCAGGAAGCCATGCAGGCCGAAGGTGGAGGAGGCCAGGGATTGGAACACCACTTTGTCCTTGAAGCGCGGGTCGGCCAGGTCCATCCATGAGGTGGGCGCGGCCCAACCTTTGTCCTTGAACATCTTGGCGTTGTAGCCAAGGCCAGTGACGCCCAGGGTCACGGCCACGGCTTCGTCCTTGATTCGGGCCTTGACCGGGATCTGTTCCAGCGGCGGGCTCGGCGCGAGCTTGTCGCACAGGCCCATGGAGATGGCGCGGTACATGATGCCGTCGTCGAGGAACATCACATGCATCTGCGGGTTGGCCTTGTTGGCCTGAACCTTGGCGAGGATGTCCGAGGAAGTGCCAGGTACGATCACGACCTTGACGTTATTGGCCTTTTCGAAGGCGGGCAGCACCTTGTCGGCGTACACCCGTTCCATGGTGCCGCCGTTCATGCCCAGGTACAGCGTGGGGGCGGCATGGGCCGTGCCGGTGAGCAAGGCGAGGGACAAGCAGGACAACGCGAGACGTGATTGCATGGGGTTTTTCCTCTCAGGCTTGGAAACGACGGATGGAAAACGCTTCGATGGGTTGGCGGCTGGCGCCGTCGCAGACGATCTCTGCCAAGGCTTCACCGACGGCGGGGCCGAGCTGGAACCCGGCACCGGCAAAGCCGAAACCGTGGAGCAGCCCAGGTTGGGTACTGCTGGGGCCGATCACCGGTTCGTGGTCGGGCAGGTAACCTTCGGTGCCACTCCAGGTGCGAATGGCCTGGGCACCCTGGAGAAACGGGTAGAGTTCGCCGGCGTTGCGCAGAATCTCCAGCACCGCCGCCTGGCCCGGCCTGGCCTGCTGCGGGCCCAGGGCAAAGCCGCGCCCGCCGCCGAGGATGCAATTGCCGCGGGCGACTTGCCGCGCATAGATGCCGCCACCCTCGACGCCGGTGCTGACGGTCATCACCCCCGGCAGCGGCTCGGTGACCAGCATCGCCGGGTGCGCCGAGATGATCGGCACCGGTTCGCCCAATTGCGCGGCGACCTTGCCGGCCCAGGCGCCCGCGCAGTTGAGCAGCCACGGCGCTTGCAAGTGCAGGCCGTTGGCGCAGTGCACCTGGAACAGCCGGCTGTCGTGCTCGATGCCGATTACTTCGGCTTGCTCGTATACCGCAGCGCCATGGCGCTGGGCGGCACGGGCAAAGGCCGGGGCCACCAGGCGCGGGTTGGCATGCCCGTCATCGGGGCACAACGAGGCGCCCACTGCCACGTCGCCCACCCAGGGGAAACGCCTGCGTAACTCGCTGCGGTCCAGCAGCTGCAAGCCCAAGTCGAAGCCACGGGTCTGCTCGGCGTAGGCTTGCAGTGCGGCAAAATCCCCAAGGCTGCGTGCCAGCTTCAAATGCCCGGAGCGCACGTATTCACCCTCGATACCAATCAACCCGGGCAGGTCGGCCCACAGTTGATGGGCGCGTTGCGACAGCGGCAACTGATGCAAGGGCCGCCCCTGGCGCCGCACGCCGCCGTAATTGACGCCGCTTGCATGCGAGCCACAAAAATCCCGTTCTACCAGGGCCACACGCTGGCCTTTCTGGGCGAGTATCAAGGCCGCCGAAGCCCCGACGATGCCTCCCCCCAAGACGATGACGTCGATCATGGCTGCACCTGCACGCCAAACGGCAGCGGCTTGATCGGTGCCTGGCCACGCAAGCGCCCAACTTGGGGGAGGTCACGCCCGCTACGCTCGGCCACGATTTCCGCCGCCGCCAACCCGCACATTCGCCCCTGGCAGCGGCCCATGCCGACGCGGCAATGGGCTTTGACCCGGTTGATTTCCCAGTGGCCTTCATCCACCACGGCGCGCACCTCGCCGACGCTGACCTCTTCGCAGCGGCACAAGATCAGGTCATCGGGCGCCTGCGCGGCCCAGTGTTCGGGGAAGGGGAAGGCGGTTTCCAGGCCCTGGCGAAAGCGCTGGATACGCGCCAACTGCCGTTCCAGCGCGACGCGGCGGCGCTGATCGACCACGACACCGGTGTCCTCCAGCAGCGCCAGCGCAGCACACTCGCCGGCCATTTGCGCAGCATCGGCGCCCATTATTCCGGCGCCGTCGCCCGCCAGGTACACCCCTTCGACACTGCTGCGCCCGGCGCTGTCACGTTGCGGCAGCCAGGCGCGGTTGAGGGGGTTCCAGGCAAACTCACAGCCGAGCAGATCGGCCAGTTGCGTTTCGCTGCGCAGGGCGTGGGCGAAGGCCACCGCATCGCATGGCAGGGTCTGGTCGCCCCAGCGAATGCCGCGTACCCGTTGGTCGCCATCGATCTGCTTGAGCATTGCGCCCTGATGCACGGGAATCCCGTGGGCGGTCAGCCAGGCGCGGTAATACATGCCCTTGGCCAGGGTCGCCGGTTGCCTGAGCAGCGCCGGCAAGGCACGGCATTGGGCGCTCAGCGGTGCACTGTCGAGCACCGCCAGCACCTTGGCACCGGCCTTTGCGTATTGGTAAGCGACCAAATAGAGCAACGGCCCGGAGCCGCAAAACACCACACGTTCGCCAATCGCGCAGCCTTGGTACTTCAAGGCGATCTGCGCCGCGCCCAGGCTGTAGACACCGGGTAACGTCCAGCCTGGCACCGGCAGGATGCGGTCGGTGGCGCCGGTAGCGACGATGACCTGCGCGTATTCGAGGCTGTCGGCGCGCCCGTTATTGAGCATGTCCAAGCGACCGTCCTCGGCATTCCACACCAAGGTGTCCGGCCGGTAGTCGATCAGCGCTGCCAGTTCATCCATGGTTTGGTGCACGGCTTGGGCCTTGCGCGCTTCAAACCCGTAGATCTGCCGGGCGGTGCGTTGGAACCCTGGGGGTTGGCGCCGATAAATCTGCCCGCCACCGCGCGGGCTCTCATCCACCAGGCACGGTGTGATGCCATGGTCGAGCAAGGTGCGCGCCGCGCTGATCCCCGCCGGGCCTGCACCCACTATCACTACCGGCTTCATGGCTGGCGCCCCGGATCACGGCTGATCGCCTGGCCTTCTTCCAGCAGGGTCGAACAGGCGCGCACCCGTCGCCCATCGGCCAGGCGCACCCAACAATCCTGGCACGCGCCCATCAGGCAAAACCCGGCGCGGCGCTCGGCACTGAAATCGCTGCTGCGCAGGTGCTCGGCGCAGGTCAGTATGGCGGTCAGCAGGGTATCGCCGAGCAACCCCGTGGCGGGCTGGTCGTCGAGGGTGAAGGCCAGGGCAGGGCGTTGGGTTTCGCTCAGTCGCTTGAACAAGGCCATCAGTGTTTCCCCACCAGCACGCGGTCCAGGCCGTAGACCCGGTCGAGCACAATCATGGTCGCTGCCGTCAGTGCGATCACCAGCGCCGACACGGCCGCCATCATCGGGTCGATGGACTCGGTGGCGTACACGTACATGCGCACCGGCAGGGTTTGCGTGGCCGGCGAGCTGACGAAAATCGACAGGGTCACTTCATCGAAACTGTTGATGAACGCCAGCAACCACCCACCGGCCACACCGGGCAAAATCATTGGCAAGGTGATCTGCCGGAACAGCGTAAAGCGCCCAGCGCCGAGGGATTCGGCGGCCTGCTCGGCACTGCGATCAATGCCAATGGCCGCCGCCAATACCAGGCGCAACACATAGGGGGTGATGATCACCACGTGTGCGAGCATCAGCCAGGTAAAGCTGCCGTTCACGCCCATCAGCGCAAACAGGCGCAGCATCGCCACCCCCAGCACCAGGTGCGGAATGATGATGGGCGACAGGAACAGCGCACTGAAGAAGTTGCGCCCCGCAAACGAGTAGCGACTGATCGCCAGGGCCGCCGGCACCGCGATCAGGGTCGCCAGGGTGGCGGCGGTGAAGGCCAGGATCAGGCTGTTATAGAAGGCCTGGATAAAGTCGGCGCGTTCGAACACCGCGCGAAACCAGCGCAGGGAGAAGCCCGACGTGGGCAGGCTCAAGGTGTTCTCTGGCGTGAACGCCACCAGGCACACCACCACCAACGGCGCCATCATGAACAGCACCACCATGGCATGGAAACCGAGGGCCAAAGGACCGTTTCTAGACATGCGCTTAAACCCCCAGGGACTTTTTGTAGCGGCCTTCGACCATGCGGTTCCAGCTCAGCATGATCAGCAGATTGACCAACAGCAGCGCCACCGCGAGGGTCGCGCCCATGGGCCAGTTGAGTTCCGAGAGGTACTGGTCATACACCACGGTGGCGACCATCTTCAGGCGCCGCCCACCCAGCAGGCCGGGGATCGCAAAGGAGCTGGCAGCCAAACCGAACACGATCAAGGTGCCGGACAGCACACCGGGCATCACTTGGGGCAGCACGATCTTGCGCATCACCGTGGCCTGGCTGGCGCCCAGGGACAACGCCGCCTGTTCGGCCGACGGGTCAAGTTTTTGCAGCGAGGTCCACACCGGGATAATCATGAACGGCAGCATCACGTGCACCAACGCGATGATCACCGCGAATGGCGTATACAGCAGCTTCACCGGACTGCCGCCGAGGGCCTGGATCATTTGGTTAATCAGCCCGTCGGCACCCAGCAGCAGGCTCCAGCCAAACGCGCGCACCACCACCGAAATCAGCAGCGGCGTGAGGATCACGATCAGGAAGATCGAGCGCCATGGCGTGCCCATGCGGCTGAGAATGTAGGCCTCCGGTACGCCGATCACCACGCACAGCAGTGTCACCAGGGCGCTGATCCAGAAGGTGCGCCAGAAAATCTCGTAGAAGTAGGCGTCGCTCAACAGCGCCGCGTAATGGGCCAAGGTCCACTCATCGGCCTTTACGCCCACTTGGTAGTCGAACACATTGAACGACAGCACCAGGGTCAGGCCCAGCGGTATGATCAAAAGCCCGGCAAACAGCACCAGCGCCGGCAGCGAGAGCAGGTAGCCGCGACTCATGGGTGCACCTCATCGGCCGCCAGTACGCGCAGCAAATCGGCCTGCCATTGCAGGCCCACCACCGCGCCGTTAGCCAAGGGCGCGCTACCGTCGTTACTGCGCACCACGGTAATTTCGCCCAGGGCAGTGTGGACGCGGTACAGCCATTGGCTGCCGAAAAAGTAGCGGTCCAGCACTGCGCCTTGCATGCGCCCGGTGCCCGCGTCCACCAGTTGGATTTTTTCCGGGCGCAGGCTCAGGGTCAGTTCACCTGCGCCGCCGTCGTGGCGCACTTGAGGGATGCCGAGTGCGTCGTAGTCGCCGGCCAGCAGATTGGCCTTGCCGACGAAGTCCGAGATAAAGCGCGTGCGCGGGTGTTCATAGAGCTTGTAGGGCGCGTCGATCTGGGTCACACGCCCGGCCTGCATCACCACCACGCGGTCGCTGATGGACAGGGCTTCGGCCTGGTCATGAGTCACCATCAAAGTGGTGATGCCCACCGCGCACTGGATACGCCGGATTTCAAACTGCATCTCTTCACGCAGGTTGGCGTCGAGGTTGGACAGCGGCTCATCGAGCAACAACACCGGCGGTTCGATCACCAGCGCACGGGCCAGGGCCACGCGCTGACGCTGGCCACCGGACAGCTCGCGGGGGTAGCGCTCGGCATGTTGAGCCAGGCGCACCAGCTCCAGCACGCTGTTGACGCGGGTGGCGATGTCGGCCGCTGGCACCTTGCGCATCTTCAGGCCGAAGGCGACGTTGTCGCGCACGCTCATATGCGGGAACAGCGCGTAGCTCTGAAACACCACGCCCAGGCCACGGCTGGCGGGTTTGGCGTGGGTAATGTCGCGACCGTCGAGCAGGATCTGGCCACCGCTGACGTCGACGAAACCGGCGATCATTTGCAGGGTGGTGGTCTTGCCACAGCCTGAAGGGCCCAGCAGGGAAACGAACTCGCCTTGTTCCACCGCCAGATCAGTGGCGACCACCGCGTCGACGGCGCCATAGCGTTTGCTCAAGGCCTTGAGTTGGAGAAATGCCATGTCTGCTTTCCACCTTTATTCAGTCGCGTCAAATACGCGCTTTCTTGTTTTGGGCAGATGCGAAAAGTGGTGCCGGTGCGTTGGCGCTCGATCTCAAGTCGGCTGCCGGTTGTTGTTCATTTCGCCCCTGTGGACGCAGATTAGGACGAAGACTAGGATGGGTGGAAGATAGAATTTCACTCAGCGGACTACTATTTTAAGATTTATTCATTGAGCAGAATTATTAGCGAGATTAGGTGTGATGAATTCTACTGAGCGGAATAACGACGGTAAGGATATCGGTGCGGGCAGCGTGTCCCGGCTGTTTGCCGTGCTGCGAGCGCTGGGGAGGTACCGGAGGGTGGCGAGCGGGTTACCCAGCTCGCCCAACAGGTGGGCTTGTCCCAACCCACCACCCATCGCCTGCTGCGTAGCCTGATGGACGAAGGCATGGTTGAGCAGGATGCGCGCAGCAAACGCTATCGCCTGAGCCTGGAGTTCTTCGCGTTGGCGGCCAACGCAGGCAAGACCGGCAACCTGCGCGACCTGGTGCGCCCCAGCCTGTTGCGCCTGAGCGCGTCGCTGGGGGACTCGCTGTTTCTGCTGGCGCGCTCAGGCTTTGACGCCATTTGTCTGGACCGCAGCGAGGGCCCGTACCCGATCCGTACCTTCACCGGCGATATCGGTGGGCGCGTGGCCCTGGGCGTGGGGCAGGGCAGCCTGGCGATCCTGGCGTTTTTGCCGGAAGAAGAGCGCGAGACGGTGATCCGCTACAACCTGCCACGGCTCAAGGACTTCCACCTGTATGACGAAGTGCTGCTGCGCTCCGAAGTGGAGAGCGTGCGCAACCTGGGTTATGCGGCACGCAACACTGGTGTGCTGGAAGGCATGGCGGGGCTGGCGGTGCCCATCCTCAACCGCGACGGGTACGCGGTCGCGGCATTGAGCGTGGCGACCATCAGCGACCGCCTGGGGCCGAGCCGCTTGCCGATGGTGGTGGAGTTGCTCAAACGCGAGGCGGCGGCCATCGGGCCGCGCCTCAATCCGTTTGATCCGACGTTGCGCAGGCCTTCGCAGACCTTTGGGGGTTAACCCGAGCCTTCACAACAGCATATTGGATCCAGTTACGGTATAACCCTGAGACGCTTTCGTCATTCGAGGCCCCGTTTTTCATGCAAAACCCTTTGCAACGTCCGCTGTGGCAAATCTACCTGTTGTTCCTGGCACCGATGGTGCTGTCCAATTTCCTGCAAAGCTTTTCCGGTACCCTCAACGGCATTTACGTTGGGCAAATGCTTGGGACCCAGGCGTTGGCTGCGGTGTCGGGGATGTTTCCCATCGTGTTTTTCTTCATCGCTCTGGTGATCGGCCTGGGGGCGGGCGCCTCGGTACTGATCGGCCAGGCATGGGGCGCCCAGGAGACCGGGATGGTCAAGGCGATCACCGGTGCCACCCTGACCCTGGGCGCATTGGTGGGCCTGGCCGCCGCCGTGCTGGGCAGCCTGTTTGCGCGCCCGGCGTTGCAAGCGTTGGGCACCCCGGTGGACGTGCTCGACGACGCGGTGGGCTACGCCCAGATGATGATGTTGATCATGCCGTTGCTGCTGGTGTTCATCCTGTATACCCAACTGCTGCGCGGGGTCAGCGACACGATTTCGCCTTTGCTGGCATTGATGGTCTCCACCCTGGTGGGCTTGCTGCTGACGCCTGCGCTGATTCGTGGCTGGATCGGCCTGCCGCCCATGGGCATCCAGAGTGCGGTGTATGCCGGGCTGGTGGGTAACGCCTTGGCGATGCTGTTTTTGATCCTGCGCCTGCGGCACAAAAACCACGTGATGGCGCCAGACCGCGAGCTGCTTGCCGCCTTGCGCCTGGACCGCGTCATCCTCGGCAAAGTCCTGCGCATCGGCCTGCCGACGGGCTTGCAGATGGTGGTGCTATCGCTGTCGGAGCTGGTCATCCTGGCCCTCATCAACGGCCACGGCTCCCAGGCCACGGCGGCCTATGGCGCGGTGACGCAGATCGTCAACTATGTGCAGTTCCCGGCGCTGTCGATTGCCATCACCGCCTCGATCCTCGGCGCCCAGGCGATTGGCGCCGGGCGCCTGGAGCGCATCGGGCCGATCCTGCGCACTGGGCTGGTGATCAACCTGTGCCTCACCGGTGGCTTGATCGTGCTCGGCTATGGGCTATCCCACTGGTTGCTGGGCCTGTTCATCACCGACGACAGCGCACGGGTGCGGGCCGAACACCTGCTGCACATCATGCTCTGGAGCATTCTGGTATTTGGCTTCCAGGCGGTGATCGGCGGCATCATGCGCGCCAGCGGCGTGGTGCTGATGCCGGTGGCGATCTCGATCTTCTGCGTGCTCGGCGTGGAACTGCCAATGGCCTATCTGTTCAACGCCCACTTCGGGTTGGAAGGGGTGTGGATGGCATTTCCGGTGACCTACCTGGCGATGCTGGTGTTGCAGATAGCCTATTACCGCTTGGTGTGGCGGCATAAGCAGATCAAGCGGTTGGTGTGATAAAAAGCTGCGCAACTTGAAGGAAAGAAGGCATTAACGTCATGGCGAACCCCTACGCCGAATTATTCCAGGCCCCCGGTGCCCGGGCCTTTGTGCTCGCGGGCATGCTGGCACGCATGCCGATATCCATGACTGGCATCGGCCTGATCACCATGCTGTCCCAGGTGCATGGCGGCTATGGCCTGGCCGGTTCGGTGGCGGCGGTGTTTGCCCTGGCCACGGCGATTTGCGCGCCGCAAGTGTCACGTTGGGTGGACCGCTACAGCCAGGGCAGGGTGCTGCCAATTGCCGCGCTGATCGGCGGCGGGGCGCTACTGATGTTGCTGCTGTGTACGCGGTTGCAGGCGCCGAATTGGACGCTGTTTCTGTTCGCCGCGCTGGCGGGCTGCATGCCCAATATGTCCGCTATGGTGCGGGCGCGCTGGACCGAGTTGTACCGTGGCCAGCCCAGGCTGCAAACCGCGTTTGCCCTGGAGTCGGTACTCGATGAGGTGTGCTTCATCATCGGCCCGCCCATATCGGTGGGGTTGAGCGTGGCGGTGTTTCCAGAAGCCGGGCCCTTGGTGGCGGCGCTGTTGCTGGCGGTGGGCGTCACCACCTTTGTGCTGCAACGGCAAACCGAGCCACCGGTACACGCGCATCAGGGCGCGCACGGTCGCTGGCTGATTGCTTCGCCGTCGGTATTGATCCTGATGATTCTGCTGCTGGCCATGGGCGTGATTGTCGGCGTGGTGGATGTGGTCAGCGTGGCCTTCGCCCAGCATCAGGGCCAGCCGGCGGCGGCGAGTATCGTGCTGTCGGTGTATGCCATTGGTTCGTGCCTGGCCGGGTTGGCCTTCGGTGCCCTCAAATTCAAGGCACCGTTGCCACGCCAGTTCCTGTACTGCGGCGTAGCCACGGCGTTGACCACCTTGCCCTTGCTGCTGGTGAGCAATATTCCCGGCTTGGCCGCTGCCATCTTTATCTCCGGGTTGTTCTTCGCGCCCACCTTGATTGTGTCGATGGCCATGGTGGAGCAGATCGTCCCGGCCAGCCGCCTGACCGAAGGCATGACCTGGCTGATCACCGGCCTGAGCATCGGCGTGGCCATTGGCGCCGCCAGTTCGGGGTGGATGATCGACCATTTTGGTGCCACCAGCGGGTTCTGGGTGGCCCTGGCAGCGGGGGCGGTGGTAGCGGGCTCGGCGGTATTGGGTTACCGGCGGTTGGGCTAGTCAGTCAATCGTTGGGCATGGCTCTGGGTAATGATGCTGCAGAAACTCGTTCAGCGCCTGACGCGTAAGATCATTCAATGTCACTTTCTTACGGTTTGCCGCCAGGGCAGCGGCCAAATGCAAGTCATGCCCGACGCGTACGTTGAATGAACCTTTGCACGGTTTCTCCGGCGTGTGCCCCAGGCTCTGGCAGGTAGCGAGATAATCATCCACCGCGCCACGGAAGGCTGCGTCCAGTTCAGCCACAGTTTTGCCTTCATAGCTCACCAATGCCTTGATGAACAGGATTTTACCAAACAGGCAGTTGTCCTCGAGGCTGGCTTCGATGGAGCCGATGTAGCCTTTGTGTTTCAGTTGGTTGTTCACTGAATCAGTTCTCCTGATTTCAATTGTTCGATGATCTGGCGCCGAATGTAGTGTTTCAGTTCGTTGCCGGGGTGAGGCTTGTGCAGGGTGATCATTGCACTGGGGTCGCCCATGTCGAACTTGACCCGGCTTCCGGTCCCTTCAATCTGTGTGTATCCCAATCGGCGTAATAACGTGACGAGCTCAGACCAGGTAAATGCCATGTGCTCATTGAGCAGTTTGGCGAGCAGCTTTTCATTTTTGGACACGGCGTTCCCTGCGTGTAACTAAATGTAGTTGCAAAAAGTGGTGTTCGTCAATCCTAGCTCAGGTTCGCGTTGCTTCCCGGGGATTGATGTAACCCCTGATGACAGCTCCCTCGGCGCCACCCATCCCCCCGCTAATTTTTCCCCGCCCGGTTCGTTTTATAGGGACGACGTGCCTTTGTGCTTCCCGCCTATTGCCCCGGATTCCAAGAAATGAATGCTGAAGACTCCTTGAAACTTGCTCGCCGGTTTATCGGGCTGCCCCTGGAAAAACGCCAACTGTTCCTGCAGGCCTTGCAGAAAGAAGGCGTGGATTTTTCAAGGTTTCCGATTCCGGCAGGGGTGGAGGTGGAGGACCGCCAGGCGCTGTCCTACGCGCAGCAGCGCATGTGGTTTCTATGGCAGTTGGACCCGGCCAGCGGCGCCTACAATTTGCCCGGCGCGGTGCGTTTAAGTGGCGTGTTGAGCCTGCCAGCGCTGGAGCAAGCGTTCGCCAGCCTGGTGGCGCGTCACGAAACCCTGCGCACGGTGTTCCAGCGTCAGGCCGATGAGCGGCTGGCGCAGGTGGCGGTGGAGCCGTCGGTGACCGTCGAGCACCTGGACTTCACCGCCTTGGCCTTTGATGCACGGGAGCAGGCCGTCAACGCCGCCGCCACCCGTCAATCGCTGTTGCCGTTCGACCTGGAACACGGGCCACTGCTGCGCGTGCAACTGCTCAAGCTTGCCGAGCAGGAGCACGTGTTGCTGCTGACCCTGCACCACATCGTCTCCGACGGTTGGTCGATGAATGTGCTGATCGACGAGTTCATCCGTTGCTATGACGCCCATGAGCGCAACGAAGCGCCCCAACTGCCGGCGCTGCCCATCCAATACAGCGACTACGCCCTGTGGCAGCGCCGCTGGCTGGAAGCGGGCGAGCAGGCGCGTCAGTTGGAGTACTGGCAGGCCCGCTTGGGTGATGAGCATCCGGTACTGGAACTGCCCACCGACCACCCGCGCCCGGCCATGCCCAGCTACCAGGGCACACGGCATAACTTCGCGATTGAGCCGGCGCTGGCCGCGCAACTGCGCAGTTGCGCGCAAAAACACAATGTCACTCTGTTCATGCTGCTGCTCGGTGCCTTCAATGTGCTGCTGCACCGCTATACCGGCCAGGGCGATATCCGCGTCGGTGTGCCGATTGCCAATCGCAATCGCACCGAAGTCGAGGGGCTGATCGGGTTCTTCGTCAACACCCAGGTGTTGCGCACCGAATTGAGCGGGCAAACCCGGGTTGCCGAGTTGCTGCAAGGGATCAAGGAGCACGCCCTGGGCGCCCAGGCTCATCAGGAGTTGCCCTTCGAACGTCTGGTGGAAGCGCTGAAAATCGAGCGCAGCCTGAGCCACACGCCGCTGTTCCAGGTGATGTATAACCATCAGCCGGTAGTCGCCGACATCGCCTCGGTCAGTACCGCATCGGGGCTGGAATTGGCCCTGGTGGAGTGGCAAGGCCGCACCACCCAGTTCGACCTGACCCTGGACACCTACGAAAAGTCCGGCACCCTGCATGCCGCGCTGACCTACGCCAATGACTTGTTCGATACGCCCACCATCGAGCGCATGGCCCGGCACTGGACCCGCCTGCTGCAGGCCATGGTGCTCGATGGCGAACAGCGCATCGGCGAATTGCCCATGCTCGATGCGGGTGAACAGCAACGGCTGGTTCACACCTGGAACCAGACCGCCGAGGCCTACCCGACCGAGCGCGGGGTTCATCACCTGATCGAAGACCAGGCGCGGCGCAGCCCCGATGCACCGGCACTGGTGTTCGGTACCACCACCTTGACCTACGCGCAGCTGGATGCACGCGCCAACCAGTTGGCCCATGCCTTGGGCGGGCAGGGCGTAGGGCCGGACGTGCTGGTGGGGATCTGCATCGAGCGCTCCATCGAAATGGTGGTTGGCCTGCTGGCGATTCTCAAGGCCGGTGGCGCCTACGTGCCCCTCGACCCTGAGTATCCCCAGGAACGCCTGGCCTACATGATCGAAGACAGCGGCATACAACTGCTGCTCAGCCAGCAGAGCCTGCTGGCGTCGCTGCCCGTCGCCGGTATCCAGGTGATTGCTCTGGACCATCCGGCGCTATGGCTCGACGGCTACAGCAGCGAGTCGCCGAACGTGGCCTTGCATGCCCTGAACCTGGCCTACGTGATCTACACCTCGGGCTCCACCGGCAAGCCCAAAGGCGCCGGCAACAGTCATCGCGCCTTGGTCAACCGCTTGAGCTGGATGCAGCAGGCGTATGGCCTGGGTGCCAATGACGCCGTGTTGCAGAAAACCCCGTTCAGCTTCGACGTGTCGGTGTGGGAGTTCTTCTGGCCGCTGATGACCGGCGCACGCCTGGTGGTGGCGGCGCCTGGGGAGCACCGTGAACCGGCGCGCCTGATTGACACCATTGGCCGGCACGCCATCACCACCTTGCACTTTGTACCCTCGATGCTGCAGGCGTTCATCCATGAACCGGGCGTACAGGCGTGCGCAAGCCTTACGCGTATCGTCTGTAGCGGCGAAGCCTTGCCCCTGGATGCGCAACAGCAAGTGTTCGCCAAGTTGCCGACTGCGGCGCTGTACAACCTCTATGGCCCGACCGAGGCGGCCATCGACGTCACGCACTGGACCTGCATCGACGAAGGCGCCGACAGCGTGCCCATCGGCCGCCCGATCGCCAACCTCGGCACCTACGTGCTGGACGCACAACTCAACCCGGTGCCGGCTGGCGTCAGCGGCGAACTCTACCTGGGCGGCGTCGGCCTGGCGCGCAATTACCACCGGCGCCCGGCCCTGACCGCCGAACGTTTTGTGCCTAGCCCGTTCGTGACGGGCGAGCGCCTGTATCGCACCGGTGACCGTGTGCGCCAACGCGCCGATGGGGTGATCGAATACCTCGGCCGTCTCGATCATCAGGTCAAGTTGCGCGGCTTGCGTATCGAGCTGGGCGAAATCGAAGCACGCCTGATGCAGCATCCACACGTGCGCGAAGCCGTGGTGCTGGTACATGGCAGCAAGCAGTTGGTCGCCTATCTGGTGCACGAGGGCGAGGCGCCAACGGACCTCAAAGCCTGGTTGCTCAGCAGCTTGCCGGAATACATGGTGCCGACGCATTTCATTGCGCTGCCCAAGCTGCCGGTGACCGCCAACGGCAAGCTCGACCGCAAGGCGTTGCCAGTGCCGGATGCGGCATTGCAACAGGCGTTTGTGGCGCCACAAGGCGACCTGCAAACGGCCCTGGCCGCCATCTGGAGCGACGTGCTGGGCGTTGAGCAGGTCGGCCAGGACGATAACTTCTTCGAACTGGGCGGCGATTCGATCATCTCCATCCAGGTGGTCAGCCGCGCCCGTCAGGCCGGCATTCGCCTGAGCCCGCGTGACCTGTTCCAGTACCAGAGCATTCGTAGCCTGGCGCTGGTGGCGCGCTTGGAGCAGGTCAGCTTGATCGACCAGGGCCCGGTCAGCGGCGAGGTCATGCTGACGCCCATCCAACACAGTTTTTTCGACCAGCCGATCCCGGCGCGGCATCACTGGAATCAATCCTTGTTGCTGGTGCCCGGCGAGGTGCTTGAGCCTGCACGCCTCGAGGCAGCGCTGGCGCGATTGACCCAGCATCACGACGCCTTGCGCCTGCGTTTTGTGCAGCAGGCTGACGGCTGGCAGCAGAGCCATACCGCCTATGTCAGCGAACCACTGTTATGGCAATGCCAGGCCAGCACCGACGCCGAGTTGGCGGCGCTGTGTGATGAAGCCCAGCGCAGCCTCGACCTTGCCCAAGGCCCATTGCTGCGCGCCGCGTTGGTGAACATGGCCGATGGCAGCCAGCGTGTGCTGCTGGTGATCCACCACCTGGTGGTGGATGGCGTGTCGTGGCGCATCCTGCTTGAAGACCTGCAACAGGCCTACCGCGAACAGGCACTGCCGGCGAAAACCAGTGCCTACCAGCACTGGGCGCAACAGTTGCACAGCCATGCGCAGACCCTCGATGAGCAACTGCCGTACTGGCGAGCTCAGTCCATCGACGCCGAACTGCCGTGTGATCACCCCGAGGGCGGTTTGCAAAACCGCCTGGGCGCCAAGCTGGAAACGCGCCTCGACGCCGAGCACACCCGCCGACTGCTGCAAGACGCGCCGGCGGCCTACCGCACCCAGGTCAACGACTTGCTGTTGACCGCCCTGGCACGGGTGATCAGCCGTTGGAGCGAGCAACCTGCCGCGCTTATCCAATTGGAAGGTCATGGTCGGGAAGACCTGTTTGACGACATCGACCTGAGCCGCACCGTCGGCTGGTTCACCAGCCTGTACCCGGTGCGCCTGCACGCCGAAGGGGAACTGTCGGCGGCGATCAAGTCGGTGAAGGAGCAACTGCGCGCCGTACCGAACAAAGGCATTGGCTACGGCCTGTTACGTTACCTCGGCACGCCTGACACCCGCGAAGCGTTGTCGATCCTGGCCGCGCCGCGCATCACCTTCAACTACCTGGGCCAGTTTGATCGCCAGTTCAATGAGTCGGCGCTGTTAGTTCCTGCCACCCAGGGCAGTGGGCAGGCCCAGGACCTGGAAGCACCGCTGGCCAACTGGTTGACGGTGGAAGGGCAGGTGTATGGCGGTGAGCTGGCGTTGCAATGGGGCTTCAGTCGAGAGATGTTCGAGGCGGCAACTGTGCAGCGTCTGGCGGATGAATACGCAGCCGAACTCAAGGCGCTGATCGAGCATTGCTGTGCCACGCCGGCAGGCCAGGTGAGCCCGTCGGATTTCCCGCTGGCACGCCTAACCCAGCCGCAACTGGATGCCTTGCCCGTGGCCGGGCCGGCCATTGCCGACCTTTACCCGCTGTCGCCGATGCAGCAAGGCATGCTGTTCCACACCCTGTTGGAACCCGAGGCCCAGGCCTACATCAACCAGTTGCGCCTCGACATCGACGGCCTTGATTTGCTCGCTTTCGGGCGTGCCTGGCAGGCCGCACTGGATCGCCACGACATCCTGCGTAGCAGCTTCCATTGGCTGGGCCTGGACAGTGCTCATCAGCTGATCCAGCGCCAGGTCGACCTGCAATTGCAAGTGATCGAAGACCCCGACGCCGATTTCGACACCCTGGCCCAGGCCGAACGCGAACGTGGTTTTGCCCTGAATGCCGCACCGCTGTTTCGCCTGACGCTGGTGCGCGGTGCCGGTGCGGCCTGGCACTTTATCTTCACCAGCCACCACATCCTCATGGACGGCTGGAGTAACGCGCAGTTGCTCGGTGAAGTCATCGCCCACTATGCGGGGCAGGCAGTGCCGGCGCCGCTCGGGCAGTTCCGCGATTACCTCGCCTGGCTGCAACAACAATCCTCGGGCGAAGCGTTCTGGAAAACCGCCCTGGCGGCATTGCCGGCGCCGACCCTGCTGGCGCAAGCGCTGCGCACGCCGATAGACGGGGCGGGCATGGCGGACCACCACGTGGCACTGGAGAGCGACTTTACCCGCCGCCTCGGCGAGTTCGCACGCCAGCACAAAGTCACCCTCAATACCCTGCTGCAAGGGGCTTGGAGCCTGTTGCTGCAACGCTACACCGGCCAGAACTGCGTCGCTTTCGGTGCCACGGTGGCCGGGCGTTCCGCGCCGCTGCCGGGGATCGAGCAGCAATTGGGCCTGTTCATCAACACCTTGCCGATCATCAGCGTAGCCTCGCCTGCCCAGTCGGCCGCGACGTGGCTCAGCGAACTGCAAGCGCTCAACCTCAGCCTGCGCGACCATGAACATGTGCCGCTCTACGACATCCAGGGCTGGGCCGGCCAGCAAGGCGCGCTGTTCGACACCTTGCTGGTGTTCGAAAACTTCCCAGTCGCCGAGGCGCTCAAGCAAGGCGCACCGGCCGGCCTGACCTTCGGTCGCCTGCACAACCATGAGCGCACGCACTATCCATTAACCCTGGGCATCGAACTGGGCGCCAGCCTACGCCTGGAATTCAGCTATGACCGTGCCCAGTTCAGCGAGGCGCAAGTGGCGCAGCTGAGCGCCAACCTGCACCACCTGCTGGCGCAATTGCTTGCAGACGCTCACATGCCGCTGGGCAACCTGCGCCTTCTCGACGCTCCCACGCAACGGCAGATGCTCGCCCTGAGCCGCTCGGCCGCAGCGCCCCAGGCCAACGAACGCGTGCATCAGCGTATCGCTGCCCAGGCCGAGGCGACGCCAGACGCCCTGGCTGTTCAGGCCGGTGACGCCAGCTTGAGCTACGCCCAGTTGAACCAGCGCGCCAACCGCCTGGCCCATCGCCTGTTGGCGCTGGGTGTCGGCCCCGGCCAACGGGTGGGCCTGGCTTCGCGGCGTGGCCCGCAGTTGATCGTCAGCCTGCTGGCAGTGCTCAAAAGCGGGGCGGCCTACGTACCGCTGGACCCTAAATACCCGGTTGAGCGTTTGGCCT
This sequence comes from Pseudomonas sp. MF6394, assembly GCF_002018845.1. NCBI lineage: Bacteria > Pseudomonadati > Pseudomonadota > Gammaproteobacteria > Pseudomonadales > Pseudomonadaceae > Pseudomonas > Pseudomonas sp. MF6394. Next base: position 98,356 of record NZ_MVOJ01000025.1, read on the forward strand.
ATATGCTCGCCGACAGCCGCCTGGACCTGCTGCTCAGCGAAACCGGCTTGCTCGCCGACCTGCCTTTACCCCAAGGCCTGACCCACGTGGATTTCAGCGCCAGTGGCGACGAACTCACCGGCTACCCGGCGACCAATCCGCCTAATCACGCGGCGGCGGCTGACCTGGCTTATGTGATCTACACCTCCGGCTCCACCGGCCAGCCCAAGGGCGTGGCCATCGACCATGCCGCCCTCGGCCAGTTCTGCGACAGTGCCACGCTGTACAGCCGACTGAGCGCCGAGGACCGCGTGTTGCAGTTTGCGACCTTCAGTTTTGATGGCTTTGTCGAACAGTGCTTCCCGCCCTTGTGTGCAGGTGCCGCGCTGATCATGCGCGGCGATGAACTCTGGGATGCCGGGCAACTGGCGCAAGAAATCGTCAAGCAGGGCGTGACCCTGGCCGATTTGCCCGCCGCCTATTGGTACCTGTTGGCGCAGGAATGCGCCGAGCACCGTCGCTCCCTGGGAAAGCTGCGCCAGGTGCATGTGGGCGGTGAAGCCATGTCGGTGGAAGGGATACGTGCCTGGCATGCCGCGGGCTTGGGCAATGTGCGCCTGGTCAACACCTACGGGCCCACCGAAGCCACGGTGGTCTCCAGCGTGCATGACTGCCAATTGGCCGATGCCACCGACGCCTACGGCGTGCCAATAGGGCAGGCGATTGCCGGGCGCGCTCTGTATGTGCTCGACAGCGGCTTCGAACTGTTGGCCACCGACGGCGTGGGCGAGCTGTGCATTGGTGCCGAGGTGGGCTTGGCGCAACGCTACTTCGACCGTCCGGCGCTGACCGCCGAACGCTTCTTGCCGGACCCGTTTTCCGCCACGCCCGGTGCGCGGCTTTATCGCAGTGGCGACCTGGCCCGTTACAACGCGGCGGGTGCGCTGGAGTACGTCGGGCGTATCGACCATCAAGTGAAGATTCGTGGTCTGCGTATCGAAATGGGCGAAATCGAAGCCAGCCTGCAAGCCTTGCCCAACGTGCGAGAAGCCGCGGTGCTTGCGCAGCCTAGCGCCACCGGCGCGCAGTTGGTGGCGTACGTGGTGCCCGCCGAAGGCCAAGCGCTGGAGCCCCAGGCACTGGCGACACGCTTGCGCCAGACATTGCCGGACTACATGGTGCCCGGCCATTGGGTGGTCCTCGATGCCTTGCCGTTGAACCACAACGGCAAGCTCGACCGCCGCGCACTGCCCACCCCCGACCTGAATCAGGCCAGCGCCGCCTACGTGGCACCGCAAAGCCCATTGCAAATCCAGTTGGCGGCGATCTGGCAAGCAGTGTTGCAGGTCGAGCAGGTTGGCCTGGAAGATCACTTCTTCGAACGCGGCGGCCATTCCTTGCTAGCCACCCAAGTCATCTCCCGGGTGCGCCATGACCTCAAGCTGGAAGTGCCGTTGCGGGCCCTGTTCGAACAGCCGACGCTGGCAGCCTTTGCTGCGGCTTGCGCAGGCGTGCAGGTCGATACGGCGCCCGTGATCCAGGCAGTTGGCCGTGACCAGCCGCTGGCGTTGTCCTTTGCTCAGGAACGGCAGTGGTTTCTTTGGCAATTGGACCCCACCAGCACGGCCTATCATGTGCCCACCGCCTTGCACCTGCGCGGTGGACTCGACATCGCGGCGCTGGAGCGCGCCGTCGAGGCCCTGGTGCAGCGCCATGAACCGCTGCGCACCACCTTTGTGGAGACGGGCGAGCACACTGTGCAAATCATCCACCCAAGCCTGGCAGTGCCGGTTGAACAACAAAAGGTCGACGCCGGCGCTATCGAGCAGGCAGTCACTGAAGAGATCCAGCGCCCGTTCGACCTGCGCAACGGCCCGCTGATGCGCGTCAAGTTGCTGATCGTCGCGCCTGATCACCACGTGCTGGTCATCACCCAGCACCACATCATCTCTGACGGCTGGTCGATGCAAGTGATGATCGACGAGTGGGCGGCGCTGTACCAAGGCGACGCAGGCTTGCCGGCCTTGCCGATCCAGTACGCCGACTATGCCCAGTGGCAGCGCGACTGGATGGCGGCTGGGGAACAACAACGCCAGCTCGATTACTGGTGCGCTCGTCTGGGTCACGAACATTCGCTGCTGGACCTGCCCCTGGACCATCCACGCCCCGCAGTGCAGAGCCATCGTGGCGCGCGCCGCCAGATTCATCTGGAGCGTGTGCTGTTGACTGAACTCAAGGCCCTGGCCCAGCGTCAGGACGTGACGCTGTTCATGCTGTTGCTGGCTTCATTCCAGACCTTGCTGCACCGCTACAGCGGCCAGTCACAGCTACGTGTCGGCGTACCGGTCGCCAACCGTAATCGCTTCGAAACCGAGCGACTGCTGGGCTTTTTCGTCAACACCCAGGTGCTGCAAGCTGACGTGCACGGGCAGATGCCGTTCGAACAGTTGCTGGCCCAGGTCAAGCTGCGTGCCCTGGAGGCGCAGGCCCATCAGGACCTGCCGTTCGAGCAGCTCGTGCAAGTGTTGCAGCCCGAGCGCAGCCTGAGCCATAACCCGCTGTTCCAAGTAATGTTCAACCACCAGGACAGCCTGCGTTCAGCCCCGGTGCAATTGCCCGGCCTGACTTTGCAGCCAGTGGATTGGGCCGGTCACAGCACGCAGTTCGACCTGAACCTGGAAACCGAGGAATCGGTGGACGGTCTCTGGGCCTCGCTGACTTACGCCACGGATCTGTTTGACGCGGCGACCGCGGAACGCCTGGCCGAGCATTGGCAAAACCTGCTGCGTGCGGTCCTGCAGGATGCCTCGGTGGCCTTGGACGACCTGGCGATGCTCAGCCCGTCGCAATCGCAGCAAATGGTGCACGACTGGAACCGCAGCGACACCGACTACCCACGCGAACGCTGCGTACACCAGTTGTTTGAGGCCCAGGCCGCGGCGCAACCCGACGCCATTGCGCTGCACTTCAATGACGAGCGCCTGAGCTACGGCGAATTCAACCGCCGCGCCAATCGGCTGGCCCACCGTCTGATCGACATGGGCGTCGGCCCGGACGTGCTGGTGGCGGTGCACGTGGAGCGTTCCTTGGACATGGCGGTCGGCTTGCTCGCGACCCTCAAGGCCGGTGGCGCTTATGTGCCGCTCGACCCGCAGTTTCCGGCAGAGCGCCTGGCCTACATGCTTGAAGACAGCGGCGCCCGGGTATTGCTAACGCAACCGCACCTGCTGGGGCACCTGGCTCAGCCGCACGGCGTGCAGGTGCTGATGGTGGCGGATGCCGGCACAGCGCAGCACAACCCTCAGGTTGCCGTGACACCGGAGCATCTGGCCTACGTGATTTACACCTCTGGCTCCACTGGCAAGCCCAAAGGGGTGATGGTTCGTCACAAGGCGCTGTGCAGCTTCACCAGCGGCATGGCCGGCACGTTGAGTATCGGCCAGGATGCGCGGCTGTTGTCGCTGACCACCTTCTCGTTCGACATCTTCGCCCTGGAGCTGTATGTGCCGCTGAGTGTCGGCGGTACCGTGTTGCTGAGCACCCAGGCAACGGCCCTCGACCCCGAGGCGATCCTCGATCTGGCCCAGCGTGAGGCGGCGAATGTGCTGCAAGCCACGCCTTCGACCTGGCGCATGTTGCTCGACAGCCCACGGGCTCATTCACTGCGTGGCATCGCCTGCCTGTGCGGTGGCGAAGCGCTGCCCGTCGATTTGGCCCAGCGCATGCTCGACCTGCAAGGCCCGCTGTGGAACCTCTATGGCCCGACGGAAACCACCATCTGGTCGGCGGCTCATCGTTTGCATCAGGCATTGCCGTTCGTTGGACGGCCCATCGCCAATACCGGCTTGTTCATCGTCAATGCCGGTCTCACGCCATGCCCCCAAGGTGTGTCCGGTGAGCTGCTGATCGGCGGTGTGGGCCTGGCGCGGGGTTACCACGGGCAGCCGGCGCTGACCGCCGAGCGCTTCGTGCCCAACCCGTTTGGGGCACCGGGCGAACGGCTGTACCGTACCGGCGACCTGGCACGCTATCGCGCCGACGGCGTGGTGGAATACATCGGCCGTGTCGACCATCAGGTCAAGGTCCGGGGTTTCCGTATCGAACTGGGTGAAATCGAAGCCTGCTTGCGTGAGTTCGACGGCGTACGCGAAGCCGTGGTGCTGGCCGATAACGACCGGCTGATCGCTTACCTGGTCAGCGCCGCGCCGCAGGCGTCGCAGGTCTATAAAACCGCGCTGCGCGAGCGCTTGCCGGACTACATGGTGCCCGCGCAGTGGCTGTTCCTCGACAGCCTGCCGCTGACCCCCAACGGCAAGCTCGACCGCAAGGCACTGCCCAAACCGGATGCCAGCCTGTCGCTCAAGGATCATGTGGCGCCCGTCACCCCGCGTGAGCAGCAGGTGGCGGCGATCTGGGCCGAGGTACTGGAATTACCCCAGGTGGGCCTCGACGATCATTTCTTCGAGTTGGGCGGGCATTCATTGCTGGCCACGCGGGTGGTGTCACGGGTGCGTCAGGCCCTGGGGCTGGAAGTCCCACTCAAGTCCTTGTTCGAACAGCCGCTGCTGGGTGATTTCGTGCGGGCCTTGGGCGAGGAGGGCGTCACCGCGCCTGCGCTGATCAAGGCCGACCGCACGCAACCTCTACCGCTGTCTTATGCCCAGGAGCGCCAGTGGTTCCTCTGGCAACTGGACCCGGCCGGCGCCGCGTATCACATCCCCAGCGCCTTGCGTTTGCAGGGGCCGTTGGACCTGACCGCGCTGCAAGAGAGCTTCGATAGCTTGATGGCTCGCCATGAAAGCCTGCGCACGTATTTCCGTCAGGACGCCACCGGCGCGGTTCAAGTCATTGACGCCCAGAGCCGGGTCGATATCGAGCAGGTCGACAGCGATTATGCCGGCCTCAAGGCGCGGGTCGCGCAGGTGGTCGCCCAGCCTTTCGACCTGCTGCGTGGGCCGCTGCTGCGGGTTACCTTGCTGCGCCTGGCCGAGGACGACCATGTGCTGGTGCTGGTGCAGCATCACATCGTCTCTGACGGCTGGTCGATGCAGTTGATGGTCGAGGAACTGGTGCAGGCGTATGCCGCTAACAGCCAAGGCCAGGACGTGCAATTGCCGGCGCTGCCGATCCAGTACGCCGATTATGCCGTGTGGCAGCGCGATTGGATGGAGGCCGCAGAGCAGGCGCGTCAATTGGCCTACTGGCGTAAGCAATTGAGCGGCGAGCAACCGGTGCTGGAGTTGCCGTTCGACCACCCGCGCCCAGCACAGCCAAGCCATCGCGGCGCACGCTTGGGTATCGAGTTGCATCCTGAGTTGTTGGGCAGATTGCGCGCATTGGCGCAGCACGCTGGCGTCACACTGCCGATGCTGCTGCTGGCGTCTTACCAGGCGTTGCTGCATCGCTACAGCGGCCAGGAGGATGTGCGCGTGGGCATGCCGATTGCCAACCGCAATCGCCTGGAAACCGAGGGGTTGATTGGCTTCTTCGTCAACACCCAAGTGCTCAAGGCCGATATTCACGGGCAAATGAGCACCGAGCAATTGCTGCATCAAGTGCGTCAGCGTTCCCTGGAGGCCCAGGCTCACCAGGACCTGCCGTTCGAACAGCTTGTGCAGGCATTGCAGCCGGAGCGCAGCCTGAGCCTGAGCCCGTTGTTCCAAGTGTTGTTCAATCACCGTGTGAGCGCTGCCGACAGCCATCTGCATCGCCTGGCCGACCTGCACGTGGAAGTCCTGGATCTGGACGAAGGCGTGGCCCAGTTCGACCTGGCGCTGGATGTGGAAGAAAGCCAGACGGCCCTGCGTGCCTCCCTGAGTTATGCCACCGACCTGTTCGCCGTGGCGACCATCGAACGCATGGCCGGGCACTGGCAGAACCTGTTGCGGGCAATGGTGGTCGACCCACAGCAGCCCATCAGCCAATTGAGCCTGCTGGGCGAGGACGAGCAACAGCAGATTCTTGAGCTGTGGAACCAGACCGACGCCGGTTTTTCAGCCGAGCGCCTGGTGCACGAATTGGTCGGTGATCGCGCCCGGGAAACCCCGGACGCGGTGGCGGTGAAATTCGATGCTCAAACCCTGAGTTACGGCGAGCTGGATCGCCAGGCCA
>NZ_MVOJ01000026.1:0-101095 GCF_002018845.1 Pseudomonas sp. MF6394
GCGGAAGCATCATTTTCAGCAGCGCAGCTTTACGTTCTTCTGAATAGAAAGGCATGACCATACTCTTGCCGCCCCCGGAATGCTTTTCAAAAAGCGGGGGACACGACAACTACCCTGACACCGGGGGCTACCCTGACACCGGGGGTCAAGATCAAGATCAAGAGCGACTCGCTTCGCATCGTGGTTACCGTTGGCTGCTACGGTCTGCAAAGTTGTGTGGATACCTAGGGTTATCGCAGGCGAGCCAGCTCCCTCGCCACAGTGCCCTGCCTCCTATTCACCTGTCAGGTTTGACAGTAGACACTGGCCCTTGATCGAGGGATGTTTGCCCCTAACGTGCCAGCGCAGCGGTCGGCGCTCATTGCTTTTCGAAGCCACGCTTAATAGGGATATTAAAAATGGAACGGGAACTGATCGACGAAGTTGAAGAACTGATCAAAAAGACTAACGACGCCGAGCGTCTGTTCACCCGATACGCCACCAAGTGCTACACCTCAGCCTTGCAAAAATATGCCAAGGACATCAGCGAAACCTCCTATACCTATCTGCTGGCCGAGCTGGCCGAGGGGTCGTTGAGTTCGGAAATTCTCGGCCGCCCAGGCGCCAATATCAGCCTGGTCAGGATCGAGATAGAGGAGATCATGCTTGAAGCCGATGTGATCAAGAAACTCAAGCGGGCCGAAACCCATTACCTGGAAACCCTGGAATCGGTGCGCAAGTTCGAAGACCTAAAACGCTTCGAAAAAATGCAGGACACGTCCGATATCGTCCGCTCGATAAAACTCGGGGTGTCACGGTTCAATATCCTGTTTGTCATCCTGCTGATCGGCGGGTTGACCTGGGCGGCGATCAATCTGCCTAAAGAGGCGTTGGCGTTGATTTCTGCGGCGATCGGCGGCGCCATCACCCACTTGCTGTCCGAGCGCCAGGCCGTCCTGGCGCTGAAAAAAGAGGGCGATAACAGCTGCCCCAGGGCCAACAATAACAATCAGGAATGACGCGGGTTTACAACGGCGTCAACACATTCATCACCGTGTCCAGCGCCACTCGCGTGTCATCCAGTTGCACCAGCGACGCATGCCGTGCGCCCAGGGCATCGCGGTTCCGGATCGCCGTTAGGATCGCCTTGTGCCGCGGCAGACTCAGGCCCTGGATGTCCGGGCGTCGGTTAGTGATGTTGATCGACTCGCGCAACGGCAACGAGAGCATGTTGCACATATAGGCGAGCAGGTCGTTGCGGGTGGCGTCGGCAATCGCGCGGTGGAAGTCCAGGTCGGCCTGCAACAGCTCCTCGTGGGTCTTGGCGGTTTCCATGCCCTGGTAGGCGTGTTCGATGGTGGCGATGTCTTCATCGGTGGCGGTGGTCGCGGCCATGGCGGCGATCTCCGGTTCGAGGATGCGGCGCACCCCGGCCAGGGTGTTGAAGAACTCGCTGTGGGGCGTGGACTGCATCAACCAGGACAGCACGTCCGGGTCGAGCAGGTGCCATTTCAAGCGTGGCCGTACCACCGCGCCCACCCGTGGCTTGGAATACACCAGGCCCTTGGCGCTGAGCACTCGCGTGGCTTCGCGCAATACCGAGCGGCTGACCTGGTATTCCTCGCACAGCGTGGCTTCCATGGGCAACCGTTCCTCGGGCTTGAAGCGACCGGAAACGATGTGCATGCCCAAGTCCTGAACGATCTGGGCATGCTGGCTCTTGCGCGGCTTGGGCGGCTGGTGATCCATAACGACGGGGAGGCTCTGGCTTAGATTCGCCGCATCATAGCATCCCAATTAGTGGGAATGCCGTGGGACTTCCGCCCCGCGACAGCCCACCAGGAAGTCAAAGTCACAGCCTTGGTCGGCCTGCAGCACATGGTCGATGTACAGCTGGCGATAGCCGCCGACGATGAGGTTCTGCGCGGGCGGCAGGTCGGCCATGCGCGCTGCCAGCTCGGCGTCGGGAATGTCCAGGTGCAGGCGGCCATTGGCGCAATCGAGTTCGATCCAGTCACCTTCCTTCACAGTCGCCAACGGCCCGCCGGCAGCGGCTTCCGGTGCCACGTGCAATACCACGGTGCCGTAGGCGGTGCCGCTCATGCGTGCATCGGAAATGCGCACCATGTCCGTCACGCCCTGGGCCAGCAGCTTGGCGGGCAAGCCCATGTTGCCGACTTCGGCCATGCCGGGGTAACCCTTGGGGCCGCAGTTTTTCATGACCAGGATCGAGTTGGCATCCACGTCCAGCTCCGGGTCGTTGATGCGTGCCTTGTACATGTCGAAGTTTTCGAACACCACGGCGCGGCCACGGTGCTGCATCAGTTCGGGGCTCGCTGCCGAAGGCTTGAGCACCGCGCCCAGGGGCGCGAGGTTGCCGCGCAGCACGCAGATGCCGCCGTCGGCGCGGATCGGGTTGTCCAGGGTGCGGATCACTTCGTCCTGGCCGTAGATCGGTGAGTCCTTGGTGTTCTCGCCCAGGGACTTGCCGTTGACGGTCAAGGCGTTGGGGTGCGGGATCAGGTTGGCTTCACCCAGGCGGCGCAGCACGGCGGGCAGGCCACCGGCGTAGTAAAACTCCTCCATCAGAAAGCGCCCGGAGGGTTGCAGGTCGACAATGGTCGGCATGCCGCGGCCGATGCGGGTCCAGTCATCCAGGTCGAGTTCGACACCGATGCGCCCGGCGATGGCTTTCAAGTGGATCACCGCGTTGGTCGAGCCGCCGATGGCTGCGTTCACGCGGATAGCGTTTTCAAACGCCTCCTTGGTGAGGATCTTCGACAGCTTCAAGTCTTCACGCACCATCTCCACGGCGCGCATGCCCGACATGTGCGCCAGTACATAGCGACGCGCATCCACCGCCGGAATCGCCGCGTTGTGGGGCAGGGAAGTGCCCAGTGCTTCGGCCATGCACGCCATGGTAGAAGCCGTGCCCATGGTGTTGCAGGTGCCCGCCGAACGCGACATGCCGCCCTCGGCCGCGAGGAAGTCATCCAGGGTGATGGTGCCGGCCTTGACCTGTTCGCTGAGCTGCCACACCACCGTTCCCGAGCCGATGTCCTGGCCCTTGTGCTTGCCGTTGAGCATCGGCCCGCCGGTGACCACGATGGCCGGCACATCACAACTGGCCGCGCCCATCAGCAGCGCCGGGGTGGTTTTGTCACAGCCGGTGAGCAGTACCACGCCATCAATCGGGTTGCCGCGAATCGCTTCTTCCACATCCATGCTCGCCAGGTTGCGAGTGAGCATGGCGGTAGGGCGCAGGTTGGATTCGCCGTTGGAAAACACCGGGAACTCCACCGGGAAGCCACCGGCCTCGATCACGCCACGCTTGACGTGCTCGGCGATCTGGCGGAAGTGCGCGTTGCACGGCGTCAGCTCCGACCAGGTGTTGCAGATGCCGATGATCGGCTTGCCATGGAACTGATGGTCGGCAATGCCTTGGTTCTTCATCCAGCTGCGGTACATGAAACCGTTCTTGTCGGCGGTACCGAACCACTGGGCAGAGCGTAGGCCGGGCTTTTTGTCAGGCATGATCGATTCTCTTATTGTATGACTATATGTTCTATGCGTGCTTAAACATAAGCGCAAAATCGCTGCTTTGGAAGTGTTGTTTTGCAAATAGTCATACTATATAGTCTTTCTCAACTGAGGTATGACCCTGGCGGATTTTCGCGAGAGGCGTCCCCCGAGCTTCTATAAAAACAACAATCGGAGATCGACCCCATGAGCCAGGAACTGCGGCTTATTCGGCGCATCACGCTGAAACTGATTCCCTTCCTGATCCTGCTGTACCTGATCGCCTACGTGGACCGTTCCGCCGTGGGCTTCGCCAAGCTGCACATGGGCGCTGACGTGGGCATCGGCGACGCCGCCTATGGCCTGGGTGCGGGGTTGTTCTTCATTGGCTATTTCCTGTTCGAGATTCCCAGCAACCTGATGCTCGACCGCTTCGGCGCACGGCGCTGGTTTGCGCGCATCATGATCACCTGGGGCGCCATCACCATTGGCATGGCGTTCGTGCAGGGGCCGCACAGCTTCTATGTGATGCGCTTTCTGCTGGGCGCGGCGGAGGCGGGGTTCTTTCCCGGCGTGCTGTACTACATCACCCAATGGTTCCCGGTGCGCCATCGCGGCAAGATCCTCGGGCTGTTCATCCTCTCCCAACCGATTGCAATGATGATCACCGGTCCAGTGTCCGGCGGTCTGCTCGGCATGGACGGCATCCTCGGCCTGCATGGCTGGCAGTGGCTGTTTATCGTGATCGGCACCCCGGCGATCCTGCTGACCTGGCCGGTGCTGCGTTACCTGCCGGATGGCCCCCAAAAGGTCAACTGGATGAGCGAGGAAGAAAAAGCCTGGCTCACCGGCGAGCTGCACAAAGACCTGCAAGCCTACGGCCAGACGCGCCACGGCAACCCCTTGCATGCGCTCAAGGACAAGCGCGTGTTGCTGCTGGCGCTGTTCTACCTGCCGGTGACCTTGAGCATCTACGGCCTCGGCCTGTGGCTGCCGACCCTGATCAAACAGTTTGGCGGCAGCGACCTCACCACCGGCTTCATCTCCGCCGTGCCCTATATCTTCGGCATCATCGGCCTGTTGATCATTCCGCGCAGTTCCGACCGCTTGAACGACCGTTACGGCCATCTCGCCGTGCTCTATGTATTGGGCGCCATCGGCCTGTTCTGCAGCGCCTGGCTCACCGTGCCGGTGCTGCAAATGGCCGCGCTGTGCCTGGCGGCATTTGCAATGTTTTCCTGCACCGCCGTGTTCTGGACCCTGCCGGGGCGCTTCTTTGCCGGCGCCAGTGCGGCGGCCGGTATTGCCTTGATCAACTCGGTGGGCAACCTCGGCGGCTATATCGGCCCGTTCGTGATCGGTGCGCTCAAGGAGTACACCGGCAACCTGGCTTCAGGCTTGTATTTCTTATCCGGTGTGATGGTGTTCGGGCTGCTGCTGACCCTTGTGGTCTACCGCTTGTTGGAGCGCAAGCACGTGCTGCCCGCCGACCAATTCGCCGCCAGCGCCCGTGGCGCCACACGCACTTAAATCCAGGAGAACCCGCATGCGTTTAGTTCAGTTCGAGTTGAGCAACGGTGAGCGCCGCGTCGGCGTGGTAGAAGGCAACCAGGTACGCGAAGTGCGCGGCGCCCACAGCGTGCGTGAACTGGCGCTGGCCGCCATTGAGGCCGGCGGCAAGTTGCAGCACCAGGTGGAGGCCTTTGGCCTGGGCGGCAGCCATGACTACGCCGCCTTATTGGCGGACCATAAAATTTTGCCCCCGCTGGACCACCCTGACCCGGCCCACATGCTGATCAGCGGCACCGGCCTTACCCACCTGGGCAGCGCCTCGGCCCGCGACAAGATGCACCAGCAGGCCGGCGACGACAGCGCGATGACCGACACCATGCGCATCTTCAAATTGGGCGTGGAGGGCGGCAAACCAGGCGCCGGCCAGGCCGGTGTGCAACCGGAGTGGTTCTACAAAGGCGATGGCAGCATCGTCGTGCGCCCGGGCCAGGCGTTCCCGGTGCCGCCGTTCGCCGAAGACGCCGGCGAAGAGCCGGAAATCGGCGGCCTCTATGTGATCGGGCATGACCGTAAACCCTATCGCCTGGGTTTTGCGGTGGGCAACGAGTTCTCCGACCATGTGATGGAGCGCAAGAACTACCTGTACCTGGCCCATTCCAAGCTGCGCAGTTGCAGCTATGGCCCGGAGCTGCGCGTGGGCGAACTGCCCCAGCATCTGGCGGGCACCAGCCGCATCCTGCGCAACGGCGAAGTCATCTGGCAGAACGAATTCCTCAGCGGCGAGGCCAATATGTGCCACAGCCTGGAAAACCTCGAATACCACCACTTCAAATACAGCCAGTTCCTCAAGCCGGGCGATGTGCACATTCACTTCTTCGGCACCGCCACCTTGTCATTCGCCGACGGTATACGTACCCAGCCGGGCGATGTGTTCGAGATCAGCCAGGCTGAATTCGGCGCGCCGTTGATCAACGGTTTCGGCAGCAGCGATGCGGCATTTGAACCCGGCCAAGTCACCCCCCTTTAAGGAGATCAACATGACCCCGTTCCTCGGCCACAACTACATCGGCGGCCAGCGCAGCGCCAACGGCAGCATTAAGCTGCAAAGCATCGACGCCACCACCGGCGAAGCCTTGCCCCAGGATTTCTACCAGGCCACCGCCCAGGAAGTGGATGCCGCCGCCCAGGCCGCGGCCCAGGCTTACCCGGCTTATCGCGCCTTGAGCGCCGCACGGCGTGCGCAGTTCCTGGATGCAGTGGCCGATGAACTGGACGCCTTGGGCGATGATTTCGTCGAACTGGTCTGCCGCGAAACCGCCTTGCCGGCCGCACGCATCAAAGGCGAACGCGGGCGCACCAGCGGCCAGATGCGTCTGTTCGCCACCGTGCTGCGCCGCGGTGACTTCTACGGCGCGCGTATCGACAAGGCCCTGCCAGAGCGCCAGCCGCTGCCGCGCCCAGACCTGCGCCAATACCGCATCGGCCTTGGCCCGGTGGCGGTGTTCGGCGCCAGCAACTTCCCCCTGGCATTTTCAACGGCTGGCGGCGACACCGCTGCCGCGCTGGCCGCCGGTTGCCCGGTGGTGTTCAAGGCCCACAGTGGGCACATGGCGACCGCCGAGCGCGTAGCCGATGCGATCATCCGCGCCGCCGAAGCCACCGAGATGCCGGCTGGCGTGTTCAATATGATCTTTGGCGGCGGCGTCGGTGAGGCGCTGGTCAAGCACCCGGCGATCCAGGCGGTGGGCTTTACCGGTTCGCTCAAAGGCGGCCGCGCCCTGTGCGACATGGCAGCGGCGCGCCCGCAACCGATCCCGGTGTTTGCCGAAATGTCGAGCATCAACCCGGTGATCGTGCTGCCCCAGGCGCTGCACGTCCGCGCCGACAGCATTGCCCGCGACCTGACCGCCTCGGTGGTACAAGGCTGCGGCCAGTTCTGCACCAACCCAGGCCTGGTGATCGGTATCGCTTCGTCTGCGTTCACCGCGTTCACTCAGCAGGTCGCGCAATTGATCGGCGAGCAACCGCCACAAACCATGCTTAATGCCGGCACCCTGGGAAGCTACGGCAAGGGCCTGGAAAAACTCTTGTCTCACCCGGGCATCCAGCATCTGGCGGGCAGCGCGCAATCGGGCAACCAGGCGCAACCGCAACTGTTCAGGGCGGATGTACGTCTTTTGATTGACGGTGACGAAGTGCTGCAAGAGGAAGTGTTCGGCCCCACTACGGTGTTCGTCGAAGTAGCCGACCAGGCGCAACTCAGCGCCGCCCTGCAAGGGCTGCACGGGCAGTTGACCGCCACGCTCATCGGCGAACCGGGCGACCTGCACCAGTTCGCCGAACTCACGCCCCTGCTGGAACAGAAAGTCGGGCGCATCCTGCTCAACGGTTACCCCACTGGTGTGGAAGTGTGCGATTCCATGGTCCACGGCGGGCCGTACCCGGCAACTTCCGATGCGCGTGGCACCTCGGTCGGCACCTTGGCCATCGACCGCTTCCTGCGCCCGGTGTGCTTCCAGAACTACCCTGATAGCCTGCTGCCCGACGCGTTGAAAAACGCCAACCCCTTGCGTATTCAGCGCCTGGTAAATGGCACGCCATCGCGCGAATCGCTGTAACTGATCAGGAGGCTTCATGTCGTTGAGCGCAGTCACCCCGCACCGTGCCCGGTTGGGCGAAGGGCCGTTCTGGGATGCACCGACCCAGGCCCTGTATTGGGTGGATATCGCCGCCCGCCAGGCACTGCGCCTGATGGGTGGGCAGTTGCAGGTGTGGCAATTGCCCGAGCACGTCTCGGCGTTCATCCCCTGTGAACGCGGCGATGCGTTGGTGACCTTGAGCAGCGGCGTGTATCGCCTGGACCTGGCCACCGAAGCCTTGACCCTGCTGTGCGTAGCCGACCCGCAAACGGGCAACCGCGGCAATGAAGCACGCTGCGATGCCCAGGGCCGGCTGTGGTTGGGCACCATGCAGAACAACATAGGCGAGCAGGGCGAAGACCTGCCGATTACCCGGCGCTCCGGTGGCTTGTTTCGCATCGATGCCGATGCGCGGGTCACGCCGTTGTTGGCGGGCCTGGGCATTCCCAACACCTTGCTTTGGAACGAGGCGGGCAGCCAGGTGCATTTCGGCGACAGCATGGACGGTACGCTCTATCAGCATTCGATCCAGGCTGACGGCCAACTCGGCGCCGCCCAGGCCTGGTTCGGGCCGCACACACGCGGCGGGCCGGATGGCTCGGCCATGGACGCCGACGGCTACATCTGGAACGCGCGCTGGGACGGCAGTTGCCTGCTGCGGCTAACGCCTTCAGGTGAGGTGGATCGCATCATCGAACTACCGGTCAGCCGTCCCACCAGTTGCGTGTTCGGTGGGCCCGAGCTCACCACGCTGTACATCACCAGTGCCGCGAGTCCCTCGGGGCATCCGTTGGATGGTGCGGTACTGGCGATTGAAATGGATGTTCCCGGAAAACCCTGTCACCGCTTCGCCGGATAACCTGTAGGAGCGGGCTTGCCCGCGAAAAACGTCAACGATAACGCGTTCAGGCTGGATGAACACGTCGCCCTCGGGGTTTTCGCGAGCAAGCTCGCTCCTACAACGTTCTACCTAAAAACAACAACAAGGAGTCACCCGTATGAATTGTCGTCGTGGTTTGCGTTCCCTGTGCTGCGCCGCTGTGGCGGTCTCGGCCATGAGCTTGAGCGGCCTGTTGCTGGCCGCTGAAGAAGTGAAGATCGGTTTTTTGGTCAAGCAGGCCGAAGAGCCCTGGTTCCAGACTGAATGGGCGTTTGCGGAAAAAGCCGCCCAGGACAAAGGCTTCAAACTCATCAAGATCGCGGTGCCCGACGGCGAGAAAACCCTCTCGGCCATCGACAGCCTGGCCGCCAACGGCGCCAAGGGTTTTGTGATCTGCCCGCCGGACGTGTCCCTGGGCCCGGCCATTGTCGCCAAGGCCAAGGCCAACGGCTTGAAAGTGATGGCCGTGGATGATCGCTTTGTCGATGCCAAGGGCAACTTCATGGAAGACGTGCCGTACCTGGGCATGGCCGCATTTGAAGTCGGCCAGAAGCAGGGCGCCGCCATGGCCGCCGAAGCGAAAAAGCGCGGTTGGGACTGGAAGGACACCTACGCGGTGATCAACACCTTCAACGAACTCGACACCGGCAAGAAACGCACCGATGGCTCGATCAAATCCCTAGAGGAGGCGGGTATTCCCAAGGACCACATCCTCACCGCCCCCCTGAAAACCCTCGACGTGCCCGGGAGCATGGACGCCACCAACTCGGCCTTGGTCAAGCTGCCAAGCGGGGCGAAGAACCTGATCATCGGCGGCATGAACGACAACACCGTGCTCGGCGGCGTGCGCGCCACCGAAAGTGCCGGTTTCGCCGCAGCCAATGTGATCGGCATCGGCATCAATGGCACCGACGCCATCGGCGAATTGAAGAAAGCCAACAGCGGCTTCTTTGGTTCGATGCTGCCCAGCCCGCACATTGAAGGCTACAAAACCGCCGAGATGATGTACGAGTGGGTCACCCAGGGCACCGAGCCGCCGAAATACACGGCCATGGACGAAGTGACGCTGATCACCCGCGAAAACTTCCAAGCGGAACTGACCAAGATCGGGCTGTGGAAATGACCGCTGCGGCCCTGCGGTTTGACGGCATCGGCAAGACCTTTCCCGGGGTCAAGGCGCTGGATGGCATCTGCTTCACCGCCCACCCGGGCCAGGTGCATGCGCTGATGGGCGAGAACGGCGCCGGCAAATCGACCTTGCTGAAAATCCTCGGCGGCGCCTACATTCCATCCAGCGGCACCGTGCAGATCGGCGCGCAAACCATGGCGTTCAAATGCGCCGCCGACAGCATTGCCAGCGGTGTGGCAGTGATTCACCAGGAGCTGCACCTGGTGCCGGAAATGAGCGTGGCCGAGAACCTCTTTCTCGGGCATTTGCCCACGCGCTTTGGCGTGGTCAACCGAGGCCTGCTGCGCAAGCAGGCCCTGACCTGCCTCAAGGGCCTGGCCGATGAAATCGACCCCGACGAGAAGCTCGGGCGCCTGTCCCTGGGCCAGCGCCAATTGGTGGAAATCGCCAAGGCGCTGTCTCGCGGCGCCAACGTGATCGCCTTTGATGAACCCACCAGCAGTTTATCGGCGCGGGAAATCGACCGCTTGATGGCGATCATCGCGCGCCTGCGCGATGAGGGCAAAGTGGTGCTCTACGTGTCCCATCGCATGGAAGAGGTGTTCCGTATTTGCGATGCGGTGACGGTGTTCAAGGACGGCCGCTACGTGCGCACGTTCGAGGACATGAGCACACTGACCCACGACCAGTTGGTGACCTGCATGGTCGGTCGCGATATCCAGGATATCTACGATTACCGACCGCGTGAGCAGGGCGAAGTGGCGCTCAAGGTGGACGGCTTGCTCGGTCCGGGCCTGCGTGAGCCGATCAGCTTCCAGGTGCGCAAGGGTGAGATCCTGGGCCTGTTCGGGCTGGTGGGCGCGGGGCGTACCGAGCTGTTTCGCTTGCTCAGTGGGTTAGAGCGCGCCAGTGCTGGCAGCCTGGAATTGTGTGGGCAAGCGCTGCAACTGCGCTCACCCCGCGACGCCATCGCCGCCGGGGTATTGCTGTGTCCGGAGGACCGCAAGAAAGAGGGCATCATCCCGCTGGGCAGCGTCGCTGAAAACATCAACATCAGCGCCCGTAGCGCCCATGCCTCGTTCGGCTGGCTGCTGCGCGACGGCTGGGAGAAGGGCAACGCCGAGCGGCAGATCCAGGCCATGAAGGTCAAGACGCCGAATGCCGAGCAGAAAATCCTCTACCTGTCGGGCGGCAATCAGCAGAAAGCCATCCTTGGCCGCTGGCTGTCGATGCCCATGAAGGTGCTGTTACTGGACGAACCCACCCGCGGTATCGACATCGGCGCCAAGTCGGAGATCTACCAGATCATCCATAACCTGGCAGCCAGCGGCATTGCGGTGATTGTGGTGTCCAGCGACCTGATGGAGGTGATGGGCATCTCCGACCGCATCCTGGTGCTGTGCGAAGGCGCCTTGCGCGGCGAACAACTGCGAGAACAGGCGACTGAATCCAACCTGCTGCAACTGGCCTTGCCACGCGGCCTGGCGAACTGAGAGACGACCATGACTATTCAAAACAACGCGCTGCCCTCGGCACGCAAACCCCTCGATATACGCGCATTGCTCGATAACTGGGCGATGCTCTTGGCAGCGGTGGGCATCTTCGTACTGTGCGCGCTGCTGATCGATAACTTCCTCTCGCCACTGAACATGCGCGGTCTGGGCCTGGCAATTTCGACTGTCGGTATTGCCGCGTGCACCATGCTGTTTTGCCTGGCCTCGGGGCACTTCGACCTGTCGGTAGGCTCGGTGATCGCCTGCGCCGGGGTGGTTGCGGCGATTGTGATGCGCGATACCGACAGCGTGATGCTGGGCATTGGCGCAGCGCTGCTGATGGGCCTGATGGTGGGGCTGATCAACGGCATCGTGATCGCCAAGCTGCGGGTCAACGCCCTGATCACCACGCTGGCGACCATGCAGATAGTGCGCGGCCTGGCTTATATCTTTGCCGACGGCAAAGCGGTGGGTGTGTCCCAGGAGCAATTCTTTGTGTTCGGCAACGGCCAATTGTTTGGTGTGCCGGTGCCGATCTTGATCACCATTGTCTGCTTCCTGTTCTTCGGCTGGCTGCTCAACTACACCACCTACGGGCGCAACACCATGGCCATCGGCGGTAACCCGGAGGCGGCGCTGTTGGCGGGGGTGAACGTTGATCGCACCAAGATCCTGATCTTTGCCGTGCACGGCCTGATTGGCGCGCTGGCGGGAGTAATCCTGGCTTCACGCATGACCTCCGGTCAGCCGATGATCGGCCAGGGCTTCGAGCTCACGGTGATCTCGGCCTGCGTGCTGGGTGGGGTGTCGCTGAGCGGTGGTATCGGCATGATCCGGCATGTGATTGCCGGGGTGTTGATTCTGGCGATCATCGAGAATGCGATGAACCTCAAGAACATCGATACCTTCTACCAGTATGTGATCCGCGGCTCGATCCTGCTATTGGCCGTGGTCATCGACCGCATGAAACAACGCTGAACCCAGGCCCTGTGAAAAACCAATGTGGGAGCTGGCTTGCCTGCGATAGCGGTGGCACAGGCTACGCAAGTGTTGCCTGAACCACCGCTATCGCAGGCAAGCCAGCTCCCACAGTTTAATCAGCGGTGAACTTGAAAATAGTGTGTTGGCTGTAAGTCTGCCCTGGATTCAAACGCGTTGAGGCAAAGCTCGGCTGGTTAGGCGCATCCGGAAAGTGCTGGGTCTCCAAAGTAAACCCACTCCAGTGCTGATAGGCCTTTCCGCCTTTGCCCTTCACCGAACCGTCCAGGAAGTTGCTGGTATAGAACTGTACGCCAGGCTCTGTGGTGTAGAGCTGCAAACGCCGCCCCGACTCAGGGTCATGCACTTCGGCGGCCAGCTGTTTCACATTCCCTTTGGTATCCAGCGCCCAGTTGAAGTCGAAGCCACCCTGTTTCGGCTCGGCGAATTTGAGCTGCGGATGGTCGTCTTTGATGTGCTGGCCGATAGGTGTGGGCTTCAGGAAGTCCATCGGCGTGCCCTTGACCGGCGCCAATTCACCGGTGGGAATCAAGGTGGCATTCACTGGTGTGTAGTGGCTGGCGTGCAAGGTGGCGACCTGCTTGAGAATGTCGCCGTTGCCCGCGCCGGCCAGGTTGAAATAGCTGTGGTTGGTGAGGTTGAGCACCGTCGGTTTATCGGTGGTGGCGGTGTAGTCGATGTGCAGTTCGTTGTTGTCGTTGAGGCGGTAGGTGACCTCGGTTTTCAAGTTGCCCGGAAAGCCCATTTCTCCGTCCTTGGACAGGTAGGTGAGGGTGACGCCCACCGAGTCTTTGTCCTTGACCGATTTGGCTTGCCACACCTGCTTGTCGAAGCCCTGGGCGCCGCCATGCAATGAGTTGGGGCCGTCGTTGAGCGGTACCTGGTAGCGTTTGCCGTCGAGTTCGAAGGCGCCGCCGGCCAGGCGGTTGCCGAAGCGGCCGATGGTGGCGCCGAAAAACGCGGTACCGCCTTGATAACCTTGCACGTCGTCGAAGCCCAGCACCACGTCGTCGAGCTTGCCGTGTTTGTCCGGCACTTTTAGCGACTGCAGCACGCCGCCGTAGGTGATCACCGTGGCTTGCATGCCATGGCTGTTGCGCAACACGTACTGTTCGACGGCGGTGCCATCGTTGGTTTTACCGAAGGGTTTGTGTTCGCTGCTAAGGCCAGCGGCGTGCGCGCCGCCGCTGGCGATCAGCATGGACAACGCGAGGCCGGACAGCAGATATCGAGGGTGCTTCATGGTCGAACTTCCTTTTGTTGTTTTGCTGGAATAGTTCTACTAATTTGAGATATTTTGTCGATATGACAGCAGATTTATAGCCTTTAACGCCGTTCTTGCAAAATAAAATAAGACTAATTAAGCGGAGCACTGATTGTTATGATTACCCAGCAAGCGATTTATCCCGACCTCAAGGACAAAACCGTGCTGGTTTCCGGCGGGGCTTCGGGGATTGGCGAGTTCATGGTGCGGGCCTTCGCCGCACAGGGCGCCAAGGTGGCGTTTGTGGACCGTGCACAGAGCCAGGGTGAACGCTTGGCGGCGCTGCTGAA
The DNA here is from genome assembly GCF_002018845.1 of Pseudomonas sp. MF6394. Classification (NCBI taxonomy): domain Bacteria; kingdom Pseudomonadati; phylum Pseudomonadota; class Gammaproteobacteria; order Pseudomonadales; family Pseudomonadaceae; genus Pseudomonas; species Pseudomonas sp. MF6394. The sequence goes on from NZ_MVOJ01000026.1 coordinate 13,705, forward strand.
CTCCAAAGGGCAGCGTGTCGAGTTCGAGTGCTGCGATATCACCGACGAGATCGGTTACCGCGCCGCGATCGGGCGCTTCGAGCATTCCCTGGGGCCGATCACGGTACTGGTCAACAATGCAGCGAACGATGTGCGCCACAGCCTGGAAGAAATCGACTCGCACATGTTCGACCAGCTGATTGCGGTCAACCTCAAGCACGCCTTCTTTGCCGCCAAAGCGGTGGTGCCCATGATGAAACAGGCCGGTGGCGGCTCGATCATCAACCTGGGCTCGGTGGGCTGGATGATGGCCTCGGCCGGCTACCCCGTATACGCCGCCAGCAAGGCCGCCGCCCACGGCATGACCCGAGCCCTGGCGCGGGAACTGGGGCCCAACCATATCCGCGTCAACACCTTGGTGCCGGGTTGGGTGATGACCGAAAAACAACTGGCCATGTGGGTCGACGACGCCGCCAAGGACCTCATCGCCCGCAGCCAGTGCCTGCCCGGCAGCGTGATGCCGGAACACATCGCCAACATGGCGCTGTTTTTGGCCTCGGATGCCTCGGCGATGTGCTCGGCGCAGAACTTTATCGTCGACGGCGGCTGGGTATAAACGCGATTTTCAGAATGATGCACATCGGGTGTGGGAGCGGGCTTGCTCGCGAAGGCGGTGTGCCAGTGAACTTATTAGGTTCTGACACACCGCCTTCGCGAGCAAGCCCGCTCCCACATTCAAATTGTGGTGCTTACTCGATGGGGTAACGCTTGAGGTTGGGGCGCTTGCACAACGGCCTCGCGTAGCCGCCGATACGCCTCCACCAGTTGCTCAAGGCTGAACGCCAGGTTGCGCCCGCTGGGGTTGGGCAGCACCCAGACCGAGGCGTCGCCCAGTGGCTGCGCTTGCAAACCCCAGGCGACCTCGCGCTGGCCGGTCAGTGCGCTATAGCCGGGCTTGCCGAGGAACGCGACGAAGCGCGGGGCATGGCGGCGGATCTTGTGTTCGAACGCCGCCGCCGCGTCCTGGAATTCATGCCGCGCCAACTCGCCTGCACTGGCCGTGGGGCGCTCCACCAAGGTGGTCAATCCGCAACCGTAGTGCAGCAAGGTGGCGCCGTCTTGCGGGCGAATTTCATGGGGCGTGAAACCGGCCAGATGCACCGTACGCCAGAAGCGATTGCTGCGATTGGCAAAATGCAGGCCGAGGGCTGCCGAGCCCTTGCCAGGGTTGATGCCGCAGAACAGTACGTGCAAGTGGTCGGCGAGGAGGTCGTCGAGTCGCTCGTTCATGCCGGATCTTCCATGCTGATAGGTGTGACGAGTCATCAACCTTTGGTTTAGTCTGCAACGCTTAGTGGATCACAAGCGCCTCTGGAGCATTGATTATGACCGAGTACGTACCTGCCAAAGTCTGGACCTGGGACGCCGAAAGCGGCGGCACCTTCGCCAGCATCAACCGGCCCATCGCCGGCGCCACCCACGAAAAGCCACTGCCGGTGGGCAAGCACCCGCTGCAGTTATACTCCCTGGCCACGCCCAATGGGCAGAAGGTCACGATCCTGCTGGAAGAACTGCTGGCCCTGGGGCACAGCGGCGCCGAATACGATGCCTGGCTGATCAAGATCGGCGACGGCGACCAGTTCGGCAGTGGCTTTGTGGCGGTGAACCCGAACTCGAAGATTCCTGCGCTGATGGACCACAGCGGCGCCACGCCGATTCGCGTGTTCGAATCAGGCGCGATTTTGCAGTACCTGGCCGAGAAGTTCGGTGCGTTCCTGCCCACGGAGCCCGCCGCACGGGCTGAATGCCTGTCGTGGCTGTTCTGGCAGATGGGCAGCGCGCCTTACCTGGGGGGCGGCTTCGGGCATTTCTATGCCTATGCGCCGAGCAAGATGGAATACCCGATCAACCGCTTTGCCATGGAGACCAAGCGCCAACTGGATGTGCTGGATAAGCGCCTGGCGGTCAGCCAATACATTGCCGGGGATGACTACACCATTGCCGATATCGCGATATGGCCTTGGTACGGTGGGTTGGTCAAAGGCCGTTTGTATGGTGCGGCGGAGTTTTTGTCGGTGCATGAATACAAGCATGTGCAGCGCTGGGCGGATGCGATTGACGCACGGCCGGCGGTGCAGCGTGGGCGGCGGGTGAACCGGGTGTCGGGGGATGATCAGTTGCCCGAGCGCCATGATGCAAGTGACCTGGATTGATACGATAACCAGGTAGGAGCGAGCTTGCTCGCGAAAAACGTCAACGATAACGCGTGCTTCCTGAATGAGCGCGGCGTCTGGGCGTTCTTCGCGAGCGAGCTCGCTCCTACAAAGCTGCGTTATTTGTAGCGCTGCTCAAACACCGCCACCTGTTCAGGTGTGATCAGTTCAAATGGCACCCACACCTGTGCTTCAACCTGCTCGCCCTTGATCATCCGCACCGCCGCTTGCACGGCCTGGGCAGCCTGGGCCTTGGGGTCCTGGAACACCGAGCCCGCCAACAGCCCGCGCTTGATCGCTGCCAGGCCATCGGGCAAGCCGTCGATGCCGACAATTGCAATCTCGCCCTTGGCCTTGCCTGCTTGTTGCAAGGCCATGGCCGCGCCAATCGCCATTTCATCGTTGTTGGCGACAATGGCATTGAACGCGGTGCCGGCCAGCAACCAGTTGCTGGTCAGGTCCATGCCTTTGCTGCGCTGCCATTCGGCGCTTTGCTGCTCGACGATCTTGATCCCCGGGAAGTCCTTGAGCACCTGTTTGACCCCCTCGGTACGGGCATGGGTGGCGTTCTGCGCAAGGTCGCCCATGATGATCGCCACGTTGCCCTTACCACCCAGTTTTTGGGCGAGGTAACGCATCTGCAATTGCCCCGCTTCGATGTCGTTGGAGGCCACCGTGACCACGCCCTCAGGCAGCGTACGCTCATCCGGGTGGCGGTTGACGTACACCAGCGGCGTCTTCGCCGCCACGGCTGCGCGGGTGATGTTGGCGGTGGCGGCGGTGTCGACCGGCAGCACGATCACCGCATCGACCTTCTGGTTGAGAAAGCCTTCGACCTGATTGAGCTGGCGCACCACATCGCTCTGGGCGTCTTCGAATTGGATCTGCACGTCCTGGTGTTTGGCTGCCGCTTCCAGGCCGGTGCGCACGTAGGTCATGAAGTTATCGTCCACCCGGGCAATGCTCACGCCGATGCGATAGGCGGCGAAGGACCACTGGCTGAACATCAATAACAGCGCGGCCATTAGTAATGAATAACGGTGCATGAGGCTGTTCCTTTTATTGTTATAGGGTGAATGCCTGGCGGAAACGCTCCAGGGCCGTCTCGCTGTCGCCGCTGGCCCAGCCCTCCAGGCCGACCACACCGGTGTAACCCATGGCGTGCAAGGCCCGGGCAATGGCCGGGTAGTGGATTTCGCCCGTGCCGGGCTCCTTGCGTCCAGGCACATCAGCGACCTGGATTTCGCCGATGGCGCTGCCTGCGCGCTGGATCAATTCGATCAGGTTACCTTCGCCAATCTGCGCGTGGTACAGGTCCAGGTTCATCTTCAGATGCGGGCTGCCGACGGCTTCGATCAGGGCCAGGGTGTCGTCGGCACGCGCAAACGGTGTGCCGGGGTGGTCGACGGCGGTGTTGAGGTTTTCCAGCAGAAACACGCGGCCGGCGTCTTCCCCCAGGCGCGCGATTTTCTCCAGGCTTTTGCATGCGCTCAGCCACATGCGCCCGGTGGTGTGGCTGACGGGCTGCACGGGCAGGCCGCCTTCACCCAGGCCCGTGCCATGCAGGTTGAGGCAGGGGCAATTGAGGCGCTCGGCAATGCCCAGGGACTCACGGGCGCTGTCGAGCAATTGGCGGATGCCGTCGGGGTCGGTGAGGGTGCCGGTGAGGTAGCCGGTCATCGAGGTGAAGTCCGCACCGGTCGCCGCCAATGCCTGAATGTCCTTATCGGCCCAACCCCAGATTTCGGCGCTGAAACCCAGGGCATGAATACGTTTGACCCGTTCGATGAAGGGCAGGTCGAGGAACACCATTTCGGCGCTGACGGCCAATTTGAACGGCATCATCAGCGGGCTCCTTGAACGGCCACGGCCTTGCCGGTTTGGTACGACTCAATGCAGGCACGGGCAATTGCCAGGGCTGCACGCGCATCTTCACCGCTGGCCAGGGGCTTGGCGCCGCTGCGCAGGCAGTCGACAAAGTGGTTGAGCTCGGCGATGTAGGCGTCGCGCAGCAGGTCGGTGTCCATCCGCTGCGTGTCTGCCTGGATGCCCTCGGCCAGGTAGCGCACCAGGTCGCAGTCGTTAAGGCTGCCCATGCTCAGCATGCCCTTGCTGCCGAACACTTCGCCGCGCACATCGTAGCCATACACGGCCTGGAAGCTGGCTTCGGCGGTGGCAATGGCGCCGTTGTCAAAGCGCAGGGTGACCACGGCGGTGTCGAGCAAGCCTTGGCTTTTGAATTGCGGGGCAATCAGTGCGTCCGCCATCACCTGCACCTGTACCACTTCGGCTCCGGGGTTGAGGTAGCGCAGGGTGTCGAAGTCGTGGATCAGGGTTTCGAGGAAGATCACCCATTGCGGTGAGTTGGCCGGGTTGTTCAGCGCCGGGTCGCGGGTCAGCGAGCGCAGCAGCTGCGGCGTGCCCATACGTCCGGCGACGACGTCGAGGTGCGCCGTGCGAAAGCTTCTGGCGAAGCGCCGATTGAAGCCGACCTGCAGGGGCACCCGTGCATCGGCAGCGGCGGCAATGGCGCGGTCGGCTTCATCCAGGGTAATCGCCATGGGTTTTTCGCAGAAGATGCCCTTGCCGGCACGTGCGGCCTTGATCACCAGCTCGGCATGGCTACGGGCAGGGGCGGCGATGAGTACGCCGTCGATGTCCGGGTCGTCCAGCAGCTGTTGCGGGTCGGTGTAGGCCTTGTCCACCCCCAGTTCTGCTGCCAGGCGAGCGGCCTGGCCTGGGACGGGATCGGCGATGGCGGCGAGGCAGGCACCGGGGATATGGCGTGCAGCGGTAAGGCCATGGAAGCTGCCCATGCGGCCGGCACCGATCAAGCCCAGGCGGATGTTCTGTGTACTCATGAAACGACCCCTTTTGTTGTTATGGGCCCCCAGGACCGTCCTGGGTGACACAGGGGCAAGAGCAAGGCCTGTGCCAGTTTATAAGTAGCTGATTTATAAAGGCTTATTATTTTAATCAAACAAAAAGTGTTCATTTTTATGACATGTCTATACTGACATGTCGAAAATATGAACATGGATAACCGCAATGACCCAGGCGTTCAGTGTGCAAGACCTCGAATACCTCACGAACCTGGGGCCTGCCGCGCTGAACGACGGGCCCATCGCCGCGTTGGAACAGGCGTGGCGAGAGTGCCTGGCTGGCCAAGTCGTGCGTCCGGACGGGGTGCGCCAAGTCATCTGGGATTCCTGGCGACGCAGTGTCGAGGCGGGTATCGAGCCCGGTCACAACGACTACCGCTTTGTTGCGCCTCATGCGCTGGCGGCGACCCTGGCCCACCATCGCGCCCTGATCGCCGCCGCCGCGCAGGTCATGCATGGATTACTGGCTTACAACCCGCGCGGGCATATCAACCTCACCGATGCCGAGGGCACGACGCTGTATTTTTGCGGGCTGGACATCACCCCGGTGGGCAGTCGCTTGCTCGAATCGGTGCAAGGCACCAACTGCACCGGCCTGGCCCTGGCCGAAGATCGCCTGGTGTATGTGCTGGCGGAAGAAAATTTCGCCAGCGGCCTGCGCCAGCGCCACATGCACTGCGCCGCCGCGCCGATCAAGGATGCCCAAGGCCAGACCTTGGCCATGCTCACCCTGACCGCCGAGCCCGGCTGGTTTCATTTCCATACCCTGGGCACCGTTCAAGCGGCGGCCGAAGCGGTGTCGCGGCAGATGGCGCTGCAGGTGTTGCTGGAAGAACAACAGGCCGTGCTCGAAGTGCTCAACGAAGGTTTGGTGGTGCTCGATGAGCGTGGCTGCATCAAGGCACTCAACCGTTATGCGCGGCAACTGTTCGGGGTGGGGCGCGAGTTGATCGGCAGTCCTTTCCAGCGCCTGGGCCGCAGTGAACTGAGCGACGCGCTAGGTGAGCCGGTGCGCGACCGCGATTGCACCTTCCACTTGCACGACGGCAGCCAACTCGCCTGCCTGGTTTCGGTATGCCCACTGGAGCAGGGTGGAGTGATTGTGTCGGTGCGCGAAAACCGCCGTATCCGCGAGATTACCCGGCGCATTATCGGCACCCAGGCGCGCTATACCTTCGAGACCATCCTGGGCACCTCTCGGGCCATACAAGATGCACTGCACCTGGGGCGCATTGCCAGTCGCAGCGAGTCCACCACCTTGATCCTCGGCGAAAGCGGCACCGGCAAGGAGCTGTTTGCCCAGGCCATTCACAACGGCAGCGAGCGTTGCAACGGCCCGTTTGTGGCAGTCAACTGCGGCGCGATCCCACGGGACCTGGTGCAGAGCGAACTGTTCGGCCACGTCGAAGGTGCGTTCACCGGCTCGGCGCGGGGTGGGGCGGCAGGCAAGTTCGAACTGGCGGATGGCGGCACCATCTTCCTGGATGAAATCGGCGACATGTCCTTCGATGCCCAGGTCAGTCTGCTACGGGTTTTGCAGGAGGGTGAAATCACCCGCGTCGGGGCCAAACAATCGCGGCAAGTCGACGTGCGCATCATCGCGGCCACCCATCGCAACCTGAGCCAGGCGGTGGCCGAGGGCGCGTTTCGTGAAGACCTTTACTACCGACTCAACGTGCTGAACCTGAGCGTGCCGCCACTGCGCATGCGCCGTGACGATATCCCATTGCTGGCGCGGCACTTCCTGCAGCGCTGTGCCCGCTCGCTACGTAAAACGGTGCAAGGTTTCGCGCCGGATGCGTTGGCGTTGCTGTCAGCCCATGGTTGGCCGGGCAACGTGCGGGAACTGGAAAACGTCATTGAGCGGGCGACCAACCTGGCGATGGGCGAGCTGATTCAATCGGCTGACTTGCCGTTGGAAACCCAGCAACGCACCACGTTGCGCGCCTACCAGCCCCAGCCCGCGCAGGATTTGAGCAGCCATGAAATGCACGCCATCGTTGCCGCGCTCACCAGCACCCACGGCAACATTCGCCTGGCCGCACAGCAACTGGATGTGTCGCGGGGCGGGCTGTACAACAAGATGAGTCGGTTTGGCTTGAGCGCCGCCGATTTCCGTGAGCGCTGAAACCTCAAGCCAACCCGATCAGTTGCACAGGTTTTCCGGGGTCACTATCTGCGGCGGTATATGCACGCGGTGCCTCAAGGGGTCAAACCCCTCATCACTCTGCAAGCGCACCAGCAACTCCACCAGCGCCACGGCCGTTTGCCGTGGCTGCGAGTCCATCACCACATCAATCAAGCCGTTGCTCAATGCCTGACGCGACAACGGCGTGGACTCTTGCAGGATGCAGCACAGCGCCGGGCGCTTGGGCAGTTGGGCCAAGGCGTTGATCACACCGTCGCCACCACCGCCGACCACGCATAACCCACGCAAATCGGTATGGCGGCTGAGCAGGTCGAGGGTGGCTTCTTCGGTGATGTCGCAGTTATCCAGGTTGATCAGCGGCTCCAACGGCTTGAGCCCCGGCGCGTGTTCGGCCAGGTAGCTGTGCAAGCCCTCGACCCGTGCCTGATGCCCGAGAAAACGGTGGCCACCCAACAGGATGCCCACGCTGCCTTTGCGTGCGCCGCAAGTGCGCGCCAGCAGCCAGCCCATGGTGCGCCCGACCACGTGGTTGTCCTGGCCCACATAGGGTTCGGCGGCGTGTTCATGGATGTCCGAGAGCAGGGCAACCACCGGCACGCCCGCTGTGCGGATCTGCGCCAGGCAGGCGTTGATCAATGGGTGGGCGAAGCTGACCACCGCGAGGGCGTCGCACTGCACGGCCAGTTGTTCGATTTGCGCGACGATGGCGCCGGGCGTGCGGTCGTTGATGTAGTCGAACTGGCAGCTCAAGTTGGCGGTGGCGTGATGCTGCGCGGCCTCGCTGATGCAGTGTGCCAACTGCGCATAGAACGCTTGGGCGGTCCCCAGCAACAGCACGCCGAAACGGTAGGTGGGCCGGCGCTCGCGAATGCGTTGGCCGATCAGCCGTGCGGCGAAATAGCCCACCGCTTCGGCGGCCTGGAACACCTGTTCGGCGGTGCCGGGGTTGACCGGCGCGCGGGCGTTCAACACGCGGTCGACGGTGGCTACGCTGAGCCCCGCCTGGGCGGCAACGGTGGCGATGGTTGGGCGTTTGTTGTTGTGCATGGCAGGCCCCTTGAGCGTCTTGATAGAAAACTATCAAGCTCCGCTGGGCCTGGATGATAGCTTGATAGGGAATGGATTCAAGGCCTTGAGGGTGATTTAGCCGCGCTCTATGGTTGGTTTCGCAAAGCCCCTGAAACCCACGCTTGCGGAGAACAATAACAATGCCTGAACACACCGCTCACCGCGCTCGGCGCGACTACAGCCTCACCGGCCCCGAAGCGGCCCGCGCCGCCGACAAGGGCCTGGTCTCGGCCCGTTGGTACCAGTCGCCCATCCCGCGCAATCGCATGAAAGCCCTGATGCAACGCCGCGACGCTCCGGCGTTGCTCGACACCGCCCTGTGGTTCTCGGCGTTGTTGGCCACTGGTGTCGGCGGCTACTGGTTCTGGGGCAGTTGGGCCTGCGTGCCGTTCTTCATCGCCTACGGTGTGCTTTATGGCACGGCCTCCAACCCGCGCTGGCACGAAACCGGCCACGGCACGGCGTTCAAGACCCGCTGGATGAACGATGCGCTGTACCAGGTGGCGAGCTTCATGTGCCTCTTCGAACCCCACGTGTGGCGCTGGAGCCACGCCCGTCATCACACCGACACCATCGTCGTCGGCCGTGACCCGGAGATCGTCGAACCGCGCCCGCCCAGCTTATGGATGATGGCCCTCAGCCTGTTCAACCTGCCCCTGGCCTGGAAGACCTTCAGCGGCGTGGCCCGCCACGCGCTCGGGCGAATGAGTGCCCAGGAGCAGGACTTCATCCCCGAATCCGAGTGGCCCAAGGTGTACCGAGATGCGCGTATCTGGGTCGGTCTTTATGCGGTGATCATTGGCACTGCGCTGTACCTGCACAGCTGGTTGCCGCTGATGCTGGTGGGCCTGCCCAGCCTCTATGGCGCGTGGCTCGGCTACCTGTTTGGCCTCAGCCAGCACGTGGGCCTGGCCGAAGATGTGCTCGACCACCGCAGCAATTGCCGCACCATCTACATGAACCGCGTGCTGCGCTTTATCTACATGAACATGAACTACCACCTCGAACACCACATGTACCCGATGGTGCCTTACCACGCGCTCAGCCAGCTGCACGAAGAGATCCGCAGCGACTGCCCACCGCCGTATGCCAACCTGTGGCAGGCCTACCAGGAAATCATTCCGACGATCTGGCGCCAGCGCAGCGACCCCAGCTACTTCGTCCAGCGCCCCACCCGTGGCGAGCAAGCTCGCTCGCCACAGAGTAAGAGCCAGTCATTGGAGATAAATGCATGAACGATCAATGGATCGACGTCTGCGCCGTGGGCGAAATAGAAGCAGAAGACGTGCTGCGCTTCGACCACGGCGCGCAGACCTACGCGGTGTTCCGCTCTGCCGAGGATGAATTCTTCGCCACTGCCGGCCTGTGCACCCACGAGAAAATCCACCTGGCCGACGGCCTGGTGATGGACCATGTGATCGAATGCCCCAAGCACAACGGGCGCTTTGATTACCGCTCTGGCAAGGCCTTGGGCGCGCCGGTCTGCGTCAATCTGAAGACCTACCCGGTGCGGGTGGATGCGGGGCGAGTACTGCTCGCCGTCACGGCCGAAGGATGAACGCCCCCCTGATCATCGTCGGCGCCGGCCATGCTGGTGGCCGTGCGGCACTGACTTTGCGTGAAGAAGGCTACGGCGGGCGCCTGATCCTGATCGGCGATGAAGCGCACTTGCCCTACGAGCGGCCACCGCTGTCCAAGGGCTTGCTGCAAGGCTCGACCGACCTGGCGCAATGCAGCCTGTGCGACAGCCAGCAGTTGGCGGCGCTCGAGGTAGAGCATATCGCCGCCAACCCGGTCAGCCGCCTGGAGCCGCAGCACCACCGGTTGCAACTGGCCGATGGCCAATGGTTGAGCTATGCCGGCCTGCTGCTGGCCACCGGAGGCCGGGCGCGGCGTTTGCCCCAAGAGCAGGCGAATGTCTTTTACCTGCGCACCCACGATGAAGCCTTGGCCCTGCGCGATAGGTTGCGCCCTGGCGCTAGGTTGGTAGTGGTTGGCGGTGGTTTTATCGGCTTGGAGGTGGCGGCGACCGCGCGGGGCCTGGGCTGCGAGGTGACGTTGCTGGAAGCCGGGCCACGGCTGGCAGGGCGGGTGTTGCCGCCGGTGATCAGTGACGCGCTACTGGCATTGCACCGTGAGCAGGGTGTGGACGTGCGTTTGAACGTTGCCCTGGAATGCATCCATGCCGACGCCGTGCAACTGGTCGACGGGCAGCGGCTGCCCTGCGACCTGGTGGTGGTCGGCATTGGCATGCAGCCCAACATCGAGTTGGCCGCAGCGGCGGGCTTGGACGTCGGGCAGGGCATTCGTGTCGACGCGCAGTTGCGCACCAGTGCGACGAATATCTACGCGGCGGGGGACGTGTGCGAGTTTCGCCTGGCGGGCCTTTATCAGCGCCAGGAAACCTGGCGCAACGCCGAAGCCCAGGGCCGTCTCGCGGCGTTGAACCTGCTGGGGCGCCAGCTGGCGTTCGAGACGATCCCGGGTTTCTGGTCCGATCAATACGCGTGGGGTTTGCACACCGTCGGGGTGATGACTGCGCTGATGGTTCGCCGGCAATTGCCCGAAGGCGGCCTGCTGCTGTTCTACCTGGACGACCATCACCGTTTGCAAGGCGCCTGCGGTTGGGCCATGGGTAACCGCGCAGCCAAGGACATCAAGCTGTGCGAGCGCTTGATCACCGCCCACATCCCGCTCAACCCGGCCAGCCTGGCCGACCCTGACGTCTCCCTGAAGCCATTACTGCGAGGCTGACATGCGCCAGTTCTTAGTATTCCAATCGATGTGGGCCATGCAAACCGAACCCGGCAGCCTGGAAGCGCAATTGGACCGCATCGCCGCCGCCGGTTTTGATGGCATCACCGACCATTACTGGGCGCCGGCGTCGGTGCAGCGCCTGCACGCGGCGGCCACGGCCAGGGGCTTGCAGATTGAAGGGCAACTGTTCCCGCAATCGGTGGAAGATCTAGCCAGGACATTGGAGGTGATCAGCCGTCACGGCTGTCACCACCTCACCTTGCAAGCCGACGTGCGCCCGCGTACCCAGGCCGAGGCGGCCAGGCTGATCGACGGCTGGCAACGCCTGGCCGAACAGGTGGACTTCCCGATCCTGCTGGAAACCCACCGTTACCGGCTCACCAACGACCTGTTGTTCACCCTCGACCTGCTGGCACAGATGCCCGATCTGAAACTGCTCGCTGACCTGTCCCACTACGTCGTCGGGCGCGAATTGCCCGAGCCTGGCAGCGAGGTGGACGATGAGCAGATCCAAAAGATCCTGCGTCACAGCTGGGGCTTTCATGGCCGCATCGCCAGCAGCGAACAGGTGCAGGTGGGCCTGGATTTTCCCCAGCATCAGCCCTGGGTCGAACGCTTTACCGGTTGGTGGCGCTACGGGATCGAAGACTGGCTGGCCCGCGCCGAGACACCCCAGAGCCTGTCCTTCACCTGCGAACTGGGCCCGCCACCTTATGCGATCACTGGCGCGGATGGTCGCGAGCTCACCGATCGCTGGGCCGAGGCTTTGAAGCTCAAAGCGCTGATTCGCCAGGTGTGGGCCAGTTGTCAGGGATGATCTGCTAACCTGCCGGGGTTCAAACCGACCTTAGCCAGTGGATCGCCTTCATGAAAACCTGCCCCGTCCGCCCCCCGCTCGAACCGCAATCGGTGTGCCATCCGATCACCAGCAGCGCGATCTTCATGGTCGCCACCCTGGCGCCCGATGCGCTTGAAAACGTGCGGGCCTGGTGCGCCGACATCGCAGGCCTGGTGCGCTCGGTAGGCAAGCGCGTGCCCTCGGGCAACCTGACCTGTGTTTGCGGGTTTGGCTCGGATGCCTGGGACCGCCTGTTCGGCGCGCCGCGCCCGGCGGCCTTGCATCCGTTTCGCGAGTTCGGTGTGCAAGGGCGCAAGGCGGTGTCGACCCCAGGCGACATCCTGCTGCATATCCGTGCCGAGCAGATGGACCTGTGTTTCGAGCTGGCGACCCAACTGATGACGGCCCTGGGTGATAGCGTGCAAGTGGTGGATGAGGTCCACGGCTTTCGGTACTTCGATATGCGCAGCATCATCGGTTTCGTCGACGGCACCGAGAACCCGGTGGGGCGCAAGGCCGAGGCCTTCACCCTGGTGGGCGATGAAGACCCTGAGTTCGAAGGCGGCAGCTATGTGCTGGTGCAGAAATACCTGCACAACATGACCGCGTGGAATGGCTTGACGGTGGAGGCTCAAGAGAAGGTGATCGGGCGCACCAAATTGTCGGACATCGAACTGGACGAAGACGCCAAGCCGAGCAACTCCCACAGCGCGCTGACCGTCATCACCGACGAGAGCGGTGAGGAAGTGAAGATCCTGCGCGACAACATGCCCTTTGGCCGCCCAGGCGCGGGCGAATTCGGCACTTATTTCATCGGCTACGCACGCTCGCCTCAGCCCCTGGAACAGATGCTGGAAAACATGTTCGTCGGCCGCCCGGTCGGCAATTACGACCGCTTGCTCGACTTCAGCACGGCCGTGACCGGCGGCCTGTTCTTCGTACCCTCGGCCGACTTGCTCGAAGCGCTGGCCGACCGCCAATAACCTGTAGGAGCGAGCTTGCTCGCGAAAAAACCAAGGCCACCGCGAACATACAGAATGCCCGCGTTATCGTTGACGTTTTTCGCGAGCAAGCTCGCTCCTACAAGGGTCAGGTAAGCAGGCCGGTGCTGACGGCCACGATCAAAAACACCCCCAGCAACGCACGGTAGATCACGAACGGCCAGGTGGAGAAACGCTCCAGAAATTTCATCAGGCCCCAGATGGCAAAGAACGCCGAGATGCTCGCCACCACCAAGCCAAAGATCAAGTGCGGCCAAGCGTGGGCGGGCAGGTCGGCGCGCAGCAGCACCCACAACTCTTTAAAACCGGCCAGGGCGATGGCCGGCAGGCCCAGCAGGAAGGAAAACCGCGCCGCTTCTTCGCGTTTGAAATTCAGGAACAGCGCCGCGGTCAACGTGGAGCCCGAACGCGATACGCCCGGTATCAACGCGCCAATCTGCGCAACTCCCACAATCAAGGCATCGCGCAGGCGCATTTGGCTCACGTCGCGTGTATGCCGGGCACGCAGTTCGGCCACTGCCAGCAGCACCGCCATCACCACGCAGGAAATGCCGATCACCATCAGCCCGCGCAACGGTGAGTTGCAAGCATTCAAGGTCGACGACAACGCCAGCCCGGCAATGCCAATCGGAACAGTTGCCAGCACAATCGCCACGGCCAGCTTGAACCAGCGGTCATTGTAGTCGCCCCGGCGCGCCGCACTGATGCTGCCCGTGGTCACCTGGCGCACATCGCGCCAGAAGTAACTGACCACCGCCGCCAACGCCGCCAGTTGCATGGCCGCAGAAAACGCCGAGCCGGGGTCTTGCCAGCCGAGCAGGGCGGGCACCACGCGCATATGGGCGGTGGACGACACCGGCAGCAATTCAGTAATGCCCTGGATCACGCCCAGGATGAAGATCTGCAGGTAATCCAGGGAGGCAAAGCCCACATCCAGGCCGGCGGTACAGACGTTGGTCAAAATACGTGTCCTTGAGCAATAGGGAGAAACCGGCGAAGTTTATTCTAAATGTTTCAGGATTTCGGCCAAGGCAACTGCTATTTACAATCGGTTCAGCCAATAGAAAGGATTCGCCAGGCCATTGGCGTGGGCAGCACTTTTGTGAACAATGGCGCCCTGCGTTTTTCCACCGAGAGCCCCATGCCTGAAACCACCGTCGAATTGATCCAGACCGGCCCCGAAGAAGCCGAACTGATCCGCAATCTTTACCAGTACTACGCCTACGAGTCTTCGGACTGGGAACAGGAAGATGTCGAGGCCGATGGGCGTTTCTACATCCACGACGAACACCTGGCCCGCTACTGGAGCGACCCGCAATGGAGCGCCAACCTGCTGCTGGTAGACGGCTATATCGCCGGTTTCCTGTTGATCGAAAGCAGCGAACTGCCGGGCATCGACGCCCTGGAACTGGCTGACCTGTTCATCCTCAAGCGCTACCGCCGCAAAGGCATCGGCCGTGCCATTGCCAGCCAGGTGCTGTGCAGCGGCGCGGCCAATTGGTTGGTGCGTTTCTATGATCAGGACGAGGTGTCCCAGGCGTTCTGGCGCACCGTGCTGGATAACTTGCCGCGTCCGGTGCAGATGATTGAACTGGAGGATGATCCGCAGTTGGTGAGCTACCTGATTACCCGAGCTTCGTTGCATTGACGGGCTGGGGCATTCTCTCGATGAGCATCGATATCTGAACAAGGCTGTGGCGATCAACCCCGTAACCACGATGCGAAGCGAGCCGCTCGTGATCTTGCTCTTGATCTGCTCTTGATCTGCTTTTGATCTTGATCTTAAGCGCCCCGTCAAACCACGCTGGCCGGAATTCGACAGGGATTTGGGGGGTAAACCGGCAGGGATGCCGGTTTAGCCGCCCCGCGCCATGGATGGCGCGTGGCGGCGGCCCCCCAAATCACTGGCGGATTACGGGCACACCGAGCCTAAGCGAGGTGCCGAGTGGTGGGGCAAGAGCCATTTGGTTACTTTGGGGCTTTTCCAAAGTGACCCGCCGTCAGGGCGGAACCCTAAGTGGCCGTTACCGCAGGAATGGATATGTACGCAATCCAACTGTGTCGACTGTCAGGCCGCCTTCGCGAGCAAGCCCGCTCCCACAGTTTGATCGCGGGGTGTCAGGTAGGTAAGTGTCGGCTGGTAGGCCGCCATCGCAGGCAAGCCAGCTCCCACATTTGGATCATGGCACTTCAGGTAGATAGGAGTCGGCTGTCAGGCCGTCACGGGCCTAGCCCGGGTTGAACAACACCTGCTGCATCGCCTGAGGCGGCTGCCCGAACGCCCTGAGAAACGCCTGGCGCATGCGCTCGCGATCACCAAACCCGGTTTCGCGCGCCACCACCTCCACCGGGTGCCGGCTGGTTTCCATCATCGCCCGCGCAGCTTCCACCCGCAGGGCTTCGATAGCTTTGGCCGGGGTCTGCCCGGTTTCTTCGCGAAACACCCGGCTGAACTGGCGCGGGCTTAACCGGGCAACGTCGGCCAGGGCCTCCACGGATAAATCCTGAGTGAGATTCTCGCGAGCGTAAGCCAGGGCCAGCTGCACGCGGTCGGACTTGGGGTCCAGCTCCAACAAGGCCGACAATTGCGACTGCTCGCTGCCGCGACGCTGGGCAATCACCAGCTTGCGCGCAATACGCCGGGCCAGGTCGCTGCCCAGATCGTCCTCCACCATCGCCAGCGCCAGGTCGACCCCGGCACTCATGCCCGCACCGGTCCACACCTGGCCGTCGACAATGAACAACTTGTCTTCTTCCAGGCGGATATCCGGGTAACGCTTGCGAAACGCGGGTGCGTGGATCCAGTGAGTGGTGGTGCGCTTGCCAGCCAGCAGCCCAGCCTCGGCCAGCACAAAAATGCCCATGCATAACGACGCCACCCGGCGCGACTGCGCGGACGCGGCCTTGACCAGCTCCAGCAGGTTGGCTTCCGGCAGGCGAAACTCCAGGTAGCCACTGACAATCAACGTGTCATAGCCCTCCGGCCGCAGCGCGCTGGTGTTCACCGAAAAGCCCTGGGAGGTCATCACCGCGCCACCGCTTTCCGACACCAGGTGAAACTCATAGGCCGGCTCGCCGCGCAGCAGGTTGGCACACTCGAACACCGAGCCCAGGCTGAGGCTCAACGACTGGAAATTCGGGTAAACCATCAGCGCAACGCTGTGCATTGCATCTCTCCAAGGGGCGGGGGAGTGGCGATTGTCGGCGTGTGCCCGGCAAACGGCAACCGACTTTGGTGCATGTCCGAAATCCTTGCGGATATGACATTGTGAGCCAATGCCGCGCTGCCTAACATGAGCCCAACGCACTAGACGACTGGTCTAATCGCAGAGGGGCAAGCATGAGCAACGCAAGCAGCAGTGCGCGGCAAGCGATTCTGGAACGGGCGCAATCCATTGTCGGCGCCAAGGGGTTTTCGGCGGTGGGCTTGAACGAAATCCTGCAAGCCGCGCAAGTACCCAAGGGCTCGTTTTATCACTACTTCAACTCCAAAGACGCCTTTGGCGTGGTGTTACTCGATACCTATTTCGACCAGTACGTCGAGGGCATGCAGCAGCTGTTAGATCAGCCGGGCTCAACCCACCACGCCAAGCTGATGCGCTATTGGCAAGGCTGGATCGACAACCACACCGGCTGCACCGACGCCGGCAAATGCCTGGCCGTGAAGCTTGGGGCTGAGGTCTCCGACCTGTCAGAACCCATGCGGCTGGCGCTGCAACGCGGCACTTCGCGCACCATCGATTTGCTTGCCGTGGCCCTGCAACGCGGCGTCGAAGACGGCTCGCTCAGGTTCGCGCAGGCCCCCGAAAGCCTGGCCAGGCGCTTGTATGCGCTATGGTTGGGAACCAGCGTCATGGGCAAGATCACCCGTACCACCGCGCCGTTCGCTGAGGCGCTGCTGCTGACCCAACAGCTGTTGGGCGGCCCTGAAAACCCTGTTATTCACATCGATCGAGGCACTGGAAAATGAAAGTATTAATGGTACTGACCTCTCACGACCAGCTTGGCGATACCGGGCGCAAGACCGGCTTCTGGCTCGAAGAATTCGCCGCACCTTATTACGCGTTCAAGGACGCTGGCGCCGAGGTGGTGTTGGCTTCCCCGGCCGGCGGCCAGCCGCCGCTGGACCCTAAAAGCGATGAACCGGATGCGCAAACCGAGCAGACCGAGCGCTTCGCCAAAGACTCGGCTGCGCAGCAAGCCTTGGCCACCACCGTGAAGCTGGACTCGGTCAACGCCGCCGACTTCGACACGGTGTTCTACCCAGGCGGCCACGGCCCGCTGTGGGACCTGGCGGAGTCGCCGGTGTCCATCGCCCTGATCGAAGCCTTCGAGCGGGCCGGCAAGCCCATCGGCTTTGTGTGCCATGCACCGGGTGCCTTGCGTCACGTCAAGGCGGTTAACGGTGAGCCATTGATCAAGGGCCGCCGCGTCACCGGGTTCTCCAACTCGGAAGAGGCCGCCGTGCAGTTGACTGAAGTCGTGCCGTTTCTGATTGAAGATGAATTCAAAAAACTGGGCGGCCAGTATGAGAAGGGCGCTGACTGGCAATCCTTCGTCCTCGTCGATGGCTTGCTGGTGACTGGGCAAAACCCAGGCAGCTCCAGCGAAGTGGCCAAGGCCCTGCTGACACTCTGCGCTTAAGTTAATCAACCGATCTACACGGTGGCGACTCCCAGGAGTCGCCACGGTTTTCGTTCGTCCTGAATTTGGAATATCGCCGTGCCTGACTGCATCCTGAACACCCCGATCAAGCTGGGGCATCACCGCTTGAACAACCGCGTCGTACTGCCGCCGCTGACCCGCCAGCGCAGCGCCCAGCCGGGTAATATCGCCACCGACCTGATGGCCGAGTATTACCGTCAGCGGGCCAGTGCCGGGTTCATGGTCAGCGAGGGTACGCAGATCGAACCCCGGGGCCAGGGCTACGCGTGGACGCCGGGCATTCATACACCGGCGCAAATCCAGGGTTGGCGCAAAGTCACCGCAGCGGTGCATGCCGAGGGTGGGGTGATCTTTGCCCAGCTATGGCACGTGGGGCGGGTGTCCCATAACGCGCTGCAACCTGACGGTGGTGCGCCGGTGGGGCCGTCTGCGCTGGCTGCGGTGCAAGCCAAAGCCTTCATTGAGACCGGGCCGGGTGTGGGTGAACTGGTACAGCCCCCCGTACCCCGTGCCTTGACCACGCTGGAAATCGAAGAGCTGGTGGGGCACTACGCCCAGGCTGCACGCAATGCCCTGGACGCCGGGTTCGACGGTGTGGAAATCCACGCGGCCAACGGCTACCTGGTCAACCAGTTCATCTCGGCCCATTCCAACACTCGTGAAGATGAGTACGGCGGCTCGCTGGACAATCGCCTGCGCTTGCTGCGCGAGATTGTCGAAGCCGTGTGCAAGGTGGTGGGGCCGGAACGCCTGGGCGTGCGCTTTTCGCCGCTGTTCAGTGGCACCGACCAGGACCGGGTCTACATCGGCCTGGTGGAGGAAGACCCGCACCCTACCTATATCGAAGCGATCAAAGTGCTGGAAGCGTCGGGCATCGCCTATGTGTCCATCGCCGAAGCCGATTGGGACAATGCGCCCGACCTGCCCGAAACATTCCGCCAGGCCGTACGCCGCACCTTCAGCGGCAGGATCATCTATGCCGGCCGCTACACCGCCGAGCGTGGTGCACGCTTGGTAGAGGCCGGGTTGGCAGACTTGATTGCCTTCGGGCGGCCCTTCATCGCCAACCCGGACTTGCCCCAGCGGCTGTTCAATGGCTGGCCGTTGAATGCGTTGAAGGCCGAAGGCTTGTATGGCGGGACAGAGGCGGGGTATGTGGATTATCCGGTGTATGCCCAACACTAGTGTGGGAGGGGGCTTGCAACCCCTCTGCACATCAAAAATGCCTCAGTCCACCCGCAACACAATCTTGCCGATATGGTCCCCACCTTCCATCCGCGCATGGGCCTGGGCGGCGTCGGTGTAGGCGTAGACCTGGTCGATCATTGGCAGGCAACGCCCGGCACTGAGTAGCGGCCACACGTGTTCGCGCAGTTGCTCGGCAATCTCGGCCTTTTCTTCGCGGGTGCGGGCGCGCAGCAGTGAGCCGGTGATCACCGCGCGTTTGCCGAGGATGGTCAGCAGGTCGACGTCGTTGGCCTTGGCGCCACCGAGGAAACCGAGGATCACCAGGTGGCCGTCCATGCCCAAGGCCTTGAGGTTGTTGTTCAGGTACGAGGCACCCATGATGTCGAGGATCACGTTGACGCCTTTGCCATCGGTCTGTTTGGCGATGACCTCGGCAAAGTCCTGTTCGCGGTAGTTGATAGGCTCGGCGCCGAGCTTGGCAATCGCTGCGCATTTGTCGGCGCTGCCGGCCGTGGCGAACGCCTGGATGCCCAACTCCTGGCAGAGCATCAACGCGGTGGTTCCGATGCCGCTGGTGCCGCCGTGGATCAAGACGCGCTGGCCTTTATGGGCGCCGCCGAGGCCGAACAGGTTGGCCCACACCGTAAAAAACGTTTCCGGTACGGCAGCGGCCTGAATCCAGTCCATGCCCGCCGGGATCGGCAGCGCCTGGCTGGCCGGCACCGCGCAATACTGCGCATAGCCGCCACCATTGGTCAGGGCGCAGACCTTGTCGCCCAGGCTGTACTCGGTGACGCCATCACCCAGCGCCACCACTTCACCGGCCACTTCCAGGCCTGGGATCGGGCTCATGCCGGGCTTCATCGGGTATTTGCCCGCGCGTTGCAAGGCGTCTGGGCGGTTGACCCCGGCGGCGTGCACGCGAATCAGAATCTCGCCCGGCCCGGCCACCGGTACGTCGGCGCTGCGCGGCTGCAAGACCTCGGGCCCGCCAGGGGTGGTGATTTCGATCAGGGTCATTTCTTGGGGGAGCGTCATGGAAAAGTTCCTGTAGCGATGAGCGTATGGGTTGGGACCGTAGCGCGGGGTCGGCAGTTCAGCAAGATCATGCCGGGTTCTTCGGGCAATGCAAACGCAGGATTTCAGCACAAGCCTGCAAGTGCGGCGACGCGGTGTTGGACACACTGACTGTCGGTCATTTTCGACGCAAACAGGTGGCATATGAACCAAGCAAGAAATCAGGACATCGGGCTGTTGTTTCTGCGGGCCAGTGGGGCATTGTTCCTGCTGTGGGTGCATGGGTTGCCCAAGTTGCTGCACTACAGCGAACAACTGAAGCTGATCGAAGACCCCTTTCACCTGGGCGCGTCTATCACCTTGCTGCTGGCGATTTTCGCCGAGGTGCTGTGCCCGTTGCTGATCATCGCGGGCGTGCTGGTGCGCCTGGCGTGTCTGCCGATCCTGGCGGTGCTGGTGATTGCGTTGCTGGTGGTGCACCCGGAATGGACGCTGTTCGAAGGGCAGTTCGGTTGGCTGCTGCTGATCATCTTCACCAGCGTGCTGATCGCAGGGCCAGGGCGGCTGGTGTTGAGCCAGCGCTTTGCCTGAAAAAAAAGGCCGGGTGAACCCGGCCTTTTGCCTTCTGTAGGAGCGAGCTTGCTCGCGAAAAACTCATAGGCGCCGCGTTCATTCAGCAAGCACGCGTTATCGTTGACGTTCTTCGCGAGCAAGCTCGCTCCTACAAGTGCATCGAGGTATCAGCGGTTCAGGAACGCCAACAGGTCTTCGTTGAGCTGTTGAGCGTGGGTCACGGCAAACCCGTGCGGCGCATCCTTGTACACCTTCAATTGCGCGCCCTCGATCATCTGCGCCGCGACTTTGCCGGTGGTGTCGAACGGCACGATTTGGTCGCCGTCGCCATGGATCACCAGGGTCGGCACGTCGATTTTGGCCATGTCCGGGCGGAAGTCGGTTTGCGAAAACGCGGTGACGCAATCCACGGTGGATTTGAGCGACGCGAGCATGGCGATCTGCAGGGTTTGACTGAGCACACCCTCCGAAACGTGCTGGCCTTTATTGAGACCGAAGAACGGCGTGTTGAAGTCGCTGATGAACTGCGCACGATCCTTCAACAGGCCGGCCTTGATGCCATCGAACACCTCGCCAGGCACGCCTTGGGGGTAATCGGCTTGCTGGCCGAAGATCGGCGTGACCGCGCCCAGCAACACCAGGCCGGCGACGCGGGCACTGCCGTGGCGGGCGATGTAGCGCGCCACGTCGCCGCCACCCATGGAGAAGCCCACCAGGGTCACGTCCTGCAGGTCCAGGTGTTCGATCAACTGGGCGATATCGTCAGCGAAGGTGTCGTAGTCGTTACCGGTCCATGGCTGGTCCGAGCGGCCAAAGCCACGACGGTCGAACGCAATGGTGCGAAAGCCACGGCTGCTCAGGTATTCCATCTGGTATTCCCACATGTCCGCATCCAGCGGCCAGCCATGGCTGAACAGCACGGGCTTACCGCTGCCCCAGTCCTTGAAGTAGATCTGGGTACCGTCTTTGGCAACGAATGTGCTCATCTGAAACTCCTTGCAGGGCTGAAAAAGGGCGGTGAAAAAACCGTATCACTATTGCCGTAAACCGGGGCCCAGGCTTGTATGGGTGTGCTTGTCTCACCAACTGAACTTGAGCTCCATGCCCAGGTAATTGCTGTCGTGCCCACCGGCATCACGCAGGGTCTGGCCAACCGCGTAGTGCACCGCCTCGACCGCACCGCTGAGGTTGGGCGTAAAGGCGTAGTCGGTGCGCAGTTGCCCGTAGGCGCCGGTCCAGCGCTCACCTTGGCCCGCCGTGCCCGCCACGGCCAGGTTGGGCTGGGTGTAGACGGCGTCTGCGGTGGTCTGCCGCCACAGCAGGCCGACAGCGGTTTGCACGCTGAGCTTGGCGATGGGCTTGACGGTAATCGACGGCTTGACGTGGATCAGGTTGCTGTAGCCGGTATAACCCGCCAGGGAAAAGTAATAGCCATTGGGGAACAGCGGGTTGAAGGTGCCGACCCGGCCGTCATGGGCCTTGCGGTCACCGGAGGCGATATCCAGTTGAAGGCCGATACGCGGCTTCCAGGCCAGCGTGTCAAAGGTGTAGCCGGTGCGGCTGCCACCGGCCCAGGCGCGAATCGTCTTGCTGCCCACCGAGCCGCGTTGCAGCATGGCTTCGACATCCCAGTCGAACCCCTGGGCTGCGCCACCGAGGCGGGCGTCCAATAACTGTCGGGTCTCTTCGCCGTCGGCATCCAGGTAATGGGCGGCGCTGCGCTCGTACACGCCGTAATAGGCCGACAGCTCATTGGTGCCGCCCACCAGTCGCTCGACCCGCAGCATGTGGAAGCGCGCATCGCTGTTGGAGTTGTCGTCGAAATGCCGGCCATCCTGGTACTGCACCGGTTGGCTGGCGATCCCGATAAAACGCCATTGCGGCGTTTCCCAGTCCGCCCACAACGCATCGAAGGACTGCCGCACATTCGGGCCGTCCCGTGACGAGATGAAACGCTGCAAGTCGAAGGCGAAATCCTGGCGGCCAGCCCGTGCCTTGAAGGTGCCAGCGCTGAAGGTCTTCACGTATTCGGCAAAGGCCAGGCGCAGGTCGACGCGGTTCTGGTCGGCACCGCCAATGGTGGTCTTGTCATAGGCCCGCACATCTTCCAACTGGGTGAACAGCCGCCAGTGTTCGTTCAGGTGCAAGTCGGCGTGCACCTGAAAGCGCTGGATCAGGTAGCGGTCACGCGGTACATCGCGCACGCCGAACCCGCTGGCGTCGTTCATCTCGAAGCGTTCACGCAAGGTGGCGCCCAACGATAAGTAGGTGAACGGGTTGGCGGCGGACAGTGGGACGTACTTGAGGTTGTCCAGCGGTTGCGTGCGCAATGCCGGGTCCTTGAGCACCGACCAGTCTTCCTGCCAGCGGTTGGCCTTGATCGCCGGGCGTACCAGCTGGTCGTCGGCCTGCACGCTGCCAGCAAGCAACGGCCACAGCACAGCCAGGCTCCAGCCTGCGTGACGCATCATTTTGCCGCGCTGAGTTGGTGGATTTCTGCGACATAACCGCCCGGGAACTCCACCAACGCACTGCGCCGACCTTTGCTGTCGAACGCCGGCACCAGCACTGTGGCGCCAGAGCCAGTGGCCTTGCCCAGGGTGGCGGCCAGGTCGGTGACCTGATAACCGGTGGTGTCGTGGCCGAACGGGTAGGGCAGTTGGCCGTTGGTGACCAGCACCACCATGCGCCCGAACGGCGATTCGATATCAACCCGGCGGTAGTGGCCGCCGGCCTGGCCGACATCAACCCCTGGGGCGTGCTTGTCGTCGCTCAACACCTTGCCGTGGGAGAAACCCAGGAACGCCTTGATAAACCGCTCGGCGCTGCCGCTGGACACATACACACGGTTTTCCGGCACGGTCTCGAAGGCGGCGTAATCCGGGGTCTTGGTGTGCCAGTACAGCTGCATGTTCACGCCGCCTGGCCATTGCACCACGGCGTCACGGCCGATGGGGTCGGGGAAATCGCTGACGATCACGTCGGCGCCATTTTCCCGCGCGGCCTTGAGGGCCACGTCCATGTCCTTGACCAGATAGCCGTTGCGTTCCTGGCCGAAGGGGTGGGGGACGGGGGTGGTAAAGCCGAACAACGACACGGTGCCCGCCGGGGTCTGGAGCAATTGCGAGGTGGTGCTGCTCGGCACCGGCAGCACGTTGACCACGACCTGGGGCGTGCTTTTGCCGCCGAAGGTGGCGAGGAAACTCTGGGCAAAACGGTCCACATCGGCCGGTGCCACATAGACATGGCTGGTGTCGTACTGCGGTGCCACGGCCACGCTTGGGGTGGCGGCGAACGCGCTGTTCATCATCGCACTTGCCAGCAGCGTCAATGCCAGCGATACCTTGGTTGTTGTGTTGCCCATGCCCGTTCTCCAGCGCTTCTGAGGGTTTGAAAGCGGTGAGGTTAGGGGGGCAGGGCGGTGGGGAATTGTATGGACGTGCTCGGTTGAACGTTTCAGCTATGCGGCCCAGGCAGCTGACGCCGATCTACCTGACACCCCCGAGATCAACCTGTGGGAGCTGGCTTGCCTGCGATGACGTCCTGACAGTCGACACCTATCTACCTGACACCCCCCCGATCAAATTGTGGGAGCGGGCTTGCTCGCGAAGGCGGCCTGACAGGCGACACGGTTGGATTGTGTACATATCCATTGCTGCGGTAACGGCCACTTAGGGTTCCGCCCTGACGGCGGCTCACTTTTGAAAAGCGCAAAAGTAAGCAAAACGCTCTTGCCCCACCACTCGGCACCTCGCTTAGGCTCGGTGTGCCCTCACTCCGGCTTGAATCCGTGGGCCGCCGTCATGGGCCATCCTTGGCCCAGGACGGCTAACCCGGCGTCCTGCCGGGTTACCCACGAATTCAAGCCTGCGTTCGGCCAGCGTGGTTTAACGGGGCGCCTAAGATCAAAAGCGGCTCGCTTCGCATCGTGGTTACTGTGGAGTGTGCAACCTGCAAGTTGTGTATCTACTGCACTACCGCTTTCGCAGGAAAGCCATAATGCCAGTCAGTTAAGGCTTTTTTGTAGGAGCGAGCAAGCTCGCTCCTACAGAAATTGGGGATGCCCACATATTTGGATCGCGGCGCATCAGTTAAATAGCCGTTGTCTGTCACGCCACCATGATGATCTTCGACACCAATTCCACCACCGTCTTGGCCTGGAGTTTCTTCATCAGCCGCGCCCGATGCACCTCAACGGTGCGGTGGGAGATTGCCAGGCGCAGGGCGATTTCCTTGGATTTGAAGCCGTTGACGATGTGCATGGCGATTTCCCGCTCACGGGGCGTGAGGTCGCCGGTGCCC
This sequence comes from Pseudomonas sp. MF6394, assembly GCF_002018845.1. Classification (NCBI taxonomy): domain Bacteria; kingdom Pseudomonadati; phylum Pseudomonadota; class Gammaproteobacteria; order Pseudomonadales; family Pseudomonadaceae; genus Pseudomonas; species Pseudomonas sp. MF6394. Next base: position 38,337 of record NZ_MVOJ01000026.1, read on the forward strand.
TGGTGCATGCGGTCCAGGCGTTCGAAGTGCCAGATCATCAGTTTGAACGGGTCTTTGGGCGTGAGGGTGTAGCCGTGGGACTTGGCCCAGAACACTTCGCCGTTGTGGTGCTGCATGAAGCGTTCATCGGAATAAAAGCCATTGTCGCTGTCGAGCAGCCAGTCATGGCTGCGCTTGCCGATGGCGTGGTAGTCGGCCTGGGACGGGTAGATCAGCAGGGTCAGTTGGTTGACCAGTGCGTCGCGCGTATAGCCGAACAGCTTCAGGAAAGCGTCGTTGCAGTCGAGTATCACACGGTCGCTGGTGACGATCTGCGGGGCAGGGGACAGCTTGAACGCCAGGCGTTCGAGGTCGGGAAATTGCTGGGCTAGCGCGGTCATGGGGCATCCTGCCTCGTTGTTCAATGCCCTGGGGCGCTACTTACCCGTGTAAGTAGTTACACGAATTGGCGCACGATCAGGGGTGGGTCATTGTAAGTAAAGTCCGAATCAAGAACAGAAGAAATTGATTATGCCTGCTGATTGCGTCTCCATTGTTGCCGCTGGTCACTCCCGCTTTGGTCGCCTGGAAGGCACGACGCTGGAAGACCTGATCGTCCAGGTGACCCGGGAAGCCCTGAGCGACGCCGAGATTGACGCGTCGCAAATCGATGCGTTGTTCCTCGGTCATTTCAACTCGGGGCTGGTGCCCGACGGGTTTGCCGCCTCCTTGCTATTGCAAGCCGACCCCGGGCTGCGCTTCAAACCGGCTACCCGTTGTGAAAACGCCTGTGCGTCTGGCTCGGCGGCGATCCAGGCGGGGGTCAATGCGATCCTCTCCGGCAGCGCTGAACTGGTGCTGGTGGTGGGCGCCGAGAAGATGACCCACACCAGCACCGCCGCAGTCACCCAAGCCTTGGCCGGGGCCGGTTACCAGAACGACGCGGCCGAAGCCGGCCTGAGTTTCCCGCAGTTGTTCGGCCGCGCTGCGCGCCAATACGCTGAGCGTTACCACTGCCCGCTGGGCTCGATGGCGGCCATCGCCACCAAAAACCACTCCAACGCCATGGCCAACCCGCTGGCGCAGATGCATCGGGAGATGAATTTCGAGCACTGCAATAACGTGTCCCAAAGCAATCCGTTCGTGGCCGACTCCCTGCGCCTGACCGATTGCTCGCTGATCAGCGACGGCGCCGCTGCGATTATCCTTGCCTCGCCCAAACGTGCGCGGGCGTTTCGTCGCGAGGTGCAAATCCGCGCGATGACTCAGGTCAACGACACCTTGCCCATCGCCCAGCGCGACATCCTGGCCTTTGAAGGGCCGCAACGCGCGATCCATGCAGCGCTGCGCGGGGCGAATGTGACCCTGGCTGACCTGAGTTTCGCCGAGGTACACGACTGCTTCACCATCGCCGAGCTGCTGATCTACGAAGCCATGGGCCTGGCGCCCAAGGGCGAAGGGCATCGCGTGCTCGACAGTGGCGTGGTGCGCGCCGGCGGGCGCTTGCCGGTGAACCTTTCCGGCGGGCTCAAGGCCAAGGGGCATCCCGTCGGCGCCACGGGGGTGTCCATGCATGCCCTGGCGTTCCGGCAATTGACCGGCGAGCCGATTGGCCTGGCGGTGCCCAACCCGGAGTTCGGCCTGGTGTTCAACATGGGCGGCATGGCGGTGGCCAACTACGCCTCGGTCCTGCAGGCACGCCGGAGCTGAGCCATGAACATTGCCAACTGGCTGCACGACACCCAGCGCCGGGCCCCGCAACGCCCGGCTTTGTTCGACGGCAGCGTGCTAGTGGCCGACTACGCCACCTTCGCCGCCCACGTTCGCCAACGCGCCGCGCAGTTGGTGGAACAGCATGGCCTGGTGCCGGGGGACGCCGTGGCGCTGCTGATGAAAAACAGCTGCGACTACCTGGAACTGCTCTACGCCATTTGGTGGATGGGCGGGGTGGCGGTGCCGATCAACGCCAAGCTGCACCCCAGCGAAGCGGCGTGGATTGCCGATAATGCCGAGGCGCAGTTGATCTTTACCGACGGCGGCCAAGTGTTTTCATCGCGGGATTTGCCCGCGCGTTGCACCGAACTGGACGGCCACCCGCTGCCGCCCAGCCATGGTTGGCCGACCCTGGAACAGCCAGTGCTCCGTCAGGATCACGACCTCGCCTGGCTGTTCTACACCTCGGGCACCACCGGGCGCTCCAAGGGCGTGATGCTGTCCCACGGCAACCTGATCGCCATGTCGCTGTGCTACGCCACGGATGTCGACGCGGTGAGTGCCGACGATGCGGCGCTGTATGCCGCGCCCATGTCCCACGGCGCCGGCCTGTACAACTTCATCCATGTGCGCTGCGGCGCCCGCCATGTGGTGCCGGCTTCCCATGGCTTCGATGCTGCGGAGCTGTTCGGGCTGGCAGAGCAGATGGGCGATGTGTCGCTGTTTGCCGCGCCGACCATGGTCAAGCGCATGGTGGAGCAGGCGCGGCGCCAGGATTATCACGGCGCTGGCATCAAGACCATTGTCTATGGCGGCGGGCCCATGTACCTGGCTGACCTGCGCGAAGCGGTCGACACCTTCGGCCCGCGCCTGGTGCAGATCTACGGCCAGGGCGAGAGCCCGATGACCATCAGCGTCTTGCCCCGCGCCTTGATCGCCGAGCGCCAGCGTCCCGACTGGGCTGCCCTGGCCGCCTCGGTGGGCCATGCGCAAGCCTGTGTGGAGATTCGCATCCTCGATGCCGAGCACCAGCCACTGCCCACCGGCCAGCGCGGTGAAATCGCGGTGCGTGGCGCCACGGTGATGCAAGGCTACTGGCGCAACCCCCAGGCCACGCGCCAGACGCTGGTGGACGGTTGGCTGCTGACCGGCGATATCGGCTACCTCGACCCGGCCGGCTACCTGACCCTCACGGACCGCTCCAAGGACGTGATCATCAGTGGCGGCAGCAACGTGTACCCCCGTGAAGTCGAGGAAGTGCTTGCACAGCATCCCGAAGTGTTTGAGGTGTGCGTGGTGGGCGAGCCGGACGCGCAATGGGGTGAGTCGGTGGTGGCCTTCGTGGTGACCCGCAGCGGCCAGCCGCTGGACGAAGGCGAACTCACCGCATGGTTCCTGGCGCGCATGGCCTCGTTCAAAAAACCGAAAAAATATGTGTGGCGCAGCGACTTGCCCAAGAACAGCTACGGCAAGATTCTCAAGACCGACTTGCGGCATTGGCTGCAAACCGCGAGTATCGCCGCGCTTTAACATGGATCGATAATCAGACAAGGAGTTCTAACGATGGGCAATCCCGCACAAGACACCGTCCGCAAGCGCCGCCGTGCGTTTCTCGGTGCCACCTCCGGCCACTTGATCGAGTGGTACGACTACGGCGTGTATGGCTTTCTCGCGGTCTATATCGGCCAGGCGTTCTTCGTCTCCGATGACCCCACCACCAGCCTGTTGGCCAGCTTTGCCGCGTTTGCGCTGAGCTTCTTTATCCGCCCCTTGGGTGGGCTGTTCTTCGGCCCGCTGGCGGACAAGATCGGCCGGCGCAAAACCCTGATCATGGCGCTGGTGATGATGACCGGCTCCACGGTGATGCTGGGCCTGTTGCCGACCTACGCCAGCCTGGGCATCGCCGCCCCCGTCCTGTTGATCCTGGTGCGCTGCGTGCAGGGCTTCTCGGCGGGCGGCGAAATCGGCACCGTCACCAGCTTCATCTCCGAATACGCCGGCCCCGGTCGCCGCGGTTTTGCCACCTGCTGGCTGATGGTCACCGCCGTGCTGGGCTTGCTGCTCGGTGGCGCTGTGGCCAACGGCATGACCTGGGTGCTGGGCGCCGAGGTCATGCAGGAATGGGCCTGGCGCGTACCGTTCCTGATCGCCGCGCCCCTGGGCTTTATCTCCATGTATATTCGCCTCAAGCTCGAAGACAGCCCCGAGTTCCTCGCCCTGCAACGCGCCGGGCAAACCTCCCGCGCGCCGCTGCGCGAGGTCTGGCAGTGGAAGCGTGCAATTGCCCTGGTGTTCTTTATCATCACCTTGCACAGCTCGATCTTCTACCTGGTGCTGACCTTCGCCTCGACCTACATGGCCAAGATCCTTAAGTTCGACAGCGGCACCACCTTGCTGTACGTGTTCGTCGCCAGTTTCTCGGCGGCTTTTGTGATGCCGTTTGGCGGGGCCTTTACCGATAAATACGGGCGCAAGCCGTTCCTGATGGTGATCGGCACACTGGCGACCCTGGCGATGTTCTGGCTGTTCAAATCCGCCCCGACCGCCACCCCGGCGACCTTCTTCGCGCCGTTGATGGCGGTGGCGATTTTGTTCGGGCTGTATGCGTCCTCGACCTATGCGCTGATGAGTGAACTGCTGCCCACGCGCATTCGTTCTACCGGGATTGCGGTGGCCTATAACGTGCCAGTGGCGGTGTTCGGCGGCAGTGCGCCGCTGATTTCCACCTGGCTGATCAAGGTGACAGGCGACATTACCTCGCCGTGGTATTTCTACGTGGCGACCGGGGTGGTGTCGTTGCTGGCGTTGGTGGTGTTGCGCAAGGAAGATTTTGTCGCCAGCGGTCACTCGACAGTCGTGCCCGCCAATACTGCGTTGGCCTGATTCACGAACACCCTGTGGAACGGAACTTGCCCCAACTCCCTGTAGGAGCGAGCTTGCTCGCGAAAAACTCAAAGGCGCCGCGTTTACTCAGGCAACACGCGTTATCGTTGACGTTCTTCGCGAGCAAGCTCGCTCCTACAAGAGAATCGCCATGCCGGCCACCCGCTTGACCCTGATCTGCCACGCCCTCACGCCCCTGCAAAAGCAGGGACGTTTCTCTGATGACGAATCCGTCACGATAGACTGGCAGGGCGCGGCCTTGTCCCTGGCTGGCCGCTACAAACAACCGGCACGCCTGCTGTGCGGCCCCGAGGCCAGAACCCGCCAGAGCGCGGGCTTGTTCGGCGATAACGCTCAGGTCGATCCCGCCTTACGCGACCTTGATGTTGGCGCATGGAAAGGCCAGGCCATCGGTCAACTCGACAGCGAAACCTTGAACACCTGGGCCACCGACAGCACCAGCGCAGCCCACGGCGGCGAGTCGGTGGATCAGTTGTGCATTAGGGTCGGCCAATGGCTCAAATCTCTTGAAACCCACCCCGGCCATGTTATCGCTGTGACCCACCCGTTCGTCATCCGTGCGGCGATGCTGTCCGCGATGCAGTTGCCTGTCTCGATGTTCTACCGGATCGACGTCGAGCCATTGTCCGCCACCGAGCTACGCTTCAACGGCGTGTGGCGCTTGCGCCTGGAAACTTCCGCCTGATTCCCGGAACATGGCAAAATCGACGCCCCGCACTGAGAGCACCCCATGAAACGCATCCTGATCATCGGCATTGGCGCCGGCAACCCTGACTACATCACGATGCAGGCCGTGAAGGCGCTGAACCGTACCGACGTGTTCTTCCTGATGGACAAGGGCCAGAGCAAGGACAAGCTGATCGACCTGCGCCGGGAAATCTGCGACACCTACATCACCCAACCCGGCTACCGTTTTGTCGAGGCCGACTGCCCGGAGCGTGTGCGCGGTGAAATCGACTACACCACCGCCGTGCAAGACCTCAACCGCGATAAGCAGCACACCTTCGAGCGCATGATCAACGAAGAAATGGCCGACGGCGAAGTGGGCGCGTTTCTGGCCTGGGGTGACCCGGCGCTGTACGACAGCACCATTCGCATCTTGCAGGCGATTCTTGCCAGTGGCCGTTGTGTCTTCGAGTTTGAAGTGATCCCCGGCATCACCAGCGTGCAGGCCCTGGCGGCGCAGCATAAGGTGCCGCTCAACCGCATCGGCAAGTCCATCGAAATCACCACCGGGCGCCGGTTGGCAGCGGGGCAGGCGAGTGATGCCGATACTCTGGTGGTGATGCTCGACGCCGAAGATTCCTACCGCAGCGTGGCAGATCAGGACCTGGATATTTACTGGGGCGCTTACCTGGGCACGCCGGACGAGATCCTGATCAGCGGCAAAGTGGCGCAGGTGGCAGAAGAGATCGAACGGGTACGCAAGGCGGCGCGCCTGGAAAACGGCTGGATCATGGACACCTATTTGTTGCGCAAACCCTGAGGTAAACCCGATGCTCAAACAGCTTGCCTTCGCCTTGGCCCTGGTGGCCGGCGCCGCTCATGCCGATAGCGGCTTGCACACCGACTTGCCGTTGTCCTACCTGGAACAGACCCAGGGCGATGCGCGCAACCAGCCGCTGGTGATCTTCCTGCATGGTTTTGGCAGTAACGAGGAAGATTTGTTTGGCATCAAGGACGCGTTGCCGTCTACCTGGACCTACCTGTCGGTGCGTGCGCCGCTGCCGGTGGAGCCGCAGGGTTATCGCTGGTTCACCAAGACCGATGAGCCTGAGTACAACGGCGAGACCGACGAACTGTTCAGCAGCGCCCGGCTGATCAAGGACTTTGTGCTCAAGGCCACCGCCAAGTACCACACCCAAAGTGATCGGGTGTTCCTGGTGGGGTTCAGCCAGGGCGCGATCATGTCTTACGAGGTGGCCTTGCGTGAACCCGAATTGGTACGCGGTATCGCCGCGCTCAGTGGCAGCGTGCTACCAGTGCTCAGGTCTGCGCTGAAACCGGATGCGGCGATGGGCAAGCTGGCGATCTTTATTGGCCATGGCACTTTGGATCAGGCGTTGCCCTTTGACTCTGCCAAACGGGCGAACGAGGTGCTGGCGGGGTTGGGGCTCAAGCCGGAGTTTCATCGATACCTGGGGATGAATCACACCATCAGCGCGGCGGAAATCCAGGACTTGAAAGCGTGGCTGGAGAAAAGCCTGAAGTGAAATGCGCTTAAAAATGTGGGAGCTGGGTTGCCTGCGATGGCGGCCTCCCAGCCTACGGCTATCTACCTGACACCCCGCTGTCAAACTTGTGGGAGCGGGCTTGCTCGCGAAGGCGGCCTGGCAGCTAACACAGTTGGATCGGGTATATATCCGTTATTTAGGTAACGGCTACTTAGGGTTCCGCTCTGACAGCGGGTCACTTTTGGACGGACCCAAAAGTAACCAAAAGGTCCTCGCCCCACCACTCGGCACCTCGCCTAGGCTCGGTGTGCCCGTAATCCGCCAGAGATTTGGGGGGCCGCCGCCACGCGCCATCCATGGCGCGGGGCGGCTAAACCGGCATCCCTGCCGGTTTACCCCCCAAATCCCTGTCGAATTCCGGCCAGCGTGGTTTGACGGGGCGCCTGAGATCAAGATCACAAGCAGATCAAGATGAAGAGCGGCTCGCTTCGCATCGTGGTTACTGGTGGCTGCGGCGAACTGCACAGTTGTGTAGAGACCTATGGCCATCGCGGGCAAGCCCGCTCCCACGCGGGTTTTGTGTTGGCTGGAAGAGGTGGGTTATTTGCCGCCTGTAATCTGCTTCACCAGCTGCGCATGCCCCTTCACATCATCCGCCCGGGAAATCGCCTGGATCACCAGCAAATGGTTGCCCGACCCCCCCAGGAATGTGGAGTTCAAGGTCTTGCCACCACCTTGGGTAGCGCTGCTGTCCACTTGGCGCAGGCCCAAACCCTTGTAGGTGAGTTTCTTCTCGCCCAGTTTCTTGAAGTCGGGCAGGGCAGCGCTCTGGTCCTTGACGAAATCGGCCACGGCGCCGTCGAGGAACTGCGGGTCGTTATCCTGGATCTTTGCCCCATCGTTGCGCACGGTTTCGGCGACGATCACCACACTTTTCGTCGTTGAGTTGGCGTACAGGGTGCCTTGGGTGTCGGCGGTGCCGTCTTGCGCTGTGCCGGAGGGCAGGGTGTCGGCGCTGTAGGCCTTGGGCAGTTTGAAGGTGAACTTGCCACCCAAGGTGGAGATGGTCTGGGTGGTGGGCTTGGCAGCAGCGAACACGCTGCCGGCGGTGAGCGCGAGGGCCAGCAGCATTGCGGTCTTGGTGAACGTGGCCATGAAGCACTCCGGGGATGAACGAAATTGCGGCGTATTCTGTCAGAAAATTCGCAATCTCGTTCATCGGTCCCGTCACGCTTTGTCGGAAGATTCCTCCTCAAGCCTGTCCATTTCAAACAAGCGCGCCAGTTCCGCACGGGCTTCCTGGGCGGTTTGCATGACCTTGGCCGCGTCGTCGTACACCGCGTGTTGGGCGGCGAGTACCTGTTGGTCGTGGGTCTTGAAGCGGTTGATGCGCGCATCGGCCTGGGCCTGGCTCAAACCAAGGCCCACCAGGGTACGGCGGCTCATTTCCAGGCTGGAGTAGAAGGTTTCGCGCACCGGTGAAGCGTCCAGGTCCACCAAGCGGTGTACGTGCTGGCGGTTGCGCGCACGGGCGATGATCTTCATGTGCGGGTAGAGGTTGCGCACCAACTCGGCGGTCTTGATGTTGATCTCCGGGTCGTCCATGGCGATGACGAAGAATTCCGCCTGATCGACTTTGGCCGCGTGGAGGATTTCCGGGCGTTGGGGGTCGCCGTAGAACACCGGCATGCCGCCAAAACTGCGGGTCAGCTCGATGGTTTCCACCGAGGTATCGAGGGCGATGAACGAGATGTTCTGGGCGCGCAGGATACGCGCCACGATCTGGCCCATCCGGCCCATGCCGGCGATGACCACGCGGGGCGCATCGCTTTCGATGGCGCGGTATTCCTCGGGTACTTCCACCGGCTTGACCTTGGGCTTGAACAGCTTCGGGCACACCAGCAACAGCAGCGGGGTCACGGCCATGGACAGGGTGATAGTCAGCACCAGCACGTCGTACAGCTGCGGTTCGAACAGGCCCTGGTCGCGGCCGATCTTGAACACCACGAAGGCAAATTCACCCCCCGCCGCCAGCACCACGCCCAGGCGTAAAGCGCTTTCGCGATTGAGGTCGCCCACCATCCGCCCAACGGCGTACAGCAGTGGCAGCTTCAAGCCGATCAGCAGCAGGGTCAGGCCGATCACCACCAGCGGCGTGCTGAGCAGCAAACTGAGGTTGGCGCCCATGCCCACGCTGATGAAAAACAGGCCCAGCAGCAAGCCTTTGAACGGCTCGATCTGGGATTCCAGTTCGTGGCGGTATTCCGAGTCTGCCAGCAGCAGGCCGGCGAGGAACGCGCCCAGCGCCATGGACACGCCCACCAATTCCATCAGCCAGGCGGTGCCGATCACCACCAGCAGCGCGGTGGCGGTGGACACTTCGCGCAGGCCGGTCTTGGCCACGATGCGAAACACCGGGCGCAACAGGTAGCGCCCGCCGATGATCACCACGGCGATGCTGCCCAGGATCTGCAACACGTGTTGCACGCCCTGAGCCTCGGTGGTCGGGTGATCGCTGCCGGCCAGCAACGGCACCATGGCGATCAGCGGGATGGCGGCAATGTCCTGGAACAGCAGGATGGCAAAGGCCAGGCGCCCGTGGGGTTGGTTGAGCTCCTTGCGTTCGGCCAGGCTTTGCAGGCCAAACGCCGTGGAGGATAACGCCAGGCCCAGGCCCAGCACGATGGCGCTGTTCCACGACTGGCCAAACAGCCACAGCGCGACCGCACCCATCACCACGCCGGTGAGCAGGACCTGGGCCAGGCCGACGCCGAACACTGCCTTGCGCATCACCCATAAGCGTTTGGGTGACAGCTCCAGGCCGATGATGAACAGCAACAGCACCACGCCCAGTTCAGAAAACTGCGCCACGCTTTGCGGGTTGCCGATCAGGCCAAGTACCGACGGGCCGATGATCACACCGGCGAACAGATAGCCCAGCACCGCGCCCAATTGCAGGCGCTTGGCCAGGGGCACGGTCAGCACGGCGGCGAACAGGAACACCACGGCTGCTTGTAACAGGTTGCCTTCATGGGGCATCACGAACTCCAGCATTTGCATCGATCAACGGTAGGAGCGAGCGTGCTCGCGAAAAACGCAAGGGCACCGCGCTGTGTCTGGTTTGTCGCGTCATCGTTGAGGATTTTCGCGAGCAAGCTCGCGCCTACGGTGGGGGAGGATAGGGCGCTATTAGAGCGCTTTTTCACATTTGGAAACTTGTATTTTTGTCGCGACAGTCAATGGGTGTTGGCTCTCATCCCATTCTTACGCCGGTCTTACGAAAGTATTAATACCATTTAATTCAATGGCTTTCGCGCAGGTCTACTAACGTTTCGAAAAACTGGATCAGTAGTCACCACGGTCAGGTGTTTCGAATTCGATGCGTGTGGATCGTTGAAACAAGGCTTGCACGCAGTCACGGATGAAAGGCTTGGACCACAAGGAGTAGAACGTGGATAGAAGACTTGCGACTGCCGCTTTACCTCGTATTTCTGCGCTTTCTCTTGCGATCCGCCTGGGAGTGGCCGGGCTGGTGATGGGGCTGGCGAGCCCGGATGTGTTCGCCGCCTGTAGCCCGGCGAGTCCCACCGCTGGAGCGACGGTGACCTGTACAGGTGTGCCGTCATTGCCGCTGTTTCTCAATACCTTCAGCAGTGCAGTCAACAGCCTGACGGTCAACGTCAACGCGGGGGCGCAGCTCAATGCGACGTTGGGCGGTAAAGCACTGACCCTGACCGGCAACAACACGACGTTGAACAACGCCGGCACCATTGACCCGGCACTCCTCGGGTTGGTTTCGGTGCTGAGCGGTGGTGTGGTGATCGGCAACACGGCAGCCAGCGTGTTGAACATCACCAACAGCGCCACCGGCATCATGCGCGGGACTGGCGCGTTGCTGGGGCTGAACCTGGCCTCGCTGGACGGCATGGCCCTGAACGCCACCAACGGCGCAGGCGGCACCACCACGATCGTTAACAACGGTGTCATTGGTTCTTCCTCTTTGCTCGGCCTGACGCTGTTCGCCTCCGATACCCCGGTGGTGGCGGTCCAGGGTGGCGGCCAGGTCAATATGACGAATAATGGCACCCTGACCGGGCGCGTGGCGTTCGAGAGCTCCACTACAGGGAACACGTTCCGCAACACCGGCACCATCTCTGGCGGCGTGTCGATGGGGACCGCCAGTACCAACACCTTTACGGCAGTCACGGGGTCGCAAGTGACCAACGGCGGCGGCATTGGCGTAAGCCTGGGCGGACTGATCGGAGTGAACCTCACCTTTGCGCCCACCGGCCAGGTGGACGGCGGGGCAGGCGGCAGCAACTCACTGATCCTTGAAAACACGACGGGTGTCGGTGGTGGCAGTACGGGTACCGGCACGGCCTCAAGCGCCAACTATGTCAACTTCAACAACCTGGCCATCAACAGCGGCACCTGGACCTTGCTAGGGCCGCTGGTCAGCGGTAGCACCACGCTCAATGGCGGCGTGGCGCAATTCAATAACAACGCGACATTCGGCAGCGGTGTGCTCACGTCCAACGGCGGCGCTATCGAAGCCACCACTAACAACCTGACACTGGCTAACCTGATGACCCTCGGAACCGGTGGCCTGACGGTGCAGGGGGCTGCTACCGGGCTGACCTTGAACGGCCTGATCTCGGGCAGCACTGGCTTGACCAAAGTCGGTACGGGCGAATTGATCCTCAGCGGCGCCAACACCTTCCAGGGTGGTACCACCTTGAACGCCGGCACGCTTACATTGGGCAATGCCGCAGCGCTAGGTACCGGTGCCTTGACCGTGGCGGGTGCGGGTACTTTGCAGAGCAATGCTGCGCTGACAACCAGCAATGCGATTACCTTGAACGCCAATCTGACCGTCGATGGCGTGAACCCGCTGACCCTTGGCGGGGTTGTCAGCGGTGGTTCCGGGTTGATCAAGGAGGGCGTATCGAGCCTGGCGCTTACGGGCAACAATACTTACACCGGCGCCACGGCCCTCAACGCCGGTTCGCTGGTGGTTGGCTCCAATACTGCGCTCGGCGCCAGTGTGTTGAACGCCTCGGCGGGTACCACGTTGGATGCCAGTGCAGCAGTGAGCCTGGGCAATAACCTCAACCTGGGCGGTAACCTGACCCTTGGCGGCAGCAACGCGCTGACCCTTGGCGGCGTGGTGGCGGGCCTTGGCGGGTTGATCAAGAACGGCCCGGCGGATCTGATCCTCAATCAAGCGAACACTTACCTGGGCAACACGGCACTCAACAGCGGCAAGCTGGTGATTGGCGCTACCGATGCCTTGGGTGCGGGTACGTTGAATGCAGCCGCAGGCACGACCCTGGACGCCAGCACCACTGCCACGCTGACTAACGCGATCAACCTGGCCGGTAACCTTGGAATCGGCGGCAGCGCCAACCTGACCCTGGGCGGCGCGGTCAACGGTGCAGGCAGCCTGACCAAAGACGGCACGGCCGGCCTGACACTCAGCGGCAGCAATAACTTCTTGGGTGGCACTACCCTGAATTCGGGCAGCCTGACCGTCGGCAGCAACACGGCGCTTGGCCTGGGCAACTTGACCGTCGGCGGCGCCGCCACCCTTAACAGCACCTCGGCGGTGGCGCTGGGCAATAACATTGTCCTCAACGCCGGGCTGACCGTCGGCGGCGCCAATGCGCTGACCCTGGGCGGTGTAGTCAGCGGCGCGGGTGCGCTGATCAAGGATGGCCTGGCCAACCTGACCCTCAACGGCACCAACACCTTCAGTGGTGGCACCAGCCTCAACGCCGGCACGCTGACCTTGGGCACGGCAGGCGCCTTGGGCGCGGGTCCCTTGACGGTCGGCGGTGCGGCAACTCTGGATACCAGCGCGACCTTCACCCTGGGCAACGGGATTGCCTTGAATGGCGACCTGACGCTCGCGGGTAACAATGACCTCAACCTCAGCGGCGTGATCAGCGGCGCCAGTGCACTGATCAAAAATGGTTTGGCTGACCTGACCTTGAGCGGCAACAACACCTTTACCGGGCCATTGAATATTGTCTCCGGCAGCGTCACCACCGGCAGCGCCGGTGCATTGGGTAGCACCTCTGGCGTTGATGTCAGCGCTGGCGCTGCGCTGAACCTGGGCGTCGATTCCAGTCTGGCCGGTCTCAGCGGTGCGGGTGGCGTGGCAGTCGGCGGCGGTTTGAACCTCACGGTGGGTGGCGTCAGCACCAGCAGTACCTTTGACGGTGACCTCAGTGGCGCGGGCAGCTTGATCAAGGTCGGCACCGGCACCCTCACGCTCAACGGAATCAATGGCATCACCGGTAACACGGCGATCAACGCGGGCACCCTGGATGTCGAGGGTTCCCTGGGCAGCGCGTTGGTCGACGTGAATAGCGGCGGCACCCTTACCGGCAGTGGCTCGCTATTGGGTACGGCGAATATCAATAGCGGCGGGCACCTGGCGCTGGGCAGTGGCACGACCTTGTCGGCGGGCGGCCTGAACATGAGTGCCGGGGCCAGTCTGGATGTGGCTCTTGGCGCACCGTCGCTGACCTCGCTGATGAATGTCGGTGGCAACGTGAACCTGGCCGGCGACCTCAATGTGAGCGATGCCGGTGGCTTCGGCGCGGGAGTGTATCGCTTGATCAACTACACCGGCGGCTTGACCGGTGCGTTGAACGTCAACACGGTGCCGCTGGGCTTCGGCCTAGGTGATCTGCTGGTACAAACCTCCGTGGGCAGCCAGGTCAACCTGGTGGTAGCGGCGCCGAATATTCGTTTCTGGGACGGCAGCAACACCATCGCCAACGGCACTGTTGACGGAGGCAACGGCACCTGGACAGTGGGCGGCACCAACTGGACCTCGGCCGACGGCCTGTCCAACCAGACCTGGGGCGGCGGCTTTGCGGTGTTCCAAGGCGCGGCGGGCACCGTCAGTGTGAATGGCGTACAAACCATCACTGGCATGCAATTCGTCACCGATGGCTACAACCTGGTCAATGGCACCGGTGGGCAGTTGAGCACCGGCAGCGGCAACTTCGCCGTGCGCGTCGACCCACTGGCGACTGCCACCCTCGGCGTCGATATCACCGGTGCGGGCGTTCTGAACAAACTCGATACCGGCACGCTGGTGCTCAATGGCGCCAACAGCTACACCGGCGGCACCTTGCTCAATGGCGGCACGTTGGTGGTCGGCAGCAACACCGCGCTGGGCACTGGCACGCTGACCGCTGCGGCGGGCACCACACTGGATAGCAATGCCCCGGTGACCCTGGGCAATGATGCGGTACTCAGCGGCACCCTGACGGTCGGTGGCAGCAACGCATTGGCGCTCAACGGCGCCATCAGCGGCATCGGTGGCCTGGTCAAGAATGGCACGGCAGGCCTGACACTCGGCGGCACCAACACCTTCCTGGGCCCTGTGGCCTTGAACGCAGGCGGGCTGATCCTGGCCAGCAATACGGCGCTGGGCGCGGGCGTATTGAACGCCGCAGGCGGTACCACCTTGGACGCCAGCACGGCGGTCACCACCACCAACGCGATCAACCTGGCGGGCAACCTGGGCATCGGCGGCAGCGCTGACCTGACCCTCGGCGGCGCAATCAACGGTGCGGGCAGCCTGACCAAGGAGGGCACGGCCAATCTGATCCTCAGCGGCGCCAACGCCTACCTGGGTGGCACCACCCTGAACGCCGGTACGCTGACCTTGGGCAGCGCCACCGCCCTTGGTCTGGGCAACCTCACCGTGGGCGGCGCGGCGACCCTGGATAACACGGCCGCGCTGAGTGTGGGCAATGGCCTCGTGCTTGACGCCAACCTTGCCGTTGCCAATAGCAACGACCTGACCCTGGGTGGCCTGATTACCGGCACGGCTGGCCTGAGCAAAGACGGCGCGGCCAACCTGACCCTCAATGGCGTCAACACCTTCCAAGGCGGCACCACGCTCAACGCCGGTACGCTGACCCTGGGCACGGCAGCGGCCCTGGGTACCGGCGCCTTGAACGTAAACGGTGCAGCTACTCTGGCCAACAGCACACCGCTGGTATTGGCCAATGCGGTCAACCTCAATGCTGGCCTGACCGTGGGCGGTCTCAACAACAACCTGACCCTGGCCGGCGTGCTGGCCGGCAGCGGTAGCCTGGTCAAAACCGGCACGGCCGATGTGAGCCTGACCGGCACTAACACCTTCAACGGCCTGTTCGATGTGCAATCGGGCAGCCTCACCACGGTGGGCAATGGTGCACTGGGTGTCGGCGCTGGGGTCAACCTGGCGAGCGGTACTTCCCTCAACCTGGGCGGCAGCGCCAGCCTGGGCGCACTCACGGGTACCGGGGTTGCAACCGTAGGGGCCGGCAGCACCTTGAGCGTGGGCAACAATAATCTGGACAGCACCTTCAACGGCGTCGTGGCAGGCCTCGGCAACCTGGCCAAAGACGGCACGGGCGCCTTGACCCTCGGCGGCCTCAGCGTGGTGACCGGGGATGCCCAGGTCAACGCCGGCAGCTTGCTCGTCAATGGTTCCCTGGCCAGCGCCAATGTGGCGGTGGGCAGTGGTGCCACCCTCGGTGGTACCGGTACTTTGTTGGGCAACGTGACCATCGCCGACGGCGGCCACCTGGCCGTCAATTCCGGCGCGACCCTCACCACCGGTTCGCTGCTGCTCAATGCCAACTCCAACCTGGATGCAGGCCTCGGCGCGCCCGCCACTGGCGGCACGGCGCTGGTTCAGGTCAACGGCAACCTGACCCTGGACGGCACCCTAAACGTCACCGATATCGGCGGCTTCGGTGCGGGCATCTACCGCCTGATCGACTACACCGGTGGCCTGACCAACAACGGCCTGCTGCTGGGCAGCCTGCCGGTGAACATCCCGGCCAGCGACCTGGACCTGCAAACTGCGATCGGCAACCAGATCAACCTGCTGGTCAACGGCAGCACCAATGTGCAGTTCTGGGACGGCAGCCAAACCACCGGCAATGGCACCATCGAAGGCGGCAGCGGTACCTGGAGTGCAGGCGGCAACCAATGGACCGGCGTCAACGGTGCATTCAATACCGCCTGGACGCCTAACAGCTTTGCCGTGTTCCAAGGCACGGCGGGCACCGTCACGGTTGACGGCGCGCAAGCCGTCACCGGTTTGCAGTTCGTCACCGATGGCTACACCCTGGCGGGTGGCACAGCGGGCGCCTTGACCCTGTTCAATGGCGTGGGTGGCAACACCGCCGTACGTGTCGATCCTGGCGTCACCGCCACCCTGGGCGTGGCGCTTAACGGCGGCGGCACCCTGGCCAAGCTCGACACCGGCACCCTGGTGCTTAACGGTGCCAACAGCTACACCGGCGGCACCGCCCTCGATGGCGGCACGCTGGTGGTCGGCAATAACAGTGCCCTGGGCAGCGGCCTCTTGACCACCGCCAACGGCACCACCCTGGACAGCAACACCGCGGTCAGCCTCGCCAATGCACTCAACGTCAACGGCAGCCTCACCCTCGGCGGCAGCAATGCCTTGACCCTGGCCGGCACCGTGGCGGGTACGGGCAGCCTGATCAAGAATGGCATCGCCAACCTGACCCTCAGTGGCAACAACACCTATGCCGGCCCAACCGCACTCAACGCAGGCGGCCTGATCCTGGCCTCCAACACGGCCCTGGGCAGTGGCGCTCTGAACGCGGCCGCTGGCACCACCCTCGACAGCAGCACAGCGGTCGCCCTGGCCAACACGGTCAATCTGGCCGGCAACCTGGGCATTCTGGGCACCGCCGACCTGAGCTTGAACGGCCTGGTCAGCGGTAGCGGTGGGCTGACCAAAACCGGCGCGGGCAACCTGACGCTCAACGGCGCCAACGCCTACCTGGGCGGCACGCAATTGAATGCCGGCTCCTTGACCCTGGGCAATGCGTCGGCCCTGGGCAGCGGTGCCTTGGCGGTCAATGGGGCAACCACCCTGGACACCAACACGGCGTTGGCCCTGGCCAATAACACCAGCCTGAATGCAGCGCTCACGGTCGGCGGTAGCAACGACCTGAGCCTCAACGGTGTGGTGGACGGCACGGGTTCGTTGACCAAGGCCGGTGGCGCCAACCTGACCCTCAACGGCGCCAACACCTACAGCGGCGGCACGGCGCTCAATGCCGGCACGCTGACCCTCGGCAGCACCACAGCCCTGGGCTCGGGCGCGTTGACCGTCGGCGCTGCGGCGACCCTGGCCAACAGCACGCCGCTGGTGCTGGCCAATGCGGTCAATCTTAATGGCGACCTCACTGTCGCTGGCAGCAACAACCTGACCCTCGCCGGTGTACTCGCTGGCAATGCAGCGCTGATCAAAAATGGCGCGGCGGACCTGCTGCTCACCGGCAACAACAGCTTCAGCGGCCCACTGACCGTGGCGGCGGGCAGCGTGACCACGGCGGGCAATGGTGCGCTGGGCACCACCTCCGGCGTCACTGTCGGCAGCGGCGCGAGCCTCAACCTGGGTGGCAACGCCAACCTCAACAGCCTGGCCGGCAACGGCACGGTGCAGGTGGCTGGCGGCGCTACGCTGGCGGTGGGTGGCAGCAACCTGGATAACAGCTTTGGCGGTGCGCTCAACGGTGCCGGCAACCTGGATAAAAACGGCAGCGGGGTGCTCAACCTGAGCGGCACCAATGCCCTCAGCGGCGCGGCCACCGTCAACGGCGGCACCTTGAATGTCACAGGCTCACTGGCCAGCGGCACGGTGGCAGTCAACAGCGGCGCGACCCTGGCCGGCAGCGGTTCATTGGCCGGCGCGGTGACCGTGGCCGACGGTGGGCACATCGGCCTGGCCTCCGGCAGCACGCTGTCGGTGGGCTCGTTGGTGCTGGGCGGCAACTCGAACCTGGATGTCGGTCTCGGCACTCCGGTGCTGGGTGGCGGCACAGGCCTGCTGAATGTCGGCGGCAATCTGACCCTGGACGGCAACCTCAATGTCACCGATATCGGCGGCTTTGGCAGCGGCGTCTACAACCTCATCAACTACACCGGGGCCTTGACCGATAACGGCCTGGCTCTTGGCACACTGCCAGGCAGCGTGGTGCCGGGCGACCTGCAAGTGCAGACCGCGATCACCAACAAGGTCAACCTGCTGGTGACCGCGCCCAACACCACCGTGCAATTCTGGGATGGCAACAGCCTGATCGGCAACGGTGCGATTGACGGCGGCAACGGCACCTGGAACGCCGGCAATACCAACTGGACCAATGTCGACGGCACCCTCAACCAAAGCTGGGTCAACAGCTTCGCGGTGTTCCAAGGCGCGGCAGGCAACGTGACGGTGGACGGCACGCAGAACATCACCGGCATGCAGTTCGTCACCGACGGCTACACCCTGGGCGCCGGCACGGCGGGCGTGCTCAACCTGGTCAATGGCGGCACCGGCAACACCGCGGTGCGCGTCGACCCGAACGCCACCGCGACCCTGGGCGTGACCCTCAACGGCGCCGGCACCCTGGCCAAGCTCGACAGCGGCACCCTGGTACTCAACGGCAGCAATGGCTACACCGGCGGTACCACGCTGAACGGCGGCACCCTGGTGGTGGGCAATAACAGTGCCCTGGGCACAAGCGCCCTGACGGCGGCCGGTGGCACCACCCTGGACAGCAACGCGGCGGTCAGCCTGGCCAATGCGGCCGTGCTCAACGGTGCGTTGACGGTGGGTGGCAGCAACGCGCTGACCCTCAATGGTGGCATCAGCGGCAGCGGCAGCCTGGTGAAAAACGGTGCGGCCGCGCTGACGCTCAATGGCGTCAACAGCTACAGCGGCGGCACGGGCCTGAACGCCGGTCAATTGATCCTCGGCAATAATGCTGCCCTGGGCAGTGGCGCTTTAACGGTGGGCGGCGCGGCGCAACTGGATGGCGGCACCGACCTGCAACTGGCCAATGCCCTCAACCTCGGTGGCCCGCTGACCCTGGCCGGCAGCCACGACCTGGCCCTCAACGGCGTGGTCAGCGGCAGCGGCAGCCTGGTGAAAAATGGCAACGGCGCCTTGTTGCTGACCGCTGCCAACACCTACAGCGGCGGCACCACGCTCAACGGCGGCAGCACCACGGGCAACACCACCAGCCTGCAAGGCGCTATCGCCAACAACGCGGCGTTGACCTTTGAGCAAGCCAGCGACGGCACCTACACCGGCAACCTCACCGGTACCGGCGTGTTGAACAAAACCGGTACCGGCGCGTTGCTGCTCAGCGGCAACAACACCTTTACTGGCAACACCAACGTCAACACCGGCAGCCTGCTGGTCAACGGCACCTTGAACAGCGCCGCGGTGCAAGTCGCCAGCGGCGCGACCCTCGGCGGCAGCGGTACCCTGGGTGGTGCGGTGAACATGGCCGACGGCTCGGTGCTCCAGGCCGGTGCCGCGACGCCACTGTCGGTGGGTTCGCTGGCCTTGTCGTCGGGCACCACCCTGGACTTCGCCCTCGGTGCGCCGGGTGCCTCCAGTACAGCGGTGAACGTGGCGGGCAACCTGACCCTGGACGGCACGCTCAACGTCAGCGACACGGGCGGCTTCGGTGTCGGTGTGTACCAGCTGTTCCGCTACGGCGGCAGCTTGACCGATAACGGCCTCACCTTTGGCACCTTGCCGGTGGCGCTGGGCAACCTGAGCCTGCAAACGGCGCTGGCCAACCAGCTCAACCTGGTGGTGCAAACCGCCCCAGGGCAGATCCAGTTCTGGAACGGCGGCACCACCAACCCCGATGGCAGCATCACCGGCGGCAGCGGTACCTGGGGCCCAGGCACCAACTGGACCGACCCCACCGGCACCCAAGGGCAAGCGTCCACCAACCAGTTCGCCGTATTTGGCGGGCAGGGCGGCACCGTGACCGTGGTCGGCAACCAAGGCTTCACTGGCCTGCAAGTGCTGGACGCCGGCTACACGCTGGTCGCCGGCGAAGGCGGCAGCTTGAGCCCCACCAATGCGGCGGATGGCAGCCTGGCGCCGGTGCGGGTCAATTCCGGCGTGACCGCTCAGATTGATGCACCGCTGGTGGGAACCGGCGGCATCAACAAGCTGGATGCCGGCACCTTGCTGCTGACCGGCGCCAATACCTACACCGGCGGCACCACCGTCAGTGGCGGTACGCTGGCGGGCACCACCACCAGCCTGCGTGGCAGGATCCTCAACAACGCGCGGTTGTTGTTTACCCAGCGCACCAATGGCCAGTTCAGCGGCACCTTGAGCGGCACCGGTGCGCTGATCAAGCAAGGCGCAGGCGCGCTGTTGCTGACCGGCAACCAGCCGTTCAGCGGCACCGTGGCGGTGGAAGAGGGCGTGTTGCAAGTGGGCAACGCGGCCAACCCAGGCGCGGTACTTGGCGGCCAGGTCACAGTGGCCAACGGTGCAGGGCTGACCGGTAACGGCAGTGTCGGTTCGCTGGTCAACAACGGCTCGGTGACACCCGACGGCGGCAAGCTGACCGTGGCCGGCAACTTCACCAACGCCAGCACCGGTGCGCTGAACCTGGTGATCACCCCCTCCACCACCGGCTCCCTGGCCGTGGGCGGCACCGCCAACCTGGGCGGCACCTTGAATGTGGTCAACCTGGCACCCTATGCCGGCGCCACCACCTACACTCTGCTGACAGCCGGCGCGGTCAACGGCACCTTTGCCACCACCAACCTGGAGAACCTGGCGTTCCTGACTACCGCGTTGAACTACAGCCCAACCCAAGTGGCCCTGGCGGTCAGCCGCAACGACGTCAGCTATGCCAGCGTGGCGGCCACCGGTAACCAACGCGGCGTGGCGGCGGCGTTAGGCACCGGTACTGCAGTCGGTGGCGCAGCGGTGCAAAATGCACTGCTTAACGGTGATGCAGCGGCAGCCCGTGCGGCCTTCGACAGCTTGTCCGGCGAAATCCACGCCAGCACTGCCAGCGCCATGCTTGAAGACTCGCGTTACGTGCGTGACGCCGTCAACGAGCGCCTGCGCCAACCGGGTTGCTACCGCGAGGACGACCCGCGCAATGCCCTGGCACCCAGCGAGAACCACCTGAGCAGCGCCGGTTGCCACGGCGAGATGGTCGGTTGGATGCGCGTGCTCGGCACCTGGGGCCATATGGGCGGTGACAGCAACAGCGCCAAGCTGGACCGCAACCTCAGCGGCTTCCTGCTCGGTACCGACAAGCAAGTGGACGACGCCTGGCGCGTGGGCGTGGCCGCCGGCTACACCCGCAGCGACCTGGACGCCAAGCGCCGCAATTCCAGCGCCGATGTGGACAGCTACCACCTGATGGCCTACACCGCCTACCAGCAAGAAGCCTTCGCCGCACGCATGGGCGTGGCGTACAGCTGGCATGACATCGAAAGCAAGCGCAACGTGGCCGTCGGTGGCGAGGGCCAACGCCTCAAAGCCGACTACAAGGCACGCAGTGCACAAGTGTTCGGTGAAGTCGGCTACACCATTCAAACCCCTACCGTGGCCCTGGAACCGTTCGCCGGCCTGGCCTACGTCAACTACGACAGTGACACCATTAAGGAGAAAGGCGGCTCGGCAGCCCTGCGCGGCGATGCCGACCAGGACATCACCTACTCGACCTTGGGCGTGCGCATTGGCCAGACCATCACCCTGGGCAACGGCTCGAAAATCACCCCACGGGGCAGCATCGGCTGGCGCCATGCCTTCGGTGACACCAAGCCCGACGCCGACCTGAGCTTTATCAATGGCGGTGGCTCGTTCAGCACCCAGGGCGTGCCGATAGCCAAGGACAGCGCGGTGGTGGAAGCGGGCCTGGACTACCAGATCAGCCAGAACGGCAGACTGGGCCTGGGCTATTCGGGCCAACTCTCGCGCAACGACAAGGACCACGCCGTGACGGTAAGTTTCTCCCTCGGTTTCTGATCAAGGCCGAGTTTTTTGAACCGCCCGCAAGGGCGGTTTTTTTTGCCCCATGCAGGAGCGAGCTCGCTCGCGAAAAACCTCAACGATAACGCCGGCATCCTGATTAAACGCGGCGCCTGAGATTTTTTCGCGAGCAAGCTCGCTCCTACAGGTAAGAGCCGTGCTATTCCTCTTGTCCCCGCTTCCCATGTCACCCCCCAGCCCATAGATCCCTTAATTTTCAAGCCTGCCGGAAGCCCCTCCAGGCCTACGGCTGCGCCCGCATTTTTTACAGGCGCGCGGTACTGCCGATCCAAGCGGCAAAACTGAATACGGACATTCTCGTCAACCGTGAATTATCAGGCAGGTTCCCCATGCAGTTCAGCGACTTACTGGCAGCGATCTCCACCCACGCGATCCGTCTGCAAACGGAAGAAGACGATCTGATCGTTCTGGGCGATGACCAAGCGTTGGACGACGCGCTCTGGGATCAATTGATTGCGCACAAACCCCAACTCCTGCAGTTGGTCGCCGAACATGGCGGTGACTGGCTGAGCCCGGCCTACCGCATCACCCCGGACATGCTGGCGCTGGTCAACCTCGACCAGCCGGCCATCGACCGCATCGTCGCGGCGGTCCCAGGCGGTGCGGCGAATGTGCAGGATATCTACCCGCTGGCGCCGCTCCAGGAAGGCATGCTTTATCACCATCTGTCGGCGCACCAGGGTGACCCTTACGTGCTGCACGCGCAGTTCGTGTTCGACAGCCGCGCACGTCTTGAGGCTTTTGCCGAGGCGTTGCAATGGGTCATCGACCGCCAGGACATCCTGCGCACTTCGATGGTCTGGGAGCGCCTGGACGAACCGCTGCAAGTGGTGTGGCGCAAGGCTGTGCTGGCCTGCGAAGAGGCGCAGCTGGACGGTGCTGACCGCCTGGCTCAATTGCTCGCTCGCTATGATGCCCGCGCTTATCGCATGGACCTTGGCCAGGCGCCGCTGCTGCGCCTGGTGTTCGCTGACGACCCGGCCAACCAGCGGGTGGTGGCGATGTTGCTGTTCCACCACACCATCCTCGATCACACCGCCCTGGACGGCGTGCGGCATGAAATCCAGCTGTACCTGGCCGGGCAGCAAGCCCAGGCCCCTGCACCGGTAGCGTTTCGCAGCTATATCGCCCAGGTGCGCCATGGCGTCAGCGAGCAGGCTCATGAGGCGTTCTTCCGCGACATGCTGGCGGATATCGATGAACCGACGCTGCCGTTCGGCCTGCAGGATGTGCAGGGTGATGGCCAGGGGATCGACGAAGTGCGCATTCCCGTCGACAGCGCTCTGAGCCGCCGCCTGCGCAGCATGGCGCGCCCGCTGGGGGTGAGTGTGGCGAGCCTGATGCACCTGGCCTTGGCGCGGGTGCTGGGCGCAGTTTCCGGGCGGGAGGCGGTGGTGTTCGGCACCGTGATGCTCGGGCGCATGGGCGCAGGCGAGGGCGGTGAGCGGGCCTTGGGCATGTTCATCAACACCTTGCCGCTGCGGGTGGATGTGGGCGAGCAGGGCGTGCGCGCTGCGGTCAAGGTCACCCATGAGCGCCTCACGCGCTTGCTCGACCACGAACATGCGTCCCTGGCGCTGGCCCAACACTGCAGCGGCGTGGCGGCGCCTACGCCGCTGTTCAGCGCGATACTCAACTACCGTCACAGCGCCGCCACCGATATGGCGGCGGTGATTGAAGTGGCCGACGGCATACAAGTGCTGGGCGCCGAGGAGCGCACCAACTACCCGCTGACGGTGAACGTCGATGACCTGGGTGAAAACTTCGCCCTTACCGTGATGGTGGATGCCTCCATTGGCGCGCAGCGGGTTGCGGGCTACCTGCATACGGCCTTGGAAAGCCTGGCCGACGCCCTTGAACAACGACCGGATATGCCGCTCTGCGGCCTGAACCTCCTGCCTGACGCTGAACGCCACCACTTGCTGCATACCTTGAACGACTGCCCCACGCACTACGCCGATACCCAGCTGATCCACCAGCACGTCGAAACCCACGCCGCCGCCCAGCCCGATGCCATTGCGTTGCGCTTCGAACAACACGCCCTGACGTACCGCCAACTCAACGAACGCGCCAACCAGGTCGCCCACGCGCTGCTGGCCCACGGCGTGCGCCCCGACGCGCGCGTGGCGATCTGCGTAGAGCGCGGCCCGCAGATGATCATCGGCCTGCTCGGCATCCTCAAGGCCGGCGCCGGCTATGTGCCCATCGACCCGGCCTATCCCCAGGAACGCATCGCCTACACCCTGGCCGACAGCCAACCGGTGGCGGTGCTGGTGCAGGCCAACACGGCGCAGCGGGTCGGCGCGCTGGCCCAGATCGACCTCGACCACCTGGGCCCGTTGCCCATCAACAATCCTGGGTTGCACCTGAGCCCGGCCAACCTGGCCTATGTGATCTACACCTCCGGCTCCACCGGCCAGCCCAAGGGCGTGATGATCGAGCATCGCCAGGTCGCGCGCCTGTTCAGCGCTACCCACCACTGGTTCGGCTTCAACTCGCACGATGTGTGGGCGTTGTTCCATTCCTTTGCGTTCGACTTTTCCGTGTGGGAAATCTGGGGCGCGCTGATGCACGGCGGCCAGTTGCTGATCGTGCCGCAACTGGTCAGCCGCTCGCCGGATGAGTGCTACGCGCTGTTGTGCGATGCCCAGGTGAGTATTCTCAACCAGACGCCGAGCGCGTTCCGGCAGTTGATCGCGGCCCAGGGCAACAGCGCCCAGTCCCACTCCCTGCGTCAGGTGATCTTCGGCGGCGAAGCCCTGGAACCGGGCATGCTCAAACCGTGGTACGCACGGGCGGTGAATGCCGGTACGCAACTGGTGAACATGTATGGCATCACTGAGACCACCGTGCATGTGACCTACCGTGCGCTGGAAGCGGCCGACGCGCACTTGGTCGGCGTGAGCCCGATTGGTGTGCGTATTCCCGATTTGCAGTTGTACGTGCTGGATGCACGCCGCGAGCCCTTGCCTCACGGTGTGGTGGGCGAGTTGTACGTGGGCGGTGCCGGGGTGGCGCGTGGTTACCTCAACCGCGAGGCGCTGAATGCCGAACGCTTCCTCGCCGACCCGGCCACCGGTTTGCGCATGTACAAGACCGGCGACCTCGGCCGCCTGCTGGCCGATGGCAGTGTCGAGTACCTGGGGCGTAACGATGACCAGGTCAAGATCCGGGGTTTCCGTATCGAACTGGGTGAAATCCAGGCACACCTGGCCACGGCCAGCGGCGTGCGCGATGCGGTGGTGATTGCCCGTGAAGATCAGCCGGGCGACCAACGCCTGGTGGCCTATGTGATCAGCGATGGCGAACTCAACGTGGCCGCCCTGCGTGACCATCTGCAGCGCAGCCTGGCCGAACACATGGTGCCCAGCGCCTTCGTGCGCCTGGACACGCTGCCGCTGACCACCAACGGCAAACTCGACCGCAAGGCCTTGCCCGCACCTGACGCCGACGCCGTGGCCCGGCGTGCGTATGCGGCGCCCCAGGGGGCGGTGGAAACCACCCTCGCCAGGCTCTGGCAAGACCTGCTCCACGTCGACCGTGTCGGTCGTGAGGACAATTTCTTCGAACTCGGCGGCCATTCGCTGCTGGCGGTCAAACTGATCGAACGCATGCGCCAGGTCGACCTCAGCGCCGATGTGCGCGTGCTGTTCGGCCAACCGACCTTGGCGGCGCTCGCTGCGGCCGTGGGCGGCCAGCAGAGCGTGCAGGTGCCGGCCAATCCCATTCAAGCAGACACCCAGGCCATCACCCCGGACATGCTGCCCCTGGTCGAACTGGATCAGGCTGCAATCGACCATATCCTTGAGGCCGTGCCCGGTGGCGTTGCCAACGTGCAGGACATTTATGGCCTGGCGCCGTTGCAGGCCGGCATTCTCTACCACCACCTGGCGACCACCGAGGGCGACCCCTACGTGTTGCAGGTGCAGTTGCGCTTTCACGACCAGGGCGCCGTCGACGGCTTCGTCAACGCGCTGCACACGGTGATCGAACGCAACGACATCCTGCGCACCGCCATCTTTTGGGAGGGCCTGGAGGAGCCGGTGCAAGTGGTGTTACGCCAGGCGCCCTTGGTGGTCGAACGCCTGGATACGCTGGGCGGCGAGGCACTGGCGCACCCGCAACAGCGTTTCGACCCACGCCACTATCGCCTAGACCTGTCACGCGCCTCGCTGATGCGCCTGGCGTATGCGCAGGACAGCCACGGCGTGGTCGGCATTTTGCTGCTGCACCATATCCTTCTCGACCACACCGCCCTGCAGGTGCTGGTCGAAGAAATGAGTGCCAGCCTGCATGGTCACAGTGCGCAATTGCCTGACGCGGTGCAGTACCGCAACTACGTGGCCCAGGCCCGCCTCGGTGTGACCCAGGCCCAGCACGAAGCCTTCTTCAGCCAGATGCTGGGCGACATCGATGAGCCGACCCTGGCCTTCGGTTTGCAAGACGTGAATGGCGACGGCAGCGGCATTCATGAAGCGCGCCTGCCGCTGGAGCCGGCGCTCAACCTGGGCTTGCGCGAACAGGCGCGGCAACTGGGCGTGAGCACTGCCAGCCTGGTGCACCTGGCCTGGGCCCAGGTGCTGGGCCAGGTGTCCGGCCAGCAGGAGGTGGTATTCGGCACCGTGTTGCTGGGGCGTATGCAGGGCGGCGAGGGCGCGGACCGGGCGCTGGGGATGTTCATCAACACCTTGCCGCTGCGGGTCAGCCTCGGCAGCGTCGGCGTACAGGCCGGCGTGCGCGCCACCCATGCGCGCCTGGCGCAACTGCTCGGGCACGAACATGCCTCGTTGTCCCTGGCCCAGCGTTGCAGCGGTGTGCCGGGCTCGCTGCCGTTGTTCAGCACCTTGCTCAATTACCGGCACAGCGCCGCCGATGAAGCCCCGGGGGACAACCCCTTTGCCGCCTCCGGTATCGAGATTCTCAGCTCCGAAGAACGCAGCAACTACCCACTGGCGCTCAACGTCGATGACCTCGGCACGGGCATGCGCTTGACCGTGCAAGGCGTGGCCGACCTTGATGTGCAACGGGTGGGCAACTACATGCTCACCGCACTGCGCCACCTGGTGACTGCGCTGCAACAGGCGCCGACCACCGCGTTGCACAGCGTGTCGATCGTGCCGCCGGCGGAGCGGCGCAAACTGCTGCAGGACTTCAATGCCAGCGCCCGTGAATACCCGTCGCACCTCAGCGTCGCCCAACTGTTCGAAGCCCAGGTGCTGGCCCGGCCGGAAGCCACGGCGGTGGTGCATGGCGAACGCGCCCTGAGCTACCGCGACCTTAACCGCCATGCCAACCGGCTCGCCCATCATTTACTTAACCAGGGCGTGCAGCCGGGTGAGCCGGTCGCCCTGGCGCTGCCGCGCTCCATCGACCTGATCGTCAGCCAATTGGCGGTACTCAAGTGCGCGGCGGTCTACGTGCCGCTGGACGTCAACGCGCCGCCTGAACGCCAAGCCTTCATGGTGCAGGACAGCGGCGCCCGCCAGGTGCTGGACAACCTCACCGAGCTGAACCTGGACGTAATGCCTGCGACCAACCCCGCTGTGGCCCAGAGCTCGGACAGCGTGGCGTACATCATGTACACCTCCGGCTCCACCGGTACGCCCAAAGGCGTGTTGGTGACCCATCGCGGCATCAGCCGGCTGGTGATCAACAATGGCTACGCCGACTTCAACCCCCAAGACCGCATCGCGTTTGCCTCCAACCCGGCGTTCGACGCCAGCACCATGGATGTGTGGGGTGCGCTGCTCAACGGCGGCCAGGTCCAAGTGATCGACCACGCCACCTTGCTCGACCCGCTGGCGTTGGGCGCTGAACTCAAGGGCGCCACGGTGCTGTTCGTCACCACTGCGCTGTTCAACCAGTATGTGCAACTGATTCCACAGGCCCTGGCCGGCCTGCGCATTTTGCTGTGCGGCGGCGAACGTGCCGACCCGGCGGCCTTCCGCAGCCTGTTGGCGCAGGCTCCGGCGTTGCGTCTGGTGCATTGCTATGGGCCGACGGAAACCACCACCTACGCCGCCACCTATGAAGTGCGCGCGCTGGCCGTTGACGCCGACAGCGTGCCGGTAGGGCGGCCCATTTCCAACACGCAGATCTATGTGCTGGATGCACAGTTGCAGCCGGTGCCGCTGGGTATCACCGGTGAAATCTGTATTGGCGGGGAGGGCGTCGCCAAGGGCTACTTGAACCGTGCGCAGTTGACCGCCGAGAAGTTCGTGAGCAACCCCTTTGTCGATCAGCCTGGGGCACTGATGTATCGCACTGGCGACCTCGGGCGCTGGTCGGAGGATGGCCTGCTGGAGTGCCTGGGGCGCAATGACGACCAAGTCAAAATCCGCGGTTTCCGTATCGAACTGGGCGAGATCGAGGCACGCCTGGCCAGTTGTACGGGTATCCAGGAGGTTGCCGTGCTGGCCCGTGAAGACGTGCCGGGGGACAAGCGCCTGGTGGCCTATTTCACCTGGGCCGGCGCAGACCTGGGCATTGACCAGGTACACGCGCACCTGCAAGGCCAACTGCCGGACTACATGCTGCCGTCGGCCTATATGCCGCTGGCCAGCCTGCCGTTGACCAACAACGGCAAGCTGGACCGCAAGGCATTGCCGGCACCCGACCAGGCCGCCTTGATCAGCCGTGGCTACGAAGCCCCGCAAGGCGAGGTGGAAAGCCTGCTGGCGCAGATCTGGCAGGACGTGCTCAAGCTTGAACGCGTGGGGCGCCATGATCATTTCTTCGAGTTGGGCGGGCATTCGTTGCTGGCGGTCAGCCTGATCGAACGCATGCGCCAAGTGGGCCTGAGCGCCGATGTGCGCGTGTTGTTCAGCCAGCCAAGCCTGGCCGCGCTGGCGGCCGCCGTGGGCAGTGGCAGAGAAATCGTGGTGCCCGCCAATGGCATCCCCGCCGGCTGTACACAGATCACGCCGGCGATGCTGAGCCTGGTGCAACTGACCCCAGAGGTCATAGCGCGCATTGTCGCCAGCGTGCCGGGTGGTGCGGCGAATATCCAGGATATCTACCCGCTGGCGCCGCTACAGGAAGGCATTCTCTACCACCACATCAGCGCCGAGCAGGGCGACCCGTACCTGCTGCAATCGCGCATGGCCTTTGACACCGCCGAGCGCCTGCACGCCTTTATGGGCGCGCTGCAACAGGTGGTGGCGCGCCACGATATTTTGCGTACCGCTGTGGTGTGGGAAGGGCTCGACAGCCCGGTGCAAGTGGTGTGGCGCGATGCCAAGCTGGTGGTGCAGGAGGTGATGCTCGACCCGGCCGGCGGCGATGTGATGGCGCAACTGCATGGGCGTTTCGATGCGCGTCACTACCGCCTGGACATTACCCAGGCGCCGTTGCTGCGCATGGTCTATGCCCAGGACCCGGCGCACAACCGGGTCGCGGCGATCCTGCTGTTCCACCACCTGGCGCTGGACCACACCGCCATGGAAGTGGTCGGCCAGGAAATGCGTGCCTTCATGTTCAACCAGGCCCAGGACTTGCCCGCTGCCGCGCCGTTTCGCAACTATGTGGCCCAGGCGCGGCTGGGCGTCAGTGTGGCGCAGCATGAGCAGTTTTTCCGCGACATGCTCGCCGAGGTCGACGAGCCGACCTTGCCGTTTGGCCTGCAGGATGTGCAGGGCGATGGCCGTGCCATCGAAGAAGCCGAGGTGCACCTGGAGGCAGGCCTGGCCCGGCGCGTACGCCAGCAGGCGCGCCAACTGGGGGTCAGCGCCGCCAGCCTGATGCACCTGGCCTGGGCCCAGGTGTTGGGCCTGGTCTCGGGCCGCGACGAGGTGGTGTTCGGTACGGTGCTGATGGGCCGACTGCAAGCCGGCGAGGGCGCAGACCGTGCGCTGGGGATGTTTATCAACACCTTGCCGCTGCGGGTCGACGTTGCAGCCGGTACGACGCAGGCGGTCAAAGCCACCCATGCACGCTTGAGCGCCTTGCTCGGGCATGAGCATGCGTCACTGGCCCTGGCCCAGCGTTGCAGCGGCGTGCCGACCAGCACGCCGCTGTTCAGCGCCTTGCTCAATTACCGCCACAGCAACCCAGGGGAAATGGCCCGCGACGGCTACGGCATCTGGGAAGGCGTGCAGCTACTGGGCGGCGAAGAACGCAGCAACTACCCGTTGACCCTGAGCGTGGATGACCTGGGCGCAGGCTTTGGCCTGAGCGTGCTGGCCGTGCCGCAGATTGGCGCGCAACGCCTGTGCGACTACATACTCAGTGCCGTTGAGCAACTGATTGTCACCCTGGAGACGGCGCCCAACAGTGCGCTGCGCCAGTTACCGATTCTGCCCGCCGCAGAGCGCGACACGGTACTGCGCGAGTTCAACGCCACCGCCCACGACTTCCCCCATGGCCAGACCCTGCACGGTGCGTTTGAAGTGCAGGCCGAGCGCCAACCCCATCGCATTGCCGTGCAGCAAGGCAGTGAGGCGCTGACGTATCAGCAGCTCAATCAACGCGCCAACCAGTTGGCTCATCACTTGCTGGAACTCGGCGTGCAAGCCGACGACCGCGTGGCGTTGTGCTGCCGTCGCGGCCCGCAGATGCTGGTGGGGCTGTTGGGCATTCTCAAGGCTGGCGCGGGCTATGTGCCGATCGACCCGGCGTACCCGGCCGAGCGTATCGCCTACTTGCTGCAAGACAGCGCGCCCGTGGCGGTGCTGGCCGAGACCAGTACCCAGGAGCTGCTCGGTTCGGTTGCTCTGGTCGATCTGCATGACCCCGCCTGGCAGCGCCACTCTGTGAGCAATCCGCAACTGCCCAACCTGACGCCCGCGCACCTGGCGTATGTGATCTACACCTCCGGTTCCACCGGCCAGCCCAAGGGCGTGATGGTGGAACACCGCACCGTGGAAAACCTGGTGCATTGGCACTGTGAGGCCTTTGGCCTGACGGCGGTGAGCCACACCAGCAGCGTGGCCGGCATGGGCTTTGATGCCATGGCCTGGGAGGTCTGGCCAGCCCTGTGCGTCGGCGCGACCCTGCACCTGCCGCCCGCCGAGATGGGCAACGAAAACGTCGATGAACTGTTGGCCTGGTGGCTGGCGCAGCCGTTGGACGTGAGCTTCCTGCCGACGCCGGTGGCCGAATACGCCTTCAGCCTGCCCCAGCAGCACCCCACCTTGCGCATCCTGCTGATCGGCGGTGACCGCTTGCGCCAGTTCACCCAAGAGCGGCGCTTTGCCGTGATCAACAACTACGGCCCCACCGAAGCCACGGTGGTTGCTACCTCCGGTCGCGTGCGGGCCGGGCAGGTGTTGCATATCGGCCGGCCCATCGCCAATGCCACCAGCTATGTGCTGGACGCGCACCTGCGGCCGGTACCGGTGGGCGTGGCCGGTGAACTCTATGTAGGCGGCAGCGGCGTGGCGCGGGGCTACCTCAACCGTGCCGAGCTGACGGTCGAACGCTTTCTGCAAGACCCGTTCAACCCAGGGCGCATGTACCGCACCGGTGACCTGGTGCGTTGGCTGCCCGATGGCAACCTTGAATACCTGGGCCGTAACGACGACCAGGTAAAACTGCGCGGCGTGCGGGTGGAACTGGGTGAAATCGAAAGCCGCCTGGCGGCACTGGACGGTATTCGTGAGGCCGTGGTGCTGGTGCGCGAAGGCCGCCTGCTGGCCTGGTTCACCGAACAGCGCCCGTTGCAGATCGAGACCTTGCGTGCGCACCTGCAAGCCCAACTGCCCGAGGCGCTGGTACCGGTCGCCTACATGCGGCTTGACCAGTTGCCCCTGACCGCCAATGGCAAACTGGACCGCAAGGCATTGCCAGAGCCAGACCAGTGCGCCTTGCTCAGCCGTGAATACCAAGCCCCCAAAGGTGACGTCGAAACCACCCTGGCGCGGCTGTGGGCCGAGGTGTTGCAGGTGGAGCAGGTGGGTCGCCATGACCACTTCTTCGAACTGGGCGGCCATTCCTTGCTGGCCGTCAGCCTGATCGAGCGCATGCGCCAGGCCGGCCTCAGCGCGGATGTGCGCGTGCTGTTCAGCCAGCCAACCCTGGCCGCGCTGGCCGCCGCTGTCGGCAGTGGCCGCGAAGTGCAGGTGCCGGCCAATCGCATCAGTGCCGGTTGCCAGCGCATCACCCCGGACATGCTGGCCCTGGTGAGCCTCGACCAGTCGGCCATCGACCAGGTGGTGGCTCAGGTGCCGGGAGGCGCTGCCAACGTGCAGGACATTTACCCGCTGGCGCCGTTGCAGGAAGGGATTTTCTATCACTACCTCACGGCGGCGCAGGGCGATCCTTACCTGCTGCAATCGCATCTGGCGTTTGACAGCCTCGAGCGCCTGCACGCCTTTGTGCGCGCCCTGCAACAGGTGATCGACCGCCACGACATCCTGCGCACCGGGGTGGTGTGGGAGGGCCTGGCACAACCGCTGCAAGTGGTGTGGCGCCAGGCGCAGTTGTGCGTACAGGAACTGCACCTGCAAGGCGACGTACTCGCCGGCCTGCACGAGCGCTTTGATGCGCGGCGCTATCGCCTGGAGATCAGCCAGGCGCCGTTGATCCGCCTGATGTATGCCCAGGACCCGGTCAACCAGCGCGTGGTGGCGGTGCTGCTCTATCACCATATCGTGTTGGACCACACCGCCTTCGACGTGGTGTTGCGCGAAATGCAGGGCCACCTGTTGGGCCACGCCGCGCCCACCGCCGCGCCGATGCCGTATCGCAACTATGTGGCCCAGGCGCGCCTGGGTGTCAGCGAACAGGCGCATGAGCAGTTCTTCCGCCAGATGCTGGGCGATGTCGACGAGCCAACGCTGCCGTTCGGCTGGCAGGACGTGCGCGGCGACGGCAATGCCATCGACGAACATACCCTGCAACTGGACAGTCAGCTCAACCGCCGCCTGCGCAGCCAGGCGCGGTTGCTGGGGGTCAGCGCTGCCAGCCTGTTCCACCTGGCCTGGGCGCAGGTGCTGGCCGCGGTATCGGCGCGCCATTCGGTGGTGTTCGGTACGGTGCTGGTGGGCCGTTTGCAAGGCGGCGAGGGCGCCGACCGCGCCCTGGGCGTGTTTATCAACACCTTGCCGCTGCGCCTGGATATCGACGACCAGGGCGCCCGCGCCGCCGTGCGCGCCACCCATGCGCGGCTGACCGAGCTGCTCGGCCATGAACACGCCTCCCTGGCCTTGGCCCAGCGTTGCAGCGGTGTCGCGGCCCCGGCGCCGTTGTTCAGCTCGATGCTCAACTATCGCCATCGCGGCGCCGCCACCCGCTCGGCGGATGCGCAGTTGGCCTGGGAAGGCATGCAGACCCTGGTCAATGACGGGCGCACCAATTACCCGCTGACCTTGAACGTGGATGACCTGGGCGACGGCTACGCGTTCACCGCCCTGGCCCAGGTGGATGCGCAACGGGTGTGCGGCTATATGCATAACGCGTTGAGCGGGCTGGTCGAGGCTCTTGAGCAGGCGCCGCACCAGGCGCTCAATTGCCTGCCGGTGCTGGGGCTGCAAGAGCGGCAACAGCTACTGGTGCAGTTCAACGCCACCGAGGTGAACTACAACCTCGACCAGACCCTGCACGGCATGTTTGAAGCCCAGGTTGTACGTACCCCACAGGCCGTGGCGGTGAAGGCCGGCGAGCACAGCTTGAGCTACCAGCAACTCAATGAGCGCGCCAACCGCCTGGCCCATCACCTGCGTGCCAGCGGCGTGCGCCCGGATGCGCGGGTGGGCATCTGCGTCGAGCGCGGCCTGGACATGGTCATCGGCCTGTTCGCCATCCTCAAGGCCGGCGGTGCGTATGTGCCGCTGGACCCGGCGTACCCGCCAGAGCGCATTGCCTACATGCTGCACGACAGCGCGCCGGTGGTGGTGCTGGCCCAAAGCGCCACCCGCGCCTTGCTGGGTGACGCGGTGGTGATCGACCTCGACCACAGCACCTGGCAGCACCAACCCATCACCAACCCGCCAGTACCGGGCCTCATTGCCCGGCACGCGGCCTATGTGATCTACACCTCCGGTTCCACCGGCCAGCCCAAGGGCGTGATCAACGAACATGCCGGGGTGGTCAACCGCCTGTTGTGGATGCAGGACGCCTATGGCCTCAAGGCCCACGATGCGGTGTTGCAGAAAACCCCGTTCAGCTTCGATGTGTCGGTGTGGGAGTTCTTCTGGCCGCTGTTCACCGGCGCACGCCTGGTGATGGCGCGCCCTGAAGGGCACAAAGACCCGGCGTACCTGTGCGAGGTGATCGCCGCGGAGCACATCACGACCCTGCACTTTGTGCCGTCGATGCTCGATGTGTTCCTGGCCCACGGCGATGTCAGCCAGGCGGCGGGGTTGGTGCGGGTGATGTGCAGCGGCGAGGCCTTGCCGGGCAGCCTGGTGCGGCGTTTCAAGCAGCAGTTGCCGGGGATTGGTTTATACAACCTGTACGGCCCCACCGAAGCGGCCGTGGACGTGACGGCCTGGAACTGCGCCCGCCCTGAGGTGCCGGACAACACCCCGATCGGCAAGCCGATTGCCAATACTCGCCTGTATGTTCTGGACGGGCAGTTGCAGCCGGTGCCGTTGGGCGTGGTCGGTGAGCTGTTTATCGCGGGCGTGCAAGTGGCGCGGGGTTACCTGAACCGCCCTGAGCTGACCGCCGAACGCTTCCTCGACGACCCGTTCACCCCGGGGCGCATGTACCGCACCGGCGACTTGGGCCGCTACTTGCCCGACGGCACGCTTGAGTACCTGGGCCGCAACGACGATCAGGTGAAGATCCGTGGTCTGCGCATCGAGCTGGGAGAAATCCAGGCGCGCTTGATCGAGCATCCGGCGGTCAAGGACGCCGTGGTCGTCGCCCGGGACCAGCGCCTGGTCGCGTATTACACCGGCGCACCCGCCGACATCGACAGCCTGCGCGCCCAGCTGTTGCAGCACCTGCCGGACTTTATGGTGCCGGCGCTGTTCATGCACCTGGACGCCTGGCCCCTGAGCCCCAACGGCAAGCTCGACCGCAAGGCTCTGCCTGCACCGGGTATGGACGCCTTGCAGGTACATGAATACGCGGCGCCCGAAGGCGACACCGAAATCCTCCTGGCCCAACTCTGGGCCGAGCTGCTCAAGGTGGAGCGGGTAGGGCGCCACGACAACTTCTTTGAACTGGGCGGGCACTCGCTGCTGGCCGTGAGCTTGATCGGGCGCCTGCGCCAGGAAGGCATGGAAGCCGATGTGCGGGGCTTGTTCGAACAACCGACCCTGGCCGGCTACGCCGCAATGACCGAACGAATGGAGATCGTCCTGTGAACATCCTCGAGCTGCTGGCAACCCTGAAAACCAAGGATGTGCAACTGGCGCTCAAGGGCGAGCAGTTGTCGGTGAACGGCAACAAGCACGCCTTGAGCGACCCGGCGATATTGGCCGCCTTGCGTGAGCACAAGCCGGTGCTGATCGAACTGATCAAGGCCGGTGAATACGCCGCGACCAAGGCCGGTGAGGTGCAGGTGCCGGCCAATGGCATCCCGGCCAACGCCGAGCGCATCACTCCTGAAATGCTGACCCTGTCGACCCTGAACCAAGACGAGATCGAGCGCATTGTCGCCACGGTGCAGGGCGGCGTGGCGAATATCCAGGACATCTACCCACTGGCGCCGTTACAGGAAGGCATTCTGTTCCACCATGTCAGTGCCGAGCAGGGTGACCCCTATGTGATGCAGTCGCAGTTCGCCTTTGACAACCTGGCGCGTTTCGATGCGTTTGCCCAGGCGCTGCAACGGGTGATGGACCGTCACGACATCCTGCGTACCGGGGTGGTCTGGGATGGCCTGACGCAACCCTCGCAAGTGGTGTGGCGCCAGGCACGCCTGCCGGTGCAAGCCTTGATGCTGGACCCGGGCGACGGCGATATCGCCACGCAACTGCATGACCTGTTTGATGCCCGCCACTACCGCCTCGACGTCACCCAGGCGCCGTTGCTGCGCCTGGTGCGCGCTGAAGACCCGGCCAACCAGCGCATCGTCGCCACCCTGTTGTTCCATCACATGGCGCTCGACCACAGCGCCCTGGACGTGGTGTGCCACGAAATGCAGGCGTGCCTGTTGGGTCAAGGCGCGGCCCTCGGCCAGGCCGTGCCGTTTCGCAACTATGTGGCGCAGGCGCGGCTGGGCATCAGTGAACAAGAACATGAAAGTTTCTTCCGGCGGATGCTCGGCGATATCAGCGAGCCCACCTTGCCGTTCGGTTTGCAGGATGTGCAAGGCGATGCGCGCGCTATCGCTGAAGTCAGCCTGCCGTTGGCGCCGGCACTGGCCCAGCGTTTGCGCGGACAGGCACGCCAACTGGGCGTGAGCGCCGCCAGCCTGTTTCACCTGGGTTGGGCCCAGGTGCTGGGGGTGTTGGCCGGCAAAGCCCAGGTGGTGTTCGGCACTGTGTTGATGGGGCGCATGCAGGGCAGCCATGCCACCGACCGCGCCCTGGGCATTTTCATCAATACCTTGCCGTTTCGCGTGGACGTGGACGCCCAGGACGTGCGCACCGCCGTCAAGGCCACCCACGCACGGCTGACCACGTTACTGCGCCATGAACACGCGGCGTTGGCCCTGGCCCAGCGTTGCAGTGGCGTGCTCGCGCCGACGCCGCTGTTCAGCGCGCTGCTCAACTATCGCCACAGCGCGTCCGCCGCCAGCGCCGAGGCCGTGTCGGCGTGGCACGGCATCACCGCACTGCGCGTCGAGGAACGCACCAACTACCCGCTGACCCTGAGCGTGGACGACCTGGGCGAGGGCTTTGGCCTGAGTTTGCTGGCCAGCACCCTGGTCGACCCTCAACGCGTCTGCGCCTACCTGCACACCGCGCTGGAAAACCTGGTGAGCGCACTGGAACAGGCCCCCCATACCGCGCTTGAGCAACTGTCGGTGGTGCCCGCTGCCGAACAGCGTTTGCTGCTGGAACAGTTCAACACCACCCAGACCGTCTTCCCCCAAGGCACCACCCTGCACGGCAGGGTCGAAGCCCAGGCCGCGCTCACGCCGCACGCCATCGCCGCGGTGCATCAGGGCCGGCAACTGACCTATGCCGAACTGAACCAGCAAGCCAACCTGCTGGCCCATCATCTGCTGGCATTGGGGGTCAAGCCCGACGACCGCGTGGCGATTGTGGCGCGGCGCGGCCTCGATACCCTGGCCGGGTTGCTGGCGATTCTCAAGGCCGGTGCCGGTTATGTGCCGGTGGACCCGTCCCACCCGGCCGAGCGTCTGAACTATTTGCTCAGTGACAGCGCGCCAGTGGCGGTACTCACCCAGCACGCATTGCTGGAGCGCCTGCCGGCCCTGGAAGTGCCGGTGATCAATCTGGACCGCTTCACCTGGCAGCACCATTCGGCGAGCAACCCCACAATCGCCGTCGGCCCGACGCACCTGGCCTATGTGATCTACACCTCCGGCTCCACCGGTTTGCCCAAAGGGGTGATGGTGGAACATCACACTGTCGCCAACCTGGTGGACTGGCATTGCAGCGCCTTCGACCTGCGCGCCGGGCGGCATACCGCCAGTGTTGCCGGTTTCGGCTTTGACGCGATGGCCTGGGAAGTGTGGCCGGCGCTGTGTGTGGGCGCCACCTTGCACCTGCCACCGGCCCATGAGGGCAGTGAAGATATCGACGCACTGCTGGCCTGGTGGTGCGCGCAGCCTTTGGACGTGAGCTTTCTGCCGACGCCGGTGGCGGAATACGCCTTCAGCCAGAACATCGAGCACCCGACCTTGCGCACCTTGCTGGTCGGTGGCGATCGCCTACGCCAGTTCGGGCGGGCGCAGCGCTTTGAGCTGATCAACAACTACGGGCCCACCGAAGCCACGGTGGTGGCCACTTCCGGCAAGGTCGAGGCGGGCCAGCCGTTGCATATCGGCAAGCCCATCGCCAATGCCAAGGTCTACGTGCTCGACCCACACCAGCGCCCGGTGCCGCTGGGGGTGGCGGGGGAGTTGTACGTGGGCGGCAAGGGCGTGGCACGCGGTTACCTGAACCGTCCGGAACTGACTGCCGAGCGTTTTCTGCGCGACCCATTCAATGCAGGGCGCATGTACCGCACCGGCGACCTGGTGCGCTGGTTGCCGGACGGCACGCTCGACTACCTGGGGCGCAACGATGACCAGGTGAAAATCCGAGGCGTGCGCATCGAACTGGGCGAAATCGAGACCCAGCTCAACCAATTGCCCGGCATCCTGGAAGCAGTGGCGGTGGTGCGTGAAGAGCGGCTGGTGGCCTACTTCACTGAAAACCCGCAACTGGACCCGCTGACGCTCGCCGAAATCCGCGCCCACCTGGTGGCACATCTGCCGGACTACATGGTGCCCGTCGCGTTCATGAAGCTCGACGCACTGCCACTGACCGCCAATGGCAAACTCGACCGCAAGGCCCTGCCGGCGCCGGACATGGCCGCGGTATTTACCCGCGAGTACGCCGTGCCCCAGGGCGAAATCGAAACCGTGCTGGCGCAGATCTGGTCCGAGGTGTTGCAGGTGCAGCGTGTGGGGCGTTACGACCATTTCTTTGAGCTGGGCGGGCATTCGCTGCTGGCCATGCGCATGGTGTCCCAGGTGCGCCAGCGGCTGGGCGTCGAATTGGCGCTGGGCGAACTGTTTGCCAACGCCGAACTGGCGGCGGTCGCCGAGGTGCTGGCCCAGGCCGGTCGCAGCACCTTGCCGGATATCTTGCCGGCCAACCGTGATGACGACGTGCCGCTGTCCTTCGCCCAGCAACGCCTGTGGTTCCTGGCGTTGATGGAAGGGGCCAACACCGCCTACAACATTCCCATCGGCCTGCGGTTGCGCGGGCAGCTGCATGTACAGGCGCTGCAACGGGCCCTGGCGCGCATTGTGGCGCGGCATGACACCCTGCGCAGCCGCTTCGCCCAGCAGGGTGACCAGGCCCAGGTGCTGGTCGTGCCGGCCGAAGAGGTGTTGGCGCTACAAGTGCAGGACCTGCGTCGCCACCCGCAGCCGCAACAGGCCCTGGACGCGCTGATCCACGGCGAAGCCTCGGCACCCTTCGACCTTGAACGCGGCCCGTTGCTGCGCGGGCGCCTGGTGGTGATGGCCGATGATCACCATGTGCTGTTGCTGACCCTGCACCATATCGTCTCCGACGGCTGGTCCATGGGCGTGCTGACCCGCGAGCTGATGGCGCTGTACCAGGCGTTCAGCCACGGCCACGCCGACCCGCTGCCGCCCTTGCCGATCCAGTACGCCGACTTTGCCGTGTGGCAACGCCTGTGGTTGAGCGGCGAGGTGCTGCAACGCCAAAGCAGCTTCTGGCAGCAGGCGTTGGCCGGTGCGCCAGCGTTGCTGACCTTGCCCACCGACCGCCCGCGCCCGGCGCAGCAGGACTACGCTGGCAGCAGTGTCGAAGTGCGCCTGGATGAACGCCTCACCGCCGGGCTCAAGGCCTTGAGCCAACGCCATGGCACCACCTTGTACATGACCTTGATGAGTGCCTGGGCGTCGCTGTTGGCGCGCCTGTCCGGGCAGCCCGAGTTGGTGATCGGCACGCCGGTGGCCAACCGCATGCGCACCGAAGTCGAGGGGCTGATTGGCCTGTTCGTCAACACCCTGGCGCTGCGTATCGACACCTCGGGCGAGCTGAGCACCGAGGCGTTGCTGGCGCGGGTCAAGGCGCTGACGCTGGAGGCCCAGGCCCATCAGGACTTGCCCTTCGAACAGGTGGTGGAAATTACCCGGCCGCCGCGCAGCCTGGCCCACAGCCCGCTGTTCCAGACCCTGCTGAGCTGGCAGGACAGCAGCGCGCCGACCCTGGCCCTGGGCGACCTGGCTCTGGAGAGCATTGTCGAGCACAGCCATTTCGCCAAGTTCGACCTGTCGTTGAACCTGGGGGAAGTGCAGGGCAGCATCCTCGGTGCGCTGGAATATGCCGTGGCGCTGTTTGACGAGTCGACGATGCAGCGCTACGTCGGCTATTTCACCCGCGTGTTGCAGGCCATGGTCGATAACGACCAGGCGGTGCTGGCGCAGGTGCCTCTGGTGGACGCGCGCGAACGTCGGCAACTGTTGGTGGATTTCAACGCCACTGCCATTGAGTACAACCTCGACCAGACCCTGCACGGCCTGTTTGAAGCCCAGGTGCTGCGCACGCCCCATGCCATTGCCTTGAAGGCGGGCGAGCAGCAACTGAGCTATACCGAACTGAACACGCGTGCCAACCAATTGGCCCATCACCTGCAAGCCCTGGGTGTGCAGCCCCAGGCGCGGGTGGCGATCTGCGTGGAGCGTGGCCTGGACATGGTCATTGGCCTGTACGCGATCCTCAAGGCCGGCGCCGCCTATGTGCCGCTGGACCCGGCCTACCCGCTGGAACGCATCGCCTACATGCTGCACGACAGCGCGCCGACGGTAGTGCTGGCCCAGGCCAGCACCCTCGGGTTGTTGGGCGAGGTGCCGGTGGTCAACCTCGATTCACCCACCTGGCAGCACCAGCCCACCCATAACCCGCAGGCGGCCAGCGTGGCGGCCTATGTGATCTACACCTCCGGTTCCACCGGCCAGCCCAAGGGCGTGATCAACGAACACCCTGGGGTGGTCAACCGCCTGCTGTGGATGCAGGACGAATACGGGCTGACGGCCAGCGATACGGTCTTGCAGAAAACCCCGTTCAGCTTCGACGTGTCGGTGTGGGAGTTCTTCTGGCCGCTGTGCACCGGCGCGCGGCTGGTCATGGCCCGCCCTGGCGGGCATAAGGACCCTGACTACCTGTGCCAGGTGATCGAGGCCGAGCGGGTCACAACGCTGCATTTTGTGCCGTCGATGCTCGACGTGTTCCTGGCTCACGGCGATGTCAGCCAGGCCGCCGGGCTGGTGCGGGTGATGTGCAGCGGCGAAGCCCTGCCGGGCAGCCTGGTGCGGCGCTTCAAACAGCAATTGCCGGAGGTTGGCTTGTACAACCTGTATGGCCCCACCGAAGCGGCGGTGGATGTCACCGCGTGGGACTGCGCGGGTGCCGTAGTGCCGGATAACACCCCCATCGGCAAGCCGATTGCCAACACGCGCCTGTATGTACTGGACGGGCAGTTACAGCCGGTGCCGTTGGGGGTGGTCGGTGAATTGTTCATCGCGGGCGTGCAGGTGGCACGGGGTTACCTCAACCGCCCTGAGCTGACCGCCGAACGCTTCCTCGACGACCCGTTCACCCCGGGGCGCATGTACCGCACCGGCGACGTGGGCCGCTACTTGCCCGACGGCACGCTCGAATACCTGGGGCGCAATGATGACCAGGTGAAAATCCGTGGCCTGCGCATCGAACTGGGGGAAATCCAGGCGCGCCTGAGCGAGCATCCAGCGGTGCAGGAAGCCGCCGTGATTGCCCGCGAGCAGCGCCTGATCGCCTATTACACCGGCGTGCCGAGCGAGGTCGAAAACCTGCGCGCCCATCTGCTGCAACACCTGCCGGAATTCATGCTGCCGACGAGCTTTATGCACCTTCAGGCGCTGCCGCTGAGCCCCAACGGCAAGCTCGACCGCAAGGCGTTGCCGGCGCCGGGCCTGGACGCATTGAGCGTGCGCGACTATGAAGCGCCCGTGGGGGACACGGAAATCACCCTGGCCGCGCTGTGGTCCGAATTGCTCAACGTGGAGCGCGTGGGCCGGCATGACAATTTCTTTGAATTGGGTGGCCACTCCTTGCTGGCGGTCAGCCTGATCGGGCGCATGCGCCGCCTGGGCTTGTCGGCGGATGTGAAAGTGCTGTTTGGCCAACCGACCTTGTCCGCCCTGGCTGCGGCTTTGGGTGGTGGGCGTGAAGTGGCGGTGCCGGCCAATCGCATTGCGCCCGATTGCACCCGGATCACGCCGGACATGCTTGCGCTGATCACCCTGGACCCCGCTGCCATCGAGCGCATCGTCGCCAGCATCCCCGGCGGCGCGGCGAATGTGCAGGAGATCTACCCGCTGGCACCCTTGCAGGCCGGCATCCTGTATCAGCATCGCGCCGTGCAAGGTGACGACGCCTATGTGTTGCAGGCGCAGTTTGCCTTCGACAGCCGCCTGCGCCTGGACGCCTTCGCCCATGCCTTGCAGGCGGTGATCCAGCGCCATGACATCCTGCGCTCATCCTTCCATTGGGACGGGCTAGAGGAACCGGTGCAAGTGGTGTGGCGCACCGCCTCATTACGGGTTGAAAGCGGCCCGTTGCTGCCACGCCTGGACCTCGGCCAGGCACCCCTGATGCGCCTGGTGTATGCCGAGGAACCACAACGGGTAGTGGCGACGTTGCTGTTTCACCATCTGGTGATGGACCACATCGCCCTGGACATCCTGCAACACGACATGCAGGCCTTCCTGTTGGGCGCGCAAGACACCTTGGGCGCGCCCGTCCCGTACCGCAACTACGTGGCCCAGACCCGTCTGGGCGCTGAGGACCACGAGACGTTTTTTCGCGAGATGCTCGCTGGGGTCGACGAACCCACTGACTTACCGCACCTGGGCGCCGATGAGCGCGTGAAGGTGAGTCTCGACCTGGGGTTGAGTCGGCGCCTGCGCACTCAGGCGCGTCAAGCCGGCGTCAGCGCCGCCAGCCTTATGCACCTGGCCTGGGCCCATGTGCTGGGCACGGTCTGCGCCCGTGAACAGGTGGTGTTCGGCACGGTGATGCTCGGCCGCCTGCAAGGTGGCGAAGGCGCCGAGCGCGCCATGGGCGTATTTATCAATACCTTGCCGCTGCGAGTCGACCTGGGTGAACACTCGGTACTGACCGCGCTGCGTGCCACCCATGGGCGCCTGACCCAACTGCTCAGCCATGAACACGCGCCCTTGGCGCTGGCCCAGCGTTGCAGCGGCGTACCGATGGCCACGTCGTTGTTCAGCGTGCTGTTCAACTATCGCCACAGCGCACCCCAGGCCGGGGGTGTGGCCGAGGCGTGGCAGGGGATCGAAGTGCTCAAGACCGAAGAGCACACCCACTACGGCGTGTCGGTGAGCGTGGATGACCTGGGTGAAGGTTTCAGCCTCACGGCCATGGGGCAGGGGGCCCGACGCTTGGGTGACTACCTGCATAACGCCTTGGTGCAGGTGGTGCAGGCACTGGAAGAGCGCAGCGACATCGCGCTCAATTGCTTGTCGATCCTGCCTCAGGCCGAACGCCAGCAACTGCTTGAGGGCTTCAACGCCACAGCCCGCGCGTTCCCCCGTGAACGCAGCGTGCAACACCTGTTCGAAGCCCAGGCCCAGGCGCGCCCCGATGCGGTGGCGGTGCGGCACGGCGAGCAACGGGTGAGCTACGGCGAGCTCAACCGCCGCGCCAACCGCCTGGCCCATCACCTGCTCGGCCTGGGTGTGTGCCCCGGCGATAACGTGGCGATCCTGCTGCCACGCTCGGTGGCGTTGTTGGTCAGCCAACTGGCGATTCTCAAATGCGCCGCCGCCTATGTACCGCTGGACATCAACGCGCCGGCCGAACGCCAGGCTTTCATGCTGCAAGACAGCGGCGCGGCCTGGCTGTTGACCCGCAGCGACTGCAGCGTGGAGAGTGCGGTGCAGCGCCTGGACTTGGACACCCTGGCCCTCGACTCATACCCCGAGCACAACTCGGGCCTGCCGCAGTCTACGCAGAACGTGGCGTACATCATGTACACCTCCGGCTCCACCGGCATGCCCAAAGGCGTATTGGTGCCGCACCGTGGCATCACGCGCTTGGTGCTCAACAACGGCTACGCCGATTTCAATCCCGATGACCGCGTAGCCTTCGCCTCGAACCCGGCGTTCGATGCCAGCACCATGGATGTGTGGGGGGCATTGCTCAACGGCGGTCAGGTGCAGGTGATCGACCACGCCACCTTGCTCGACCCGCTGGCGTTTGGCGCGGCACTTCAGGGCGTGACGGTGCTGTTCGTCACCACCGCGCTGTTCAACCAGTATGTGCAACTGATTCCCCAGGCCCTGGCCGGCTTGCGTATTTTGCTGTGCGGCGGCGAGCGTGCCGACCCGGCGGCGTTCCGCAACCTGCTGGCATTGGCACCGGGGTTGCGCCTGGTGCATTGCTACGGGCCGACCGAAACCACCACCTACGCCACCACTTATGAAGTGCACGCGCTTACCGCTGATGCCGACAGCGTGCCGGTAGGGCGACCCATTTCCAATACGCAGGTCTACGTACTGGATGCGCAGTTGCAGCTGCTGCCTGTGGGGGCGACCGGTGAAATCTGCATCGGCGGCGACGGTGTCGCCCAGGGCTACCTGAACCGACCTGAATTGACGGCTGAAAAGTTCGTGCAGAACCCGTTCAACCCAGGCGCCTGGCTGTACCGCACCGGCGACCTCGGGCGCTGGAGCGCAGACGGCTTGCTGGAGTGCATCGGGCGCAATGACGAT
This sequence comes from Pseudomonas sp. MF6394, assembly GCF_002018845.1. NCBI lineage: Bacteria > Pseudomonadati > Pseudomonadota > Gammaproteobacteria > Pseudomonadales > Pseudomonadaceae > Pseudomonas > Pseudomonas sp. MF6394. The sequence continues at coordinate 82,288 of NZ_MVOJ01000026.1, forward strand.
CAAGTGAAGATCCGCGGCTTCCGCATTGAGCTGGGTGAGATCGAAGCACGCTTGGCCACATTCGCCGGCATCCGCGAAGGGGTGGTGCTGGCCCGCGAAGACGTGCCGGGGGACAAGCGCCTGGTGGCCTACTTTACCTGGGCGGGCGAGTCGGTCGGCATCGAGTCGGTGCGCGCTTACCTGCAGGCGCACTTGCCGGCCTACATGGTGCCTTCGGCCTTTGTGGCACTGGAGCATTTGCCGTTGACGGCCAATGGCAAGGTTGATCGCAAAGCCTTGCCGACGCCGGCCTGGGACGCTGCGGCCAGCGGCACATTCGAAGCGCCAACTGATGCACTGGAACAGACCTTGGCCCAGCTGTGGGCCGACGTGTTGAAGCTTGAGCAGGTGGGGCGCCATGACAGTTTCTTCGAACTGGGCGGGCATTCGTTGTTGGCGATTCGCCTGGTCAATCGGCTGGAAGAGGCCGGGTTGCCGGTGTCGCTGGCCGAGCTGTTCGAGCATGCCAGCGTGGCCTCGGTCGCGGCGCTGCTGCGCCTGCGCGGTGACGAGGCGCTGCCTGAAACGGCGGTGATCACGGTGCGCAGCCGTGGGTCGCAGGCGCCGTTATTTCTGGTGCATGAGTTCAGTGGCATGGACGTGTACTTCCCGGCGCTGGGCCAGCACCTGCCGGGCGATTACCCGATTTATGGCCTGCCGGGCCTGGCGCTGGGCGAGGCGCATCTGGACAGCATGGAAGGCTTGGCCGCGCGCATGGTTGGGCTGATTCGCCAGATCCAGCCCCACGGCCCTTACCGCCTGGCGGGGTGGTCGTTTGGTGGGGTGCTGGCCTATGAAGTTGCCATGCAGTTGCTGGGGCAGGATGAGGCCGTGGCGTTTCTCGGCTTGATCGACAGTTACGTGCCGCGCATGACCGACCAGGGCAAGGCCCGCTGGAGCGGGCCGGACGCCCTCGAGCGGCATTTGTTGTTGCAGTGCACGGCCTATTGGAAGGCACAGGGAGGTGTGGATGAGCTGGCGAGCCTGGAACAACTGGAGGCAGGCCTTGGACAGCTGGACATTGCGGCTCTGCTGCAACGCTGTCGCGATCAAGGTTTGCTATACGCGCAAATGGCAGCGGCGACGGACGCCGACCTGTTGAGCTTTTTGCAAAGGGAAGTTGGCCATGGGCATGCCCTGGCCCACTACAGCCTGTTCCCGCTGCCGATTCCGGTGCACCTGTTCAGCGCCGAGCAGCGGCCCACCGAACTGTCGTGGCGCAGTGCCGCGCTGGGGTGGGACACCGCCCTGGCGCCTGGGCAACTGCGCCAGGTGCAGGTGCCGGGGGATCACCAGAGCATGATGCAGGCGCCGCATATCCAGAGCCTTGGCCAGGCCATGAGCCAAGCGCTGGCGGCGAGCACCCCGGTGAGCTGCGCGGCGCACTCACCCTTGCTGCGCATCCAGAGCGGGCGCGTCGGTTATGCACCGGTGTTCTGCGTGCCGGGCGCGGGAGACAGCGTCACCGGCTTTGTCGGCTTGAGCGAAGCTTTGGGGCGCGACTGGCCGCTGTATGGCTTGCAGCCACGCGGGCTGGATGGCGAAGCGGTGCCCCATAGCCAGGTGGAAGCGGCGGCCCAGTGTTACCTGGCGGCGCTGGAACAGGAATGCCCCGAGGGGCCGGTGCATCTGGTGGGGCATTCGTTCGGCGGCTGGGTGGCGCTGGAAATGGCGCTGCGCTTGCAGGCGATGGGGCGTGAGGTGGGCTCTTTGACGGTGATCGACAGCGAGGCGCCGGGGCGTGCGGGCAAGGCTTATACCTCGACGGCGGCGTTGTTGCGGTTGATCGAGGCGATGCAGTTGGCGGCTGGGAAGTCGCTGGGGATTGATGCGGTGGACTTTGCCGGGCGCGATGAGGTGGCGCAGCGGCAAGCGTTACACGCGGGGATGGTGAATGTGGGGTTGTTGCCGGCGCGTGTGGCGGTGGAGGCGATGGATGGGCCGGCGCGCACTTACGCGGCGGCGTTGCGCACGGTGTATCAGCCGCAAGGGCGGTATGAGGGGTGGTGCGCCTGGTGTTGGCGCAGGACCCGGCGCTGGATGCGGCGGGGAACCAGCGGGAGCAGGGGTTGATGGTTGAGGGGTGGCGAGGGCAGGGGGGTGGGTTGCAGGTTTGGTATGGCTTGGGGAATCACTTTACGTTGCTCAAGGCGCCGAATGTTTTGGGGTTGGCCAGGTGGTGGTTGGACGTTGTTGGGGTTGGGGAGGTGGTGTCTTGACGGGTGTGCACCGATCCGAATGTGGGAGCTGGCTTGCCTGCGATAGCGGTCTGTCTGCGTACATATCCATTCCTGCGGTAACGGCCACTTATGGTTCCGCTCTGACAGCGGGTCACTTTTGGAAAGGCCCAAAAGTAACCAAAAGGCCTTCGCCCCACCACTCGGCACCTCGCCTAGGCTCGGTGTGCCCGAACGCAGGTTTTGCAGCGTGGGCCGCCGCAATGGGCCATCCCTGGCCCAGTGCGGCTAACCCGGCGTCCTGCCGGGTTACCCACGCTGCAAAACCTGCGTTCGGCCAGCGTGGTTTAACGGGGCGATTGCAGATCAAAAGCAGAGCGCGGCGGCCTTATAGCCGACCGGTTTTTGAAGGTGAACTCGGTGAGATATGTGGGGGCAGGCATGCCCCCGGTAACCACGATGCGAAGCGAGCCGCTCTTGATCTTGATCTGCTTGTGATCTTGATCTCAGGCGCCCCCCCAAATCACTGGCGGATTACGGGCACACCGAGCCTAGGCGAGGTGCCGAGTGGTGGGGCAAGAGCGTTTTGCTTACTTTTGCGCTGTTCAAAAGTGAGCCGCTGTCAGAGCGGAACCCTAAGTGGCCGTTACCGCAGCAATGGATATGTACTCATTCCAACCCAACGAAACGGTCGACCAGAAGGCCGCCTTCGCGAGCAAGCCCGCTCCCACAGGTTGATCGCGGGGTGTCAGGTAGACAGGGGTCGGCTGTCAGGCCGCCATCGCCGGCAAACCAGCTCCCACACCAAGGGCCCTAGCCACGCATTTGTACTCAATCAAGAAGCCAACCATGCAAACGTCTAAATTCCGCAAAATCGGCATTCTGGCTATAGCGGCCGTCGCAATCGGCCTGGCCATCTACACCGTAAACGCCCCCGCCGACGCCCCCCAGTACCTCACCGCCACCGCCGAACGCGGCGATATCGAAAACGCGGTATTGGCCACCGGCCTGCTCGAAGGCGTCAAACAAGTCGACGTCGGCGCCCAAGTCTCCGGCCAGCTCAAGTCGCTGAAAGTCAAAGTCGGCGACAAGGTAAAGAAGGGCCAATGGCTGGCCGAAATCGACCCGTTGATCCTGCAGAACACCCTGCGCAAAGCCCAGGTCGATGAAGAAAACCTCCAGGCCCAACGCCGCGCGACCGCCGCGCAACTCAAGCAGGCCAAGTCCGTGTATGAGCGCTACAAGGGATTGCAGGCCGACGAGTCGGTGTCACGCCAGGATTTTGAAGACGCCGAATCGACCTACCAGGTACAGCAGGCCAACCTGCTGTCCCTGGACGCGCAGATCAAAAGCGCACACATCCAGATCGACACCGCCAAGGTCAACCTGGCCTACACCCGTATCAACGCGCCCATCGACGGCGATGTGGTGGGCATCGTCACCCAGGAAGGCCAGACCGTGATCGCCAGCCAGTTGGCGCCCGTGCTGCTCAAGCTGGCAGACCTGGACACCATGACCGTCAAGGCCCAAGTGTCGGAAGCGGATGTGATTCATATCAGCCCCGGCCAGCAGGTGTACTTCACCATTCTCGGCGAGGCGGACAAGCGCTATTACGCCAAGCTGCGCGGCACTGAGCCGGCGCCGCAGAACTTTCTGGAAACCCAGACCGCCGGTACACCAAAGCAAAACACCGCAGTGTTCTACAACGCGCTGTTCGACGTGCCCAACCCCGACCACCGCCTGCGTATCGCCATGACCGCCCAGGTGCGCATCGTGCTCGACACCGCCGAGGCCGCGCTGATGGTGCCCGTGGCGGCGCTGGGCGTGCGCAATGCCGATGGCCGCTATGAAGTGCGGGTGCTGGATGCCAAGGGCAAGGCGGTCGCCCGCACGGTGAAGACCGGTATCAATAACAACGTCAAGGTGCAGATCCTTGACGGCCTGGCCGAGGGCGACACCGTGGTGATCGGCGATGCTACACCTGCCGTGGCGGGGAGTTGAGTCATGAGCCAGCCTCTGTTGGAACTCAAGGGCATCACCCGCAGCTTCATGGCCGGCGAGCGTGAATTCATCGCGCTCAAGGGCATCGACCTGAGCATCCATGCCGGGGAAATGCTGGCGATCATCGGCGCCTCCGGTTCGGGTAAATCGACCCTGATGAACATCCTCGGTGGCCTGGATTACGCCACCGCCGGCAGCTACAAGATCAATGGCATCGAAACCCGCTCCCTGGGCGATGAGCAACTGGCGGAGCTGCGGCGTGATTACTTCGGGTTTATCTTCCAGCGTTACCATTTGCTCGCGCACCTGAGCGCTTTGCATAACGTGGAAATGCCGGCGATCTACGCCGGCACCCCGCAAAGCCAGCGCCATAGCCGCGCCGGGGAATTGCTGGCACGCCTGGGCCTGTCAGGCCACACCAGCCACCGGCCCAGCCAGCTATCCGGCGGGCAACAGCAGCGGGTGAGTATTGCGCGGGCGTTGATGAACGGCGGCGAAGTGATCCTGGCCGACGAACCCACCGGCGCCCTCGACACCCACAGCGGCAAGGAGGTGATGCGCATCCTCGCCGAGCTGCACGCGGCGGGGCACACGGTGATTATCGTCACCCACGACCCCAAGGTCGCGGCGAACGCCCAGCGCATTGTCGAGGTGTGTGATGGCGAGATCATCAGCGACAAGGCCAACGACAGCGTCGGCCTGGAGTTGCCCGCCGAGGCGCCGGTCGAGCCCAGGCGCAGCGGGGCGCGGCGCCTGGTGGCGAGCCTGGGGCTGTTCAAGGAAGCGTTCAACATGGCGTGGGTGGCGCTGATCTCCCACCGCATGCGCACCTTGCTGACCATGCTCGGGATTGTCATCGGCATCACCTCGGTGGTGTCGATCTCGGCCATCGGCGAAGGCGCCAAGCGCTATGTGCTCAAGGACATCCAGGCGATTGGCAGCAACACCATCGATATCTTTTCCGGCACCAGCTTTGGCGACAGCCGCGCCTCGGCGATCCAGACGCTGATGCCCGCGGATGTGGACGCGCTGAACCAGCTGTATTACGTCGACAGCGCGACGCCGGTGGTGGGCCGCAACCTGATGCTGCGCTTTGGCAACATCGACGTGGATGCACAGGTCAATGGTGTCAGTGACCGCTACTTCAAGGTCAAGGGCCTCAAGCTTGAAGCCGGCATTGCCTTCAGCGAAAGCGATGCACGGCGCCAGGCCCAGGTGGTGGTGATCGACCACAATACCCGCCAGCGCCTGTTCGGGCCCAACATCGACCCGCTGGGCCAGGTGATCCTGATAGGCAACCTGCCGTGCACGGTGATCGGGGTGACGGCGGACAACAAGAACATGTTCGCCGCCAGCAAGGCCCTGAACGTGTGGGTGCCCTATGAAACCGCGGCGGGGCGTCTGCTGGGCCAGCGTCATCTGGACAGCATCACCGTGCGCATCAAGGACGGCCAGCCGAGCAAGGTGGTGGAAGACAACGTCAATAAGCTCATGCTGCAACGCCACGGCACCAAGGATTTCTTCACCAACAACCTCGACAGCATCATGCAGACGGTACAGAAAACCAGCCGCTCCCTGGCGCTGTTACTGTCGTTGATCGCAGTGATTTCTTTGTTGGTGGGCGGTATTGGCGTGATGAACATCATGCTGGTGTCGGTCACCGAGCGCACCCGTGAGATCGGGATTCGCATGGCGGTGGGGGCGCGGCAATCGGATATTCGCCAACAGTTTCTGGTGGAGGCGGTGATGGTGTGCCTGATCGGCGGGATCATCGGGATCTCGCTGTCCTACGCCATCGGCTACCTGTTTTCGTTGTTTGTGAAGGAGTGGGAAATGGTGTTTTCGGTGGGCTCGATCGTTACCGCGTTTGCCTGTTCGACGTTGATCGGCATTGTGTTTGGTTTTGTACCGGCGCGGAATGCGGCGCGGTTGGACCCGATAGAGGCATTGGCAAGGGACTGATCTGTGGGAGCTTGCTCCCGTGACGGCCTGACAGCCGGCGCCTATCTCCCTGGCGCCCCAGGATCCAAATGTGGGAGCTGGCTTGCCTGCGATGGCGGCCTGACAGGCGACACAGTTGGATTGTGTGCATATCTATTGCTGCGGTAACGGCTACTTAGGGTTCCGCCCTGACGGCGGCTCACTTTTGAAAAGAGCCCAAAAGTAAGCAAAAGGCTCTTGCCCCACCACTCGGCACCTCGCTTGGGCTCGGTGTGCCCGTAATCCGCCAGTGATTTGGGGGGCCGCCGCCACGCGCCATCCATGGCGCGGGGCGGCTAAACCGGCATCCCTGCCGGTTTACCCCCCAAATCCCTGTCGAATTCCGGCCAGCGTGGTTTAACGGGGCGCTTAAGATCAAAAGCAGATCAAGAGCTACTCGCTTCGCATCGTGGTTACCGGTGGCTGCGGGGAACTGCACAGTTGTGTAGATACCTATGCTGCGATAGCGGTGTGACAGTCTCCCCAGGGTTGCTGACCCACCGCTATCGCAGGCAAGCCAGCTCCCACGGGGATTTTTGCTTGGCCTATGGGGCCGTGTCAGACTCGGTCGAGTACATCCAGCGCAACAACGAATGCCGCCCGCTGATCCCCAACTTGATCGCCGCACGCTTGAGGTAGCTCTCGATGGTGTTGACCTTCAACGCCAGTTGTTCGGCCAGCTCCGGCGCGGTGCGCCCGGCCAGCAGGCCTACGCACACTTCCAGTTCACGGTTGGACAAGGTCAGCCCCGATTGCACCAGGCGCTCCTGGATACGTCGGCGCAAGGTATCGATGCCCTGGTGTTGCGGCTCTGCCGACGGGCTGTCAGGGAGCGATGGCTGCAGCGCGGTGATGTGTTTTTCCACCATGGGCAGCAACAGCGTGGAGAAGTCCTGGAGCATGCTGCGTTCTTGCGCAGAAAAACTCTCGGACGGGTGGGAGCGGTACACCGACAGTACATAGCGCACATCGTCCTTGCGGCGCGTGAGGTGCAGTTGTGCGGCGAGTTGCTCGCTGTCCAGGGCCGCCACCGAATCGGTGTACACCGGGCTGATCTTGCGACGGCCAAGGCCTTCACGGCTGACGTGCAATTGGGTGATATGGGTGGCGTCCACTGCCAGTTGGGTAAGGATCAGGTCATGCAGCATGCGTGGGAAATGGCGGCTGCCGGTGCTGGCGATGACCTTGCCTATCTGTGGGAACAGGTGTGAGTTCATCAATTCGTCCATGAGTTTCGTGCAGGTATTGGGCCTTATAGCGACGGGGATTAAGAAGGTAACTAATGTGAATAACCTGCAGTGATAGTGCGTCCCGCCGCTGACATGCTAGTACAGGCTGGCTGAAGGAGGGGGATCCAATCTGCGAAAAAAAACATTAAGCAGGTACAGCGGCAGTCGGATCCTTCCGACCGCCGCCCAGGCACCGCAAAACGCGTGGGTTTGGGCGCTATTTCATCGCGTACGCCGCTGTCGTGGTGGGCCGCAGGTTGGCACCGCTGCACTTGGCCAGGGCCTGGTGGATATCGGCCAGCAGGTCGGCGACGTCTTCCAGCCCCACCGACAACCGCACCAGCCCCTCGCTGATACCGTGCTGCGCCCGTTGCTCGGGGGTGTAGGTGGAGTGGGTCATGCTTGCCGGGTGTTGGGCCAGCGATTCGGCATCTCCCAGGCTGACCGCACGGGTGAACAGTTGCAGCGCGTTCATGAAGCGCTGGCCGGTCTCGATGCCACCCTTGAGCTCAAAGGCGATCATGCCGCCGGGCAGTTTCATTTGCCGGTTTGCCAGTTCGTACTGTGGGAAAGAACGCAGCCCGGGGTAGGTCACCCACTGCACGGCCGGGTGTGCCTGCAACGCCTCGGCCACCGCTTGGGCGTTGCTGCAATGGCGGTCCATGCGCAGGCCCAGGGTCTTGAGACCGCGCATCAACAACGCGGCGTCCTGGGGCGACATCACCGCGCCGGTCAGGTCCTTGAGGCCTTGCAGGCGAATGCGCTGGGCCAGGGCCTGGTTGCTCACCGCGATGCCTGCGGTGATGTCGCCGTGGCCGCTGAGGTATTTGGTGGCCGAGTGCACCACCACATCGGCGCCCAGTTCCAGGGGACGCTGCAGGTAGGGGGTGCAGTAAGTGTTATCGACCACCACGGTGACGTTCGGCTGTTGATGGGCCAGCTCGGCCACGGCGGCGATGTCGATCAGGCGCAGGTTAGGGTTGGCCGGAGTCTCGCAGTAGAGCATGCGGGTGGCCGGGGACAAGGCTGCTTGCAGGGCGGTGAGGTCGGTCAGGTCGACATGCCGCACCTTGATGCCGAATTCGCCGAGGCCGTGGTGCAACAGGGCGAAGGTACAGCCATAGAGGGTCTGGCTGACGATGATCTCGTCGCCCGGGCGCAACAGGGTCCAGAACGTCGCGGCAATCGCGCCCATGCCGGAGCTGAACGCTACGGCGGCCTCGCCGTTTTCCAGGCTGGCCATGCGTGACTCCAGCAAGGCCAGGGTGGGGTTGGAAATGCGCGTATAGAAGTGGCCGCTGGCTTCGCCGGCAAAGCAGGCGGCGCCGTATTCGACAGTGGGGAAGGCGAAGGTGGCCGACAGGTAGATGGGCGGGACGAGGGCGCCGTGGTGGTCAACAGGGTCATAGCCGTGGTGGATGGCACGGGTAGAAAAGCCGAAGCTGGTGTGTTTAGTGTGCATGTCGGGCGCTCCTTATTTCCTACAATGCTATGCTCATAACCACAGACGAACCTTGCTAAAAAGCCCGGAAAAACCTGCGTTTGTGGATCAAACACCGATAAAAATAATGATTAGAGGCACGTTATGCCCATCAAGCTGGACCGCACGGATAAAGCCCTTTTAAACGCCTTGCAGGGCAATGCCCGCCTGACCGTGGCCGAGTTGGCCGAGCGGGTGGCCCTCACCACGTCACCCTGTTGGCGCCGGGTGCGCACGCTGGAGGAGAGCGGGGTGATCAGTGGCTATCAGGCGATCCTTTCTCCCAAGGCGCTGGGGTATGGGGTGACTGCGTTTGTCAGCATCATGATGGAGAGCCACACCCAGGAAATCGCCCGGGCGTTCGAGCAGCGGCTGTTGGCGATTCCGGAGATTGTGGCCTGCCATAACGTTTCGGGGCGCTATGACTTTTTGCTGGAGGTGGTGGCCAAGGACCTGGAGTCGTTTGGTGAGTTTGCGCGGGAGGTTTTGCAGACGTTGCCTTGCGTCAAGGAGATTTATTCGAGTTTTTCGTACAAGTCGGTGCGGCCGTTGCGGGTGATTCCATTGCCGGGTTGATGGGGGGCTTACGGCGCCTTACCTACTGACACCCTCGCGATCCAGCTGTGGGAGCTGGCTTGCCTGCGATGGCGACCTGAAACTCTACCTGACACCCCACAATCCAACTGTGGGAGCGGGCTTGCTCGCGAAGGCGGCCTGGCAGGCGACACAGTTGGATTGGGTATATATCCATTGCTGCGGTAACGGCTACTTGGGGTTCCGCCCTGACGGCGGCTCACTTTTGAACAGCGCAAAAGTAAGCAAAACGCTCTTGCCCCACCACTCGGCACCTCGCCTAGGCTCGGTGTGCCCGAACACAGGCTTGAATCCGTGGGCCGCCGCCACGCGCCATCCATGGCGCGGGGCGGCTAACCCGGCGTCCTGCCGGGTTACCCACGAATTCAAGCCTGCGTTCGGCCAGCGTGGTTTAACGGGGCGCTTGAGATCAAGATCACAAGCAGATCAAGAGCAGATCAAGAGCGGCTCGCTTCGCATCGTGGTTACCGGTAGATCAAGAGCTGCTCGCTTCGCATCGTGGTTAGGTTAGGTTGGGGTTGGGGTTGGGGGGCTTTTGCTTTTTTGGGCGACACCGTGCAGCAGCAGCGCCTCGAACACTCGCTGCACGCGTGGTTCGTCGCTGTGTGCCACGTTGAAGCGCATTGAGTCGCGGTGGGCCGGGTCGTAGCCAAACAGGGCGCCGGGGGCCAGTACCATGCTGCGTTTCAGGGCTTCCTGGGCCAGGAGTTCGCCGTTTACGCCGGGTGGCAGGCGCGCCCAGATGAACATCCCGCCTTCATACGCCATGGGCCGTTCGCACCCGCAGCGTTTGAGCCATTGTTCGACGCGCCCCCCGGCTTCCATCAGGCGCTGCACCATGCGTTTGCGGTGCTTGGCGTAGCTGCCTTCGCTGAGCATGCGGTAGACGATCTGTTCGAACAGTTCGGAGGTGACGCCGCCGCTCATCAATTTCATGTTGGTCAGGTTGGCGGCCAGTTGCGGCGCGGCGACGACGTAGCTGACGCGGGTGTTGGCACTCAGGATCTTTGAGAAACCCGACAGGTAGGTGACCTGGTCCAGCCCGGCGACGGCGGCCAGGCGTGGGGGTGGGTTGGGGTGCAGGTCGCCGTAGAGGTCGTCCTCGACGATGTGGCAGTGATACTGCTGGGTCAGTTGCAACAGGCGGAACGCCTGGCTGGGGCTGAAGGAGTGGCCGGTGGGGTTGTGCAACACGCTGGTGGTCAGGTACAGGCTGGGGCGGTGTTCGGCCAGCAGTTGTTCGAGGGCGGTGAAGTCAAAGCCGTCGGGGCGTCGGGCAATGGTGATGACTTTGACGCCGTGCAGCGCCAAGTTGGCGTGGAAGTTGAAATAGCACGGTGCATCGAGCAGCACCGTGTCGCCGGGGCGGGCGAGCAGGCGCATGAGCATGTCCAGGCCCTGCACGGTATTGGGTGTGGTGATGATTTGTTCCACCGGCACCGACAAGCCTTCGCCGTGCAGTTTCTGTTGCAGCGCCTGGCGCAACGGCAATAGCCCCGCCGGTGTGCCCAGCCCGGCGATGCGCAGTGACGGCGCACGCACTACGCTGCGCATCGCCTGGCGGATCGCTTCGCCATTGAGCCAATCCTCCGGCAAGTGCCCGCCGCCAGGGCGCAGTTCGCCACTGGCAGTGGCCAAGGGCCGGCGCAAAACGCTGAGCAGGTCTTGGGGCAACAGGTCCACCCAGGTCGCCGAGGCTGGGCGGGTGCTGTCCATCGCCACGAAGTAGCCGCGGCCCTGGCTCGAGGTGAGCAGGTGGCGACCGCGCAGACGGTCCAGTGCCTCGTTGAGGGTGAACTTGCTGACGCCGAGGATCTGGGTCAGTTCACGCACGGATGGCAGTTTGCTGCCCGGGGCCCATTCGCCCTTTTCGATGGCGTGGCTGAACGCCTCGACGATCTGCTGGACCTTGGGCGTGCCCTCTACAAAAGCGATGGCGGATACAAACATGACGCGTCCTTGTGTTTGCCGGTGCTTTTACCGGTGAAGTTAGGCCGGATTAGGCATCACTTTACCTGCCTTGCGCAATGCCACTCCCCTAGACTGCGCGGCATCTCGCCAGGAGATGGCGAAATTTCCTACACCTGAGCAATGGATTTTGCATTTCCATGAAGACTTATATGTGCGCACCCTGCGGTTTTATGTACGTAGAAGAACTGGGCATTCCGGAGGACGGAATTCCCGCCGGCACCCCTTGGGAAGAGGTGCCTGAAGACTGGGCATGCCCGGATTGCGGCGTGACCAAGGCCGATTTCATGGCCATCAACCTACCCGAACTTCAAGAAGCCTGACCCGCCATCAACGAAAGGAATCGTCCCATGGACAGCAAACTGATCAACGCCACCGTCCCGTTCTGCACCGGTGTGGCCCACCAGAAATACCTGGGCGCCGAAAAGGGCCTGCAAACCGCCATCGAAGGTGACTGCACCCACTGGTACATCGACGGCAGCCTGTTCGGCGAAATGGTCGATGACTGGACCGAGGCGCGTATCGAAAGCCTGCAAGCGCAAATCGCGGCCACGGGGGTCAAGCCGGTTTTCCACGGCAACTTCAAGGCGCCGTTGGGCAGTGATGTCGAAGCCTTCCGTAGCGCGGCCGTGGAGTACGTGAAGAAGGAAATCGACATCGCCAGCCGCCTGGGCGCGCCGTTGATCATTCACGGTGGTTGCATCGTCGAGCCGAAAATGGTGTTGATGGCCAAGAAGGTTGCCCTGGAGCATTACCTCAAGTCGGTGCAGGAACTGGCGTTGTACGCCGAGGCCAAGGGCACGGATATCTACCTGGAAAACCTGTCCAACTACGTCAACTATCGGCCATTCCATTACATCTTCACCCATGACGCGGAATACGCCTTTGTGTTCGAGCGCCTGCAAGCCCACAGCAATGTGTACTTCTTCCTCGATGCCGGCCACGCCAACATCGAGAACGGCCTGCCGGCAGAGGTGGTGCGTAAGTACCACCATCTGATCAAGGGCATTTCCTTCAGCAACAACAACGGCGTGCAAGACCAGCACTTCGGCATCCATGACGGCAACTGCGATTACGCCGATGTGCTGCAGGCCATTGTCGAGACCAACTGGAAGGGCCTGGTCGCGTTTGAAACCCGCAACCAGACCGCCAAGGCCGCCCTGGCTGACCTGGCGGTGATGTACCGCGACTCCCTGACCACCGAAATCGCCGTCGCCTGATCGGCCTGGGGCGGGCGCTGGCTGCGTTCGCCCCGTTGCTGCTGTTTCTCTTTATTCAAGGTGCTGGCCATGACAAGTGCGTTAACCCTGTCTTCATTTCTCTACTTCCTGTTGTTTTGCGCCACCATGACCTTCAGCCCGGGCCCCATGACCCTGCTGTTGCTCAGCCTGGGCTTGAAGGACGGCCTGCGCAGTTCGATCCCGGCGCAGGTCGGCGCCAGTGTGTCGTACCTGATTTCGATCCTGATCTTTGCCGTGGGCTTTTCGGAGTTGATCAAGGGCAACCTCGCCATTACCCAGACCATCCAGTTTGTCGGGGTGGCCTACATTCTTTACCTGGCCTACAAGCAGTGGACCAGCAGTGGCGTATCGATCAACAACGCCGGCACGGTTGAGGGCGCGCGAAGCCTGTTCGGCAAAGGGCTGTTGACCGGGTTTTCCAACCCCAAGACCATCATCATGTTCAGCGCCGTGTTCCCGCAGTTTGCCGGTGCCGGTGAACACAGCTCGGCGGCGGATATCGCCATCCTCGGCCTGACTTTCCTGCTGCTGCAATTTGCCAGCGGCTGCCTGTATTGCTATTTCGGCCAGCGCATCAAGCATGTGCTGGAAAACCCCAAGCGGCGCGTGCTGTTGCAGCGGATCACAGCCGTGTTGCTGCTGGGCGTGGCCTTGATGCTGGCGCGTGGGTTTTCGCACTGAAGTATTAGCCAATAAGCGGTAGTGGCGATTTGACGTTGCCCTGTTAGACTCCAGGCAATCACCCAGGATCGCCCCCACCATGCCAGCCGTCGGAGGAAAAGGACTTCCGCTCGCTTTGCGCTTGTACAAATCCCGCCTGTTGGGGCTGACGCTCGGCTTTGTGTGCGTGGCGTTCGGCATGTATCCGTTGAACCCGCCCCTGTGGGTGTGGGCCTGGATGCTGATCAACGCCTTTGCGTGGCCGCACCTGGCTTTTCAATGCTCGTTGCACTCGGCCAATACCTTGCGCAGCGAACGCCGCAGCCTGCTGTTCGATTCCTTTTGCGGTGGGTTCTGGGTTGGCGCAATGCACTTCAACCCGCTGCCCAGCGTCACCACCCTGTCGATGATGAGCATGAACAACGTCGCCATCGGCGGGCCGCGCTTCCTATTCGCGGGTTGGGCGGCGCAGGCATTGGGGCTGGGCACCGCGCTGCTGCTGTTCACGCCTGGGTTTATCGCCGTGACCACCCAGGCCCAGCTGTATGCCTGCCTGCCGATCCTGATGCTGTATCCCCTGGCCCTGGGCTGGATCTGCTACCGCCAGGCCGTCACCTTGGCCCGCCACAAGCGTGAGCTGCTGGCCTTGAGCCGCACCGACAGCCTGTCGGGCCTGCTCAACCACGGCGCCTGGAAGGACCACCTGGACCTCGAGTTTCAACGTTGCCGCCAAGGCCCGGCAGGTGCCGCCATCGCGTTGATCGACATCGACCACTTCAAGACCATCAACGACACCTACGGCCATGTGACCGGCGATATCGTCCTGCGCCAACTAAGCAAGGTGCTGCGCCAGAACCTGCGCACCACCGACCTGGCCGGGCGTTATGGCGGCGATGAGTTCTGCGTGATCCTGCCAGACATGCCCCTCAACCGTGCCACCGAGGTGATGGAGGCCCTGCGCGGTCGCTTCAACGCCTTGGCCTACGCCCAGGACCCGACACTGCGAGTGAGCCTGAGCATCGGCCTGGCGCCTTACCAGCCGAGCCATGCCGACTCCATCAGTTGGCTCAACGATGCCGACCAGGCGCTGTACGAGGCCAAGAGCAGCGGGCGCAACCGGGTCAGTTCAGTACAGGGCAGTTGGTTGCGGTCGGTTTAGTGGGGTAGGGTGGCCGGGCACCCTCCAACAAAAAACAAGGATCGGTCCATGCTCTTCTCCTTCCCGCAAACCCTGTTGGCCGCCACCCTGGCCTTGTCTTTCAGCCTGCCGGCCTACAGCGCCGAGCCCCATAAACAGATCCAGCAACAGGCCGAACAATACAAGGCCGAAGCCTTGAAGCTGCTGGAGCGCCTGGTGAATATCGACTCGGGCTCAGGCTACGAGCCCGGCCTGACCCAAGTGCGCGATATCGCCGTGGATGAGTTGAAACAGTTGGGTTTCACCATCGAACGGGTGCCGGATAAAGCCGCCAACAACAGCCATGTGGTTGCCACCCTCAAAGGCACCGGCAAGGCCAAGATTCTGCTGATGGCCCATATGGACACCGTATTCAAGGAAGGCTCGGCTGCCGAGCGCCCCTTCCACATCAAGGACGGCCGCGCCTACGGCCCCGGCGTGATGGATGACAAGGGCGGCATCGTCGCCGGCATCTACGCGCTCAAAGTCCTCAAAAGCCAGGGCTTCAAGGACTACGCGCAGATCACCTTCCTGCTCGACGCCAGCGAAGAAACCGGGTCCGACGCCGCCTCCGAACTGATCCGCAACACTGCCAAGGGCCACGACGTGACCCTGAACCTGGAGCCCGGCCGTCCCGCCGACGGCCTGGTGGTGTGGCGCAAAGGCAGCGCCACCGCCGTGGTCGAAGTCAAAGGCAAAGCCGCCCACGCCGGCGTCGCCCCGGAACTGGGACGCAACGCCGCCATGGAAGCCGCGCACCAGATCTTGCAACTGGGCAAACTTGGCGATGAAGACAAGAAAACCACCATCAACTTCACCGTGCTCAAGGCTGGCGACCGCACCAACGTCATCCCTGACCAGGCGACCGCCAAGGCCGACGTGCGTGCGGCCTTGCCGGAAGAATTCGACCGAATCGAGAAAGACCTGGCCCGGGTTTCAGCCAACAAATTGATCCCGGAAACCGAAGTAAAAACCAGCCTGCAGCGTGGCCTGCCACCGATGCCGCAGACGGCCGAGTCGGATAAGTTGGTAGCGATTGCCCAAGGGATTTATGGCGAACTGGGACGCAAGTTGACCATCGAAGGCAGCGGCGGCGCGGCGGATGCCAGCTTGTCCGCCGGTGTAGGCACGCCGACGCTGGATGGGTTTGGGATAGTGGGGGGCAATATTCACACGGCGGAGGAATATGCCGAGGTGGAGAGTGTGGTGCCGCGGGTTTATTTGTTGAGTCGGATGATCATGGAGCTTTCCAAGCGCTGATCAGAACACTGGATGAGCGAACGAAGCAGATTTGAACGGGGGAGGAATGCCCGTCCGGCAAACGCAGATCCCCTGTGGGAGCGGGCTTGCCCGCGAAGGCGGTGTGTCAGTCGCTGCATGTGTTACTGCACTACCGCTTTCGCAGGCAAGCCAGCTCCCACATTTGATCTTTGTTGATTTGAGCGTTGTGTTTGCTTGAGTAACTCGCATTGGGGCAGCCCCTCCGACATCGAGTACTGCGTTCAATGCGGAAGTCACCATGTGGAAGGGTCTTCGAGACTGGCTTTTTGAAGGTCGTCTTTCCAGACCTCGTTGGCCAGTCGATAAATGTCCGCAAAGAAACCTCGGGGGTCGTCTATTTCTGTTTCGTCCCAAGCCATTGTTATGTACTCATCATAATCGCTTTCAAATTCTTTCGAAAAGTCGAAGTCGGGTTTGTCTAGCACATCTCTAAGTGCAGCCATTAATACGAAGCGATGTCTGTATGACAAATACATAAGGTCCTTCAGAACAAAAGAAATTATGATTTTTTCTCTGTCTTTCTCATTGTTAGGGTCGTACTTCCATAGTTCTTTTCCAACTGTATCCTCAAGGTCGTATATCGATAAGGCTCCCAATATATGAGAGATATTAGGGGTGTAAGGGGTGTTCATGAATGGGCACTTCAGCATTGTCTGCTCACTTTGGGAATGCGGTAAATGGCCGAGTCGGATTGTTTCTATCAAATCTGATCTCTGCTCTGTCCATATTTTCAATGTACTTAGGGTCGTTTAAGTTTCGGTGGTTAGGCTTGTAGCCTCGTCCGGCTCCGGGTAGCTCGACTATAATCACAGGGTTACCCCTTCTATCAAAACCTGTAGGAAGTGGTGAATCGCCCTGCATCCTGCCCATGGCTTTATTTATAGCATTAAGCTGCATCACCCAGGTTTTAAATTGAGAGCTGGAATTGATAGCTTCTCTCTCCCCAGTGGTCGGATTTGTTCCATCAATAGATCGTTGCCTTAAAGCGTTATCTGGTATCTCTGGGCTATGCTTTTCAACCGAATGCATATCATATTCCTGCTCCCAACCCAGCACTTTTCGTTTTGCATTTGCCTCTACCAGTTCATCTATTCTCGCCTGTCGCTGAGTACGCCCCAGTTGAGGTAAAGCGGGCGCGCCTTCATTTACACTAGGCTTCGGAAGAATAGGAGGAGCGTTAGGCTTGCATTGGTCACCTGGGCAGGTACTTAAGCCTAATGGATCCACCCACCCTGTAGGGTTTGGCACGTACTGGTACCCATTGATCCCACCCGCCAACTTCACCGGATCCGGCGTCAGATAGCGACCAGTATCCGGATTGTAGTAGCGATGGCGGTTGTAGTGCAGTCCGCTTTCCGCATCGAAATACTGCCCTTGAAACCGCAGTGGATTGTCGACTTTGCCCACGTCGAGCCGGGCGATCTGGCCGTAGGCGCGGTAGTGGGCGGACCAGACGATTTCGCCTTCGGTGTCGGTCAGTTCCTGCGGGGTGCCGAGGTGGTCGAGTTGGTAGTGGTAGGGCGTTGTGGCTTGGGGGCCGAAGCCTTCCAGTAGCGCCAGTGGGCGGAAGCTGTCGGGTTCGTAGAGGTGGCTTCGATGGCGTTCTGCGTGGTGTTCGGCAATCAGCTTGTCGCCTTGCCAGAAAAACTCGGTGTTCTTGCCCTCCACGGTCTTGCTGATGCGCCGCCCAAATGGGTCATAGCGATAACTGGCGGTTTCGCCGTTCGGCTTTGTGATGCCGATCAGCCGATGCTGGCAGTCGTAGTGGTATTCGGTGACGAGTTGCTGGCCTTTGCCGCGCCGCTCACGAATCAAGTTGCCGAAGGCGTCGTAGTCGTAATGGCGGTCGCCCTGGATCATCAGGCGGTTGGCCGCAACGATGTCCGGGCCCGGGCGGTCTTGCATGAGTAGGTTGCCCGCCGGGTTGTGGCCGAAGCGTTCCTGTACGTCCTGCGAGTGGTCGGCGCGGGTCAGGCGGGCGAGGGGGTCGTAGTGGTAGCGGTGTTCGCCTTTGCGGGTGTCGAGTAGGCGGGTGAGGTTGCCGGCTTTGTCGTAGTCGTATTGGCGTTGGTAGAGGTGGTTCTGTTGTTGGGTTACCGCGTGGGCGTGCAGGCGGTTTTGGTCGTCGTAGTGGTAGTGGCTGAGCAGTTGGCCTTGCTGGCGCTGGTGTTCGCGGCTGCTCTTGAACAGATGCGAGGTAAGCACTTCACCGTTGAGTTCGACCGTGGCGAGGTGGCCGCCTTTGTCGTGGTTGAAGGTGATGCGATTGTTGTCCGGCAGGCACAGGTTTTTCAGTTGCCCGCAGGCGTCGTAGCCGTAGCGCAGGGTGCCCCAGCCTTGGTGTTCGGCGGTGAGGCGGTTTTGGCGGTCGTATTCGTAGGCCAGTGCCCAGTGACCGTCTTCGACGCTGAGGAGGTTGCCTTGGCGGTCGTAGGCATAATCGATAATGCTGTTATCGGGCAGGGTTTTTCTTACGAGGCGTCCGGCGTGGTCGCGCTCGTAACGGGTGATTAGCTGACTGTCATCGTCGCCGTATTCGGTTTTTTCCAGCAGGTTGCCGTTGAGGTCGTAGGCATACGCGGTGCGCTGGCCGTCGAAGCCGGTTTCCTGGCGGATCAGGCCGTTGGGGTGGTAGTCGAGTTGGTAGGTTTCGCCGGCTTCGTTTTCGATCTCGGTGAGCAGCAGCCGAGCGTTGTCGTAGCGGTACTTGACCTGGGTGCCATCGGCGTTGAGGCGGCGGCTGATCAGGTGCAGGCCGTCTGCGTATTCGTAGCGGGTGACGTGGCCGAGTTCATCGCGTTCGGCGATGATTTTGCCGTAGGGGTTGTAGCTGAATTCCCTACATCCACCACCAGGCTGGATCAGTTTCAGCAAGCGTCCTGCGGCGTCCCACTGATACTGGATTAGTGCGCCATGCTCATCCTCACGGGCAACCTGTCGCCCCAAGTCGTCATAGCGATAACGCTTGATCCCACCATGGG
>NZ_MVOJ01000027.1:0-100087 GCF_002018845.1 Pseudomonas sp. MF6394
CCGTTGCGCCCCGGGTGCCTGCCCACCACAGCCAAAACAGTAATGCCGCAAAGAGACCCATTTGAGGAAGTAAACGCTATGACCACACTGCGAATCCACGGTATGACCTGCGCCTCCTGTGCCGACCGCGTCAGAGATGCTCTGGAGGGAATCTCCGGCGTGCACCGGGCGGACGTCTCCTACGCCGGTGGGAAGGCCGAAATGACGGCCGACGCGGCTGTCAGCCGTGAACAAATGCAAGCCGCCGTCGAGGCCCTTGGGTATCAAGCGTCGTTCGAAGTCGCCTCGCTACAACCGCGCCCCGGCCAGCTCGATAAGGCGCTGGGCTGGTTGCGCAGCGACACCGAGGTCGGCAAAAACGGCGACGCGCTACACATTGCAGTCATAGGCAGCGGCGGTGCGGCAATGGCGGCCGCCTTGAAGGCGGTGGAAGCCGGCGCCCGCGTCACTCTGATCGAGCGCGGCACCATCGGCGGCACTTGCGTCAACGTCGGCTGCGTGCCGTCGAAAATCATGATTCGCGCCGCGCATGTGGCTCATTTGCGCCGCGAGAGTCCGTTCGATGACGGAATGCCCGCCACGCCGCCGACCGTCCTGCGCGAGCGGCTGCTCGCGCAACAGCAAGGCCTTGTCGACGAACTGCGTCACGCCAAGTACGAAGGCATTCTGGAGAGCACACCAGCCATCACCGTGCTGCGTGGCACCGCTCGCTTCCAGGACGGCCACACGCTCAGCGTCGAACTGGTCGAGGGGGGCGGGCGCGAAGTCGCGTTCGACCGCTGCCTGATCGCTACCGGCGCCGGTGCGGCCGTGCCGCCGATTCGCGGGCTGCAAGACACCCCCTATTGGACCTCGGAGGAGGCACTGGCCAGCGCCAGTATTCCGCAACGGCTCGCCGTGATCGGCTCATCCGTGGTGGCCTTGGAGCTGGCGCAAGCCTTTGCCCGGCTGGGTAGCCGCGTCACCATCCTGGCGCGCAACTCGCTGTTCTTCCGCGAAGATCCGGCCATCGGCGAGGCGCTGACCGCAGCCTTCCGCATGGAGGGCATCGACGTGCTTGAGCAGACACAAGCCAGTCAGGTGACCCACGCCAACGGCGAATTCGTACTGACCACCAACCACGGTGAACTGCGCGCCGACCAACTGTTCGTCGCCACCGGCCGCACGCCCAACACCCAAAGCCTGAACCTGGAAGCGGCGGGTGTACTGTTGGATGAACGCGGCGCCATTCAGATCGATCAGGGCATGCGCAGTAGCGCAGTGGATATCTATGCAGCCGGCGACTGCACCAACCAGCCGCAGTTCGTCTACGTCGCGGCGGCGGCTGGCACCCGTGCGGCGATCAACATGACCGGCGGCGAAGCTACGCTTAATCTCGATGCCATGCCGGCGGTGGTGTTCACCGATCCGCAGGTGGCCACCGTCGGTTACAGCGAAGCGGAAGCACAGCGCGCAGGCCTCGAAACCGACAGTCGCACGCTGAGCCTGGACAACGTGCCGCGTGCGCTGGCCAACTTCGACACGCGAGGGTTCATCAAGCTGGTCGCCGAAGCGGGTTCTGGTCGGTTGCTCGGCGTGCAGGCGGTGGCCCCGGAAGCGGGCGAGCTGATTCAGACGGCGGTGCTGGCTATTCGCAACCGCATGACCGTGCAGGAGCTGGCCGACCAGTTGTTCCCCTACCTAACCATGGTCGAGGGCCTGAAGCTCGCGGCGCAGACTTTCACCAAGGACGTAAAGCAATTGTCCTGCTGCGCTGGATGAATGGAGAGCACCATGAAATTTGCCCGCTACATTACCGAGATCGCCGAACGTCTCACCCCGACCAACCGGCCCAAAGGTTTTGCGGAGTTCTTGGTCGCGCTACTGGGTGAACTTGCCAAGGGACGCCCGATTTCGCGAACTACGCTTGCCAGGACTCTTGGCTGGCCCGCTGAGCAAGTGGCGGCTGTGCTCGAACAAGCCACCAGTACCGAATACGACAACGATGGGAACATCATCGGCTATGTCCTCACCTTGCGCGAGACGTCGCATGTCTTGGAAATTGACAACCGCCGGCTGTATGCCTGGTGCGCGCTGGACACCCTGATGCTCCCGGCGTTAATCGGCCGTACAGCTCGCGTCTCGTCGCATTGCGCTGCAACTGGAGCACCCGTTTCGCTTACGGTTTCACCCAGCGAGATACAGGCTGTTGAACCTGCCGACGTGGCAGTGTCACTGGTATTGCCGCAGGAGGCGGCCGACGTTCGTCAGTCCTTCTGTTGCCATGTGCATTTCTTCGCATCTATCCCAGCGGCAGAAGATTGGGCCTCCAAGCATCAAGGATTGACTATCGTAAGCGTCCAAGAGGCGTTCGGCGTGGGCCAGGAGCTTAATCGACATCTGTTGCAGACCCTTCCAATGAGAACATCGTGATTGGATTTCGACTCAATGTCCTACGGAGTGGGCATCGGATTTCTCTTTCCGACTTTGATCCGGTGATCCCAGCCATCGCCAAAGTCATAGACCTAGCGGAATGTCCTTTTCCCGTTCAACGCTTTGATCAGAGTCTTGCGGGTCTCCGAGTTCACGGGAGGCCCCCATCCATCGGAGTCGGGAATACCGTAACTCTCACCAGCTATTTCAAACTCATGCAGATGGTCATCGTGCCAGCCCATTGCGATCTGGATCACCGCGTGCAATTTGCCTAAGGTGATGTTCTCGGGCACCGCCACACGGCGCCAGATGGCAGGTTCGATCCACTTCAATTCAATGTGCAGTAGCAACAAATCAGGTTCGGGTTTTGGCAAGCGAACAGTTTTGACCATGGATCAGGCGGCCTCGCAGAGTTCCGTGGAGGCGAGAGAAACGTTCCAGGGCAGCAGTTCGTCGACCCGATTGATCGGGTGGTCGGCGATGCGCTCCAGCACGTGTGTCAAATAGGCTTGCGGGTTCAGGTCGTTGAGTTTGGCTGAACCCACCAGGCTGTAAATCGCAGCCGCTCGTTCGCCGCCGGCGTTGGAACCGACGAACAGATAATTTTTTCTGCCTAGCGCGACAGCACGTAGCGCGCGTTCGGCAGCGTTGTTGTCGATCTCAATTCGCCCGTCATCGCAATAGCGCACCAAGGCCTGCCACCGATTGAGGGCATAGAGAATCGCACCGCCCAATGCCGATGTTTTCGACAGTTGAGTCAGCGTCTGGTTGAGCCATGCGTGGAGTTGTTCCAGCAGCGGACTGGCTCGGCTTTGCCGAACCACTTTTCGCAGGTTGGGCGGTTGCCCTCGAATCTCGCTTTCGATGGCATACAGGGCCGCAATCCGTTGCAGCGCCTCGGCGGCAAGTGGTGAAGCCAGGTCTTTGTAGACCTCGTAAAACTTGCGCCGGGCGTGAGCCCAACACGCCGCTTCCTCAATGGTGCCCGTGGCATATAGTTGAGCAAAACCGGCATAGCCGTCCGCCTGCAAGATCCCGCTGAAGCGCTTGAGATGCGCGCGGGGATGTTGCCCCTTGCGATCCGGCGAGTAGGCAAACCAGACCGCCGCCGGTGTCGCGTCCCCCGTAGGTCGGTCGTCCCGCACGTACGTCCACAGGCGCGCCGATTTGGTCTTGCCGTTGCCCGGCGCGAGCACGCCAATCGGCGTGTCGTCGGCATGGACTTTGTGTCCGCTCATGACGTGGTGCTCAAGGGCGTTGATCAGTGGTCGCAGCAACTGACTGCTCTGGCCAACCCAGTCGGCCAGGGTTGAGCGCTCCAGCTCCACGCCCTCACGGGCGTAGATCTCGGACTGCCGATACAACGGCAAATGATCGACAAACTTCGAGACCAGCACATGGGCCAACAACCCTGGGCCGGCAAGACCTCGGGCGATCGGGCGACTCGGTGCCGGCACCTGGGCGAAGTGCTCGCAGCAGCGGCAAACCCACTTCGGACGGACATGGCGAATGACTTTGAAACGTGCCGGAACGTACTCCAGCAC
The DNA here is from genome assembly GCF_002018845.1 of Pseudomonas sp. MF6394. Classification (NCBI taxonomy): domain Bacteria; kingdom Pseudomonadati; phylum Pseudomonadota; class Gammaproteobacteria; order Pseudomonadales; family Pseudomonadaceae; genus Pseudomonas; species Pseudomonas sp. MF6394. The sequence goes on from NZ_MVOJ01000027.1 coordinate 3,957, forward strand.
TTCGGACACATCCTCACCTAAATGGCGAAGCGTCCCACCGCAGCCAGTGCATTGCGACTCGGGCTGATGAACGTGGGTTTCGCGAGGTAGGTGTTCAGGCAATGGTTTACGGCGCGAAACTGCGCGAGGTGCCGGCTCGACTGGAGGTGTCATTTCGGCTTGGCTGATTTGCAGCTCATCAAGGCTCAACTGGAGCTGGTCGATCATCGCTTCCAGTTGCTCGGAGCTGCGACCGAACTGCGTACGACGCAGCTTGGCGATCATCATCTTCAAGCGCTCAATCTCTGCGTGCTGGGCAGCGATCAGCGCCTTCAAGGCTTGAAGATCATTCGGCAGGGAGTCGGTCACGAGGGTCATGCCCGAATATTACTGGGGATTTTTTCAGCGCGGCAAGTCAGACCGCGAGGACGGGTGCTGTACGAATTGGCCGGCGCCAATCAATGCCCTCCAACAGCATCGACAACTGCGCGGTCGTCAGCGACACGCTGCCGCTGGTTGCTTGCGGCCAGACAAAGCGTCCTTGCTCCAACCGTTTGCAAAACAGGCACAAGCCGTCGCCATCCCACCACAACAGTTTGATCCGGTCACCACGCCGTCCGCGAAAGGCGAAGATCTGACCGGAGAAGGGATCGGCTTCCAGTTGAGTCTGCACCATGGCCGCCAAACCGTCGAAGCCACGACGCATGTCCGTGACGCCAGCGGCGATCCAGATACGGGTTCCAGCGGGAGGGGCAATCATCGCACTAACTGCTGCAAGACGAGTTGCAGCGTCTGCGGGTCTGGTGCTCCGGTGATACGCAACTTGGCTTTTCCTACCTCAACTGCGATCTCGGAATGACACTCTGCCTGTGGCTGGAAGACTGGCGGCAGATCCATTGGCGCCTCGATCACCTGGACTGGCAAAAACGAAGCACTCTGGCTGACCGGGCCGAATAGCCCTTCTTGGTATTGCTGCCGCCAGCGAAAGACCAGATTGGCATTGACGTCATGTTCGCGAGCGATCAATGACACGGAGGCGCCAGGCTGGAAGGTGGCCTCGACGACTTGGCGTTTAAAGTCCAGCGGAAAGTTGGGGCGGCGACCGGCTCGACGGGCTGGGGCAACTGTATCCAAGATAGTGTCCACTAAAAAATGGTGTCCACTATCTTGGCCAATTTGGAGGGCTGTCAGGAGAGGGTGCTGGCCGGACGGTTACTTAAGAGCAACGGTAAAAGCTAATTAGCTTGAACTCCCTATAAGGGGATCTCCCTTGCGCGGGCGCACAGGTGCCGCACATCCTTGACAATTGTTAATAGACTGTCGGGCTGACTGTAGATGCCAACACAGAACTGACCCACGTGCTGGCGCAAGACTGCCCCACCCCAAGCAGCAGAAATCCAGCGTTGGCAATGGTTCTCGAGGAATCAGACTGGGTCAGTGACATATCGGCAACTGGTTCAATTCGGCGTCAGCGCCAACAGGCGAGCTACATTGCGGACTGCCAGCGTCCCTGTAGTACATGAATGGGGCATGAGGAGAGAGCTTAAGAGCCCCAGTTATACAACCAGGTTGGATGAGCTTTGGACCATTGGAGCGGGCTCATCTTGGTCACGCTAGCTTCCGGCGCCACAAAATTCGCGTATTTGCCATGGACACCACGTGATCCATTTCTGTGAAAAATGCGTGTGGTCTATGGACATCGGACACCTGATCTAAACCCTGACAAATATTCATCCAAACCGATGTCCATGGGTTGACATCTTTCCTTTAAATCGATGAGGCATTTGCCGATCTGACCGGCATGCCGGAATCACTGGAACATCTTTCCAGAACACTGCAAAGCGAGATCAAACAGAAAACCGGCATACCCGTGGGCATCGGTATCGCCGGCACTAAAACCTTGGCCAAGTTAGCCAACCATGCCGCCAAGCGCTGGCAACGACAAACCGGCGGTGTGGTTGATCTACGAGACCCTCTGCGCCGCGACAAACTGCTCAAGGTCATACCAGTAGAGGATGTCTGGGGCATCGGCAGGCGCATGCAGGTACACCTCAACGCACTGGGCATTAAAACCGCCTGGGATCTAGCCAGTAGTGACGCCTGGGAACTGCGCAAGCGCTTCAATGTGATCGTCGAGAAAACTGCACGCGAGCTGCGCGGTACTGCCTGCTTAGAACTTGAAGAGGCCGCGCCGGCCAAGCAGGAAATCTGCTGCAGTAGATCGTTTGGAAAACGCTTGAAGACCATCGAGCCAATTCAGGAAGCCGTAACCGCATACGCCACCCGAGCAGCTGAGAAACTGCGCCAGCAGGGCTCACTGTGCCGGCAGATTCGCGTCAGCCTGCGCACCGGCATGTTCAACCCCACTGAGGCCAAATATGCCAATGGCCTACTTTGCCAACTGCCCTACCCGACCGACGACACGCGCCTAATCATTGCAGCAGCCAGAGAAGGCATAAGCCGGCTGTACCGGGATGGATTTAGCTACGCCAAAGCCCAGGTACTGCTTCTAGATTTGTGCCGACGAAATGAGTACACGCAGGATCTATTTGCACCTGAGCAACCAGTAAAGGCTGAACGGTTAATGAGCGCGCTAGACGCTATCAACAGGCGATGGGGACGCGGAACACTGCAGCCTGGCCGTATAGCCAAACCAACAGAGTGGAGCATGCGCAGGGAAATGCTTTCACCTGCGTACACCACTCAGTGGAAGTCGTTATTGGTAGTGAAGGCTCGATAAACCAGCTTCCTTAGCAGCTACCTCCTGCCCTAAGACCAGCGACCAACGCCACAGATTGGCTGCCGGAGATTTCTACGCTGACCAAACGAGCGCGGACCCGGAGGATTATTCGAAAGGGTTAGTCCTGTGGGTACGCGTAACTGGATAGTCCACTCATCTGCCAGCGTTGCAACGTCATACCCTGAAGAGTTCGTATAGAACCAGTGGAAGTGAATTCTCCGGGCCAGCTCATCAAAAGTCTGTCTAGTGGAAAGACAACGATCAAGATCCTCGTCATAGCCAGCCACACCCAATGGACTGAACTCAACGCCGGCATCGCTGCAGGCTTTCCAGAAAACGTCGATGTATGGGCATGAACCCAAGCCCTGCATGTAAAGCTGATTCCAAGCTACTGGATCTGGAAAACACGAGTAGAAACCACCTGGCTTGGATGAGGCCAGTGCGGCGTCAGTACCGCCACTATGAGCGCGACTAAGTAACTGGGCTTACTATCGCCGACAATAGTTCGCACAAGCCCCCGGATGGAGTCCGGTGCGCCATTGATGTTCCACTGCTGATCCATAAGTCTCCCAGCTCGATAGGTGAGCATCCCCGATCCTAGAACGTCGAACCAATGATGGCAAAGCATCACTGGCTCGCACTAGCAGTATCAAAAGGAATTACCCCCGACTGGTATCAAATCCACGCTGACGATCACCGAAGGACTTCGTAGCGACCTTGCACAGGTAGCTGGCTCGATGGAACAGCACTGGTAGCTCATCTATCTCACCACGACGGACGTGCCGGTCGACTCGGTATTCAGCATTCTTCGGAATGTGTACCAACCCCTCCACCTGGCCGACTGCTACCCCCAATGCACCAGCCCAGGATTCTTCTATGCGGCTGATCATGTTGACCCTCTCTGACCCCAACCGTCCTACCGTGTAATAGGCGTCCCGGTTCAAGAGGATGAGCAGATGGTAATGCTGCTTACCGCCCTGACCGGTCTCCCTCGACCAGACGTACCTGACCTTACAGCCACGAGCGTAGCCACGTTCACCCACCCTCTCCTGGTGATACTGAATCTTCTTCGTGAAGGACTCAAAGAACTTGCTGATGACCTGGTTGGTATAGGCGTAGTCCTGCAGTTCGAGACCCTGTGGCAAGCGGAGATCCACCCTAAACGCCAACATTCTCGGGTACTCAACCATGGCCAACTCGATGGTGTGCATCAGAGCAGACAGGTACTCCCGGATGAACGGCCCCTTGTCGATCTGCAGAGGTAGACCTTCGAAGCTATCTCCGTAGTGCAGGCTGAGGTTGTTGTTGTCGGGGTGACGGAGTGGGTTGCGGTTGGTGGAAGCAGTGTTGTTGGACATGGCTATGATCTCTTAGTGGTGAGTTTCATAAGCTATGTCGATGTGTATTTTTTTAACCGTTACCGCTTGCCGACCCAGCCACCCTGGACCGGGTGCATGTTGGTGTAGTCCATGTGAGTTGAACAGGTAGCTGATCTTCCATGGCGTGCTAGGCACCTACTAACCGTGGTGGCAGTACCGATGGATGAAGTGGGTAGGCCTCATCGGGCGATGCTTGCTACAGACCAACTGGATAGAAACCCTTTGGGTGGTAGGGCTATAAAAGCATAATACCCGCACCGCAAATGACTAGCCCGACAGGATCAGGGAAAGTCATCCCTACCACCAAGCAAGAGTGTCATTTTCCGCTGGAACCTTATTCCGGAAAAAAACCAGAGCGTGAGTCCATGACTAGGAGCCTATTCCGAATCAGCCTAAGCAATGGGGAACAACGCCGTTCCAGCTTTCTGGAGAGCGCCTAGCAGCCTGTATCAGCCAGTCGTGCACCTCACTTTAAAGCCAGCAGAGAACACCGAAACCATGTAGTCCCCGCCTAAGTTGCAACGACTTAAAAGGGCACATCGTCATCAAATGCATCCAGGTGGCCCGGCTGACCCGGCAGGGGCATTTGCATGACATCCTGCCCCGCGCCAACCGGAAGCGGTGGTACAGGGGGGGCCTCTGCTTCTTGTCGGTCAGCATCGAAAATCATCCGCCCAGGCACCCTAACCTCTGCCCATGCGCCAAACTCAGCGTCACCTGAACGAGGCTTAGGTGACGCATCAGGGGCTCGAAGGAGTGTAGGCATTGAGATGCTGCCGCCAAAAACGATGGCTGTTTGGCGGGGCAACCCAGCAATCCGCCTGATTTCACGTCGATCGGCCCATTCACTCGCAGACTGGATTGCAGCCAAGTCTTTCTCTGAGGTCAACCGAAAAGACACCCAGTTATTGCACTGTGAAAGCACCGTCGGAGAAATCTCTGAAGGCCTTTGCGTGCTAAGCCATAGAGCGAGTCCAAATTTACGGCCCTCTTTGGCAAGGCGCTCATACGCCAGTGAGTTATCCCCGGCTTCCTCACCGGACCCTATGGGCCGCAAATAATGGTGAGCCTCTTCCAAGACCAGCAAAGTCGGGACTTTGTTGTCTTGTCCGCGCCGAAAAAGTTCGTACGCATAGAGCTCCAGCAGGGACCCCAATATAAATGGCGTGAGGTCATGAGACAGGTGCCGGAGGTTAATTATGTGTACCCGCCAAGGCTCCTCCTGGCCTCCAAATATTTGCTCGACAAGGTTAGTGGACTCCCTAGTCCAACTAAGTCCTTGCCCATCGACACCTGGTCCGCCCTCGACATTCACAGCGTCCCGAAACATTGGGTCTTCTGCAAACCTATGAATCCGCGTAACCAGTGGCGACACATTGGAATAGCTGAAGGCGTTCCGTTCTACGCCATTTTGCCGTGCAGGCTGCAAGCTATGACTTTCTGCAACAAGCGCAGCTAGCGCAGCCATATTGGGCCAATGCATTGCACTGACAGCTAGGCCATTGCGTATGCTTTGGATTCGCTCTTCCGCTGCATCCGCACCGTGCTGACGACAATCGTCGAACAGGTAAGCCGCCTGGTCGGTCGCAAGGCCCGCGCCTCTTTGCTGCGGAAACCATCGAACTTGATGAAGGTGCTCAAGCGCAAAGGTTAATGCCGGCCGTTGAGTTTTCTCGCTAGGGATCAGCAACCGGTGGAGCCCGTACCGGCCAAGCGCATAGTAGGGAATCTTGAACCCGTTCTCCCCCCCGCCTATGGTGGTGCACTTAACTGCATCCGCAGGCAAGTCTGGAAGGTTCAACGCATCCTCGTACTCACCGTTGATGTCAAAAATGACTACACGCGCACCCGGCAAGCGAACAATTTGCTGAAGGACTGCCGCAGTAAAGCAGCTCTTACCCTGTCCGGAGCTACCCAGCACTGCCACGTGCCTAGAAATAAGACTTTCCAAATCGACATAGAGACTACCGCCGCCGCGAAGATCATCCCCAAGCTTGATCGGCACGCCGCCTTGGAGATCGCTCCCAAGGATGGCCGTCAGCTCCTCAGTAGTCAGCGGGAAGGCCTCTGCGCCAAGTGGCGGCGTGGCCAGCGAGTCACTTATGAAGCAGGCCTTCCCGGCCTCCCTGGTCAACCTGCCGACCACTATTCCTGAAATATTGCGCAGAGGTTCGCTTTGGTGGGTACTGGACCCGACGCCAAGGCGGTGCGCCTCTCGCGGCTCATCAAAGCTCAATGAAACTACTTTCATCACAAGTGCCCGACTGCCTGAGTCGAGCACTAGCAGACTACCAACCTCAGTAACAGTTGATAGTCCTTGGGCATGCGATGCAAGCTGCCCACGATGCATATCCAGCAAGTTTAGAGTGACGTCTGAGCCTTCGATCTTGACTACATACCCAACGGGGAGACGACTTCTCATATGCCACCCTCATCGTCATGCTGTAAGCGCTTTAACGTTTCCGCAAAACGGCGCATTTCATCATCATAGAGCAATGGATCAGGTAAATGCCGGGCCAGGGAATCGATATATGCGTGCGCTCCGCCGCCTCCTACTACTGTTACCCTTGGGTTGTTCAGCGATAGCAACTTGCGAAGTGCAGGCGGCAAATCAGCAGCAGCGGGGTCACCATTGAAACCTGATGAGTATATGACCAACTGCAGGGTCGGATTCAGGAGCGCAGATCGAATAAGCCGATTGATATGTTCATCGCCAAACCCATACCCACAGAGGATTAAACATGTCTGAGGCTTGGACATGAACTCGGCAAATCTGCGAAATAACTCCCCTAGAACGTAGCCAACGGTATCCATGTACTTGGCTGCTCTTGGCATCACCATAAGCCCAAGCTCAGCACCATCGCGCGCCTCTAGAAAGGCCTTAATCCGCTGGTGGGCCAACGATGCGGGAATCTCAAAAACTTCTCCCCGCTCTTCTCTCCAAGTTAGAGAGCCATGCAACTTCGCCAGGTAGATGTTGTAGACCCCAAACCTTGCCTCCCCACGTGCCTGTGTGTTCCGAAATCCCAGGTCAAAGCTCTGCGGTGAAAATCGTCGGGTATGGACGCCTAGAAAACCGTTTGATACCTGTAAGTCAATTGACTCGGCCGCCCATTCAATCGCGAGGTCATAGTTGGTGGTGAATACCCAAGGCGAAGATTGTCCTGGCTGTCTCGCAGAAACCAGCTTTTGCAAAATCGTTCTCTGACTCGCGAGCCCAGCATCGTCCACCTCCACGCCACTGGATGAAGTCCACCACCCGCCCTGCAGGAGCGCAGCTTCCACGACTTTTCTATCTAAAGCGGCGCGAGCAGTCCTCAAGTCTTCAAGTGTCTCCAGGTCTTCTTCCTGCCATTTATCAAGCCCAACCAATTCCTCGACATCACTAAGTCCGCCTGTTTTTCTGGTCAGATCAGAGAGCGCCACTTCTAGGCTGTCTATGAGGCGCTCAATGTTCGGTAGCTCAGGTTCCTCTTGGCGAGCAGCCGCCGCGTCAAGGAAGCCATGCTCAACCATCCACGCAGCGTCATTGGGGCACTGTTCTACAAATGTCCGCCACAACGCTGCCATCGTCTGTCCGCCAGCAGCCACAGACGCCCCCGCCCCAAGCAATAGGCCCACATTTTCCAAACGGAGAAGGGATGCTAGATGAGCCTGAAGCTCAACTTCATCGTTTAAGAGTGCAGCTCCACGCATTGCTACAAAAGGCATCCTGACCCCCTAGAAAATCACCATTCATTGGCACATTGATCCAAAGCGATCCTTTGCCAGCCACCTTGGCCATCGAAACTAGACCGACGCTACTAAATAGCCACCAAGCTGTCCACGCGGCCGGCTGGGGGGGAACAGCCGCATCCGGGCAACCTTTCACTGACTTTTCAGTTAGCGTCGATGACGTAATTGCTGGTGTGCTGAATTAGGTAAGGTGGAAAGGGATTTACGACTAGATTGATAGTGGCGTTTTGTTACTATCGTCTAAAAGTAGGCTGCTCTGTACTGGGAACTCGGCTAAGACCACGGAGGAGCGGAAGCATCGAGTCTCGATGCTGAGACCCCTGCTGGTAGTGCTAGCTTGGGCTATGAGCACTCGAAGTCCTGCCGAAAAAACTGACATAAGGACATGGGTATGGCAGAGGCTTCCACCGATGAGTATTCCGCTGGTGAGCAGGGGCTGGGGTATATCTATCAGCCACGTTTCGCCTTGCTCAAACTCTTGCAGCTACCAGAGAACACATCGGTCCTTATTGAGAAGGACGATGACCTCGACTTTATTGATCAAGACGGCGTCAAGACACTCGCTTCTCTCAAGCATAAGGCGGTTGGTGATCGCTTGAGCGACCTATCCACTGACTTCTGGAAGTCGGTCCGTATCTGGCTGGCACGCTACAACCGCGATGGGCGCAGCGAAGCTAATATTCGTTTCTTTCTGTTTACGACGGGTGCTGTCTCAGAGCATTCGTTCCTGCAGAATTTTCTTCTCAACCCACCGCCCAACGAAGATGGCACTGCTTCGTTAGCAAAACTCGCGGACGACGCTCTTGCGGCGACAAAGTCGAAACTCATTGTCCCAATAGCCGCAGAATTCAATGCGCTCAGTGATGATGAAAAGGAGGACTTTCTTTCTCGTATTGTCATATTCGACAAAAGCCCTCGAATCGCTGATGTGCCAACGATCATTAAAGATCAGCACATGCGTAGCATTCGGCGCGAGTTCAGGGATGCTCTTTTCGAGCGACTTGAGGGGTGGTGGAATGACGTTGTTGTGAATCTTTTGACTGGCAAGCGTGCAGAAGCGATCTACGGCTACGAAATTTCGGACAAGCTGTCTGCGTTCGCTGAAGAATACAAGTCTGACAATCTGCCCATCACCTTTCGAGGAAAGGCACCTGCAGGTGAAATCGATGCGGAGAACGATCCTCGACTTTTCGTTGTGCAGTTACGCGAAATCGGCATTGCTTCGAACAGAATCCGCAATGCCATCCTGGACTACTACAGAGCCTTCGAACAGCGCTCAGCGTGGGCGCGCGAAAACCTTCTAGTCTTGGACGAAATGGAAGAGTACGAAGACCGGCTAGTTGATGAGTGGAGCCGTTACAGGGACGTTGTCTTTGAAGACCTCAATGAGGAAAGCGCCGACGCAGTTCTCTTAAGCGCTGGCAGGGCGCTGTACCAGTGGGCTGACATCGAAAGCGGCAACATCGGTTCACTTCGCATCCGAGAGCGTGTTACAGAACCCTATGTTGTTCGTGGTGGCTTCCATATTCTCGCGAATACCCGTCCGTTTCCACGAGTTTACTGGCATCCCCGCTTCATGAGCCGCGTCGGCTCCTTGTTAGGAGCGACTGAATGAAACGGTGGGATCAACGACCTTTTGAAGTGCGAAATCTATTCAACCCGGCTTTCTGTGGCCTGACTCTCTTCAGGGCAATGCAGGGCTATGAAGAAGAGAACACCGATGGCATGCCATTCTCACTCTTGCTGCTCGTACTGCCTCTATGCCTGCACAAAGACTCTCGTGAAGTGATTGCAGGCAGCTCTCGTAGCTATCTCCTGAAAACTGTCGAAAAGAACCCTCAGCTGTTGGTTGGTTTTGCTGGTCGCACAAGTGATCTGATGCCTTATGCACTCGAATCGTTAGGCTTTCTGATGGAGCGAGGTTGCTTTTTCGTCTCCCCGGATGGCCGATTGAAAACCATACCTGACAAGGTGCGCAAATCAGTCACCGGCACAAACGAATCCATCTCCTGCCAGCGCGTCGCACGCATCATTGGAAAAGAGTTCGCTCGCATTGCGGATCGCGCGACGGTGTACACGACTTTCGGAATACGGCCATGAAAATCAAGTCCATTCATATCTACAGTCATGATGGTCAGCGTCGAGACCTGGAATTCAAGGTATCCGGGCTTAACGTAATTACCGGCCGATCATCAACCGGGAAGTCCGCACTTTCAGAGATCATCGAATACTGCATGGGGCGTTCGACCTTCAACGTCCCGGAAGGGATCATCCGCGACAAAGTGGCATGGTTTGCCGTGATTTATCAGTTTCAGCAGGAACAAGTGCTGATCGCCAAACCTACCCCGAGTGCCGGTGCCACGAGTTGCAGCACCGTGATGCAGCGTCGGGGAAATAATCTGACGATTCCTGACTTTGAAGAACTACTGGCCAATAGCGACGATGAAGCGGTTGTTGTCCTCCTGTCACGACTACTGGGAATTCCAGAGAATCGCACCGATGTCGCGATCGAACACAGCAGGGCGAGTTATGACGCGAACGTCAAGCACACGTTCTACTATCTGTTCCAGAAGCAAGGCCTGATCGCCAACAAGGATCAGCTTTTTTATCGTCAGAATGAAGCCTTCCAACCGCAAGCAATCCGCGACACGCTGCCGATCCTCCTCGGCGTATCTTCCAGTGATCGATATGAACTCGAAGCCAAACTCCGTGCAGCTCAGCGAGAGTTAAAGCTCAACGCGAAGCTTCTTGAGCAAGCGCGGGATGCCATTGATACGTCCCAGCAAAAAGGCATCAGCCTTTTCTCAGAGGCCATGGCGGTTGGCATCATTGATACGGCCAGCCAACAGGTCAATGCAGATGGAGTAGTCGGTGCCTTACGGGTTGCGTTGCAATGGCAGCCTGCGGCGATTCCAGATGATGATGGGCACCGTATATCGAGGCTCGAAGAGGAACTCAGTCAGCTACGCAAGGATCGACGGGGGGCGCAAACCAAGATCGACGCAGCTCGTCAGTTCTCGAAGAAGGCCAGTGGTTTCGAAAGCGAGGCAGCCGAACAGAAGGATCGGCTGGCGTCAATTAAGGCCCTTCCCAGAAACCCTCAGACGGGTGAGTGGCAATGGCCGTTCTGTGAGGAAAACCTGGCTTTGGAGTCTCCTGTTGCGAAGGTGCTACTCAACGAGCTAGCGGCTCTGGATACGGAGATGAGCATCGTTGTGGGTCAGCGCCCCAAGCTGGAGGCGTATTTAGCTGAACAGGATGCCAAGGTGCAGGAAGTCGTAGGTGCGATCAAAAACAAGGAGGTGGAGCTTTCTGCCGCGATCGCGGCCAACGAAGTAATCGCGCAACTGGGAACGCGCAATAATGCGGCGGCTCGAGTGGTTGGCCGTATCAGCCTGTTTCTGGAAAACCTGGTTCCCAATGAGGAACTTGCTTCACGCGAGGCGGAACATCGTCGCCTCAAGTTCAAGGTTGAAGAGCTGGAGAAGAAGGTTGGCGCTGATGACAGCAATGAGCGGCTTGCTTCGATTTTGAACAACATCTCCGCGCAGGTATCGCTGTACATTCGGACATTCCAGGCCGAGTTCAGCGCGTTTCCTGCTCGGTTAGATGTCAACCAGCTCACAATCATTTTTGACCGTCCAGATCGCCCAGTACCAATGAGTCGAACTGGTGGGGGTGAAAATCATCTTGCCTATCACCTCTCAGCCCTACTCGCGTTGCATCTCTTTGCAGCTAAGAACAACCGTCCGATTCCTCAGTTCCTGCTGATTGATCAGCCCACCCAGGTCTATTTCCCCTCGGAGAAGGTTTATCAGGAGGCCGACGGTTCAGTTCAGAAAACGGAGGCAGATGCTGATCTAGTTGCAGTTCGCCGACTGTTCGAGCTATTGCTGAAATTTACTCAAGAAGACGTCCCTGGCTTTCAGCTCATCGTGACCGAGCACGCTAATCTTCGCGATCAATGGTTCCAAGACGCTTTGGTTGAGCAGCCATGGACCAAGCCACCGGCCCTGGTGCCGGAGAGCTGGCCCGTGCAATCTCGGTCGTCGTCATGAACCAAAGTACAAAGCCCCTTGATACCCACCGAGGTTCTCGCCAGGAAGAGCCAAGGGCTAGGGATATCCGTAAGCTCGAGCCTTAACCTCTGCATAGCGAAATCATGTCACGCGAAACCAGCCTGGGGGGACAAGTGGGGGGACATTAATTTCATTTAAAAATAAATACTTATAAATCAATATATTAATGATAATAAAAAGCCGCCCACAAGCCGGCTTTTTAATGCCTGTAAGAATGCAGTTCAATTGCCCAACAGCTGCTGGACAATTGAATCGTCAACAAAAGCGGGCAGGTATCCTACCCACCCTTTAATACGCGTCATTTAGGCTGCAAACACTCCACAGCCCTATCCGCCACCATCTTCGCCATCTCCACCAAATGCATTACCGCCCTCTGTGGCGCAGCCACTGACTCGCCGATCACCTGCGATGTAGCCAGCGCACAATGCAGCAGCTCAGCCACCTGCACCCAGGCATCCTCGAAGCTCAGTTCTTCATTGACCGTAAATGGGTTGGTCGGGTGTGACGACAACGTATCTGAACGAACGTTATCCATAGCAAAACTCCTAGCAGTAAGTGACTACCACCGTCCTTTCGCGACTAAACGAGCAGAGGTGGCGGCTGTACGCAGGTTAGTCGACCGGCCGCTAGGCACCGGCGCACCCGAGGGTGCCCTGCGCACAGCCACCATAAAGTGCAGGCGAGAAGACACCTTTCTTTGGGATGGCGCGTGCGCCTAGCGAGGTCCGGGCGACTAAACCCGATCACTGAATTAGCAGTGACGGTCAGCAGCCTAGTCACCCAATTCCACTGGCGCAAGCGGTTGGGATTCTCTCGGAAACGTCCTGCAAATGAAAGGGATCGGACCTGCTGGCTACTCAAAATCAGGCAATTCATTCCTGTTCTGCACAGCAAGCCGGAGGCCTGAAATCGGGCGCCAACCATTGTCCACTTTAAGTTGACAGTAAGACGCCTCCCACCCGATTTATCCCTCGTCACCCACCCATTAATCTGTGCTCATGTTGAACGCAACGCCCAACCAACCTAAACAAAAAAGGATTCAACCATGAGCGCTCCAACCTACAACCGCTTGAACAAAGACGACGCCATTGTTCTGCTGGTCGACCACCAGACCGGCCTGATCTCCCTGGTGCAGGACTTCTCCCCCAACGAGTTCAAGAACAACGTGCTGGCCCTGGCTGACCTGGCCAAGTTCTTCAACTTGCCGACCATCCTCACCACCAGTTTCGAGCAAGGCCCTAACGGCCCGCTGGTGCCGGAGCTGAAGGAGATGTTCCCGGACGCGCCGTATATCGCTCGCCCCGGTCAGATCAATGCCTGGGACAACGAGGATTTCGTCAAAGCGATCAAGGCCACCGGGCGTAAGCAGATCATCATTGCCGGTGTAGTAACGGATGTTTGTGTGGCGTTCCCGACCTTGTCGGCGCTGGCAGAAGGCTTTGAGGTGTTTGTGGTAACGGATGCGTCGGGCACGTTCAATACCACCGTGCAGCAAGCGGCGTGGAGCCGGATGACGCAGGCCGGTGCACAGTTGATGAACTGGTTCTCGGTGGCGTGTGAGTTGCACCGCGACTGGCGCAACGACATCGAAGGGCTGGGGAATCTGTTGTCCCAGCGGATTCCTAACTATCGCAATTTGATGAATGGGTACGCGGCGCTGACAGCTCATCAGAAGTAAACCAGCCGAGCATCACAAAAGCCTGCCTTTAAGCGCAGGCTTTTTCATAGGCGAATGGTTCTGTTCAGCCTGAATCAGGACCCCGTCAGACGTCCCTAATCCAGGATCAAGTGCGGCAGAAACCGGCTTGAGTCCTTGGTGATCAAGCTATTGTCCTCGCGCACACCGATGCCGGCGGCCTGGTCGCCAATTACCCAAGAGCCGATCAGCGTGTAGCTGTCACCAAATTTTGGCAGCGGTGCGAACTCTTGAAGGATGAAGGGCGCATCCGTGTAGGGGCCGTCTTCTTTTACAGTCAGGCCGTCGGCGGTTTGCAGTTCGATGTTGGCGCCTTCCCGTGAGAAGAAAGGTTTGCGCACCCAGCCTTTTGGCACGGCTTTACTTGGATCGGTGTCCAGGTGGGACGCGAGCAGGTTGGGGTGGCCTTTGTTGAATTCCCACAGCAGCGGCAGGATGCCTTTGTTGGAAATAATGGATTTCCACGCGGGCTCGAAGAACTGTGTGTCGCTCTGGGCAATCGCCGCACCAAAGGGTTCGTGGAAGATGAACTCCCAGGCATGCAGTTTGAACAGGTGGGGGATCCAGCGATCTTCAAGATCGACGAAGCGGCCTTCGCTGGTCAGGCCGATGTCTTCGATGTCGATGTGGCGGGATTCGATGCCGACCTTTTCGGCGACCAGACGCAGGTAGTCGGTGGTGCCTTTGTCTTCGATCGAGTCTTTCATCGAGGCGAAGTAGAACGGCTGGTTGACCTGCAACTGCGCGAAGGCCTGGTGCAGTTTGGTGTCGATGCTATTGAACTGGTCGGCGTGCTTGGGCAGCAGGCCGCGTTCGATGCATTGTTCCAGCCAGCCCCACTGGAATGCCGCGGCCTCGTAGAGGCTGGTGGGGGTGTCGTAGTTGAGCTCCAGCAGCTTGGCGGGCCCGCTGCCGTTGTAGGAGAAGTCCATGCGCCCGTACAGGTGCGGGTGGCCTTCGAGCCATGAGGTGCGGATCATGTCGTAGAAGGGCGCGGGGATGCTCAGGCGTTCAAGCAGTTCTTCGCTGTGGACCACGCGGGCGACGAGGTCCATGCACATGTCATGGAGCTCGGTGGTCGGGTCTTCGAGGTCGCGCTCGATTTGCTTGAGCGTGAACTGGTAGTACGCGCTTTCGTCCCAGTAGGGTTCGCCGTCGATGGTATGGAACAGGAAGCCGAGACTCTCGGCTGTATGTTTCCAGTCATGACGCTCTGCGCATTGGATCTTCTTCATGGCCGGTGTCCTTAGCTGCTCGACCCGCCGCCCCAGCCGCTGCGTGCGCTGGCTTTGCTGCCGAAGCCGCCCCGGGAGGTGGCCGATGAAACCGAGCTCGACTTAGGGGAAGAGCGCAGCGTGTTGGTGTAATTGCTGCTGCCGTACCGGGCTTGGTTGGAACGGCCAAAGGTCGCGCCATTTGACACGCGTTGGTTGAGCGTCGAGTTGCCGTAATTGCCGCGATCATCGCGATAGCGGTACACCGGCTCCGAGCGGTAGCTGTTGCGGTTGTTGCTCAGCATGTTGCCGATCAGCAGGCCGGTCAGCAGGCTGCTGGTAGAGAAGCCTGAGCCGCCGCCGCTGGCCTGAGCGTTGGCCGCTTGCGCATTGGCAGCGTCGACCTGGGATTGGGTCACCTGGCCTTCGGCGGTCAGTTCGAAACCGCCCAAGCGCGGGATGAATTTGCCGGTGGAGTCTTGCTGGCACCAGTCGGCAACAAAGTCGGCGTCGCAGTCGGCCTGGCTGTCGTACACCGGCGCTATACGGCGATGCTCGGCCATGGCCGTCATGTAGGCGTCCGAGCAGACGTCCACCGGAAGCTTTTCATCGGCGCATTGCTGTACCGACTGGAAGTTGTACTTCTTTTGCAGGTCGTAGGTTTTTTCCGTTGGGCCGCAGCCGGATATCGCCATGGCGACCGACGCTGCCAGCGACAGCTGGACGTACTTGCTTCGTTTCATCGGGAGCTCCGTGGGCAATCAGTTCGAGGTGGGCGTCATGCACGCGGCATTCAGCATGCCGACGCTGATGGCCACCGCGGCCACGTATATACCGGCCGCCAGTTCACCCTTCTTGATGCGCTCGGACGTGCCTTTGAGCACCAGGCTGGTCAGCAGGAACGCCAGCAGCTGGACGACGGCGGCGATCACGGCCCAGACGATGAAGTCGAGAACGTTGATCGAGTAGGCAATCACGTTGCTGGCCGGAATGGCGAAACCGACGATGGCACCGCCCAGGGCGACCGCTGCGGAGGTGTTGCCCGCACGGATCAGTTCGAACTCCTTGTGCGGGGTGATGCGGGTGTAGATGAACTGGAACAGCGCGAACAGTACCGCAGCCCCCAGGATGTAGAGGACAAAGCCGAGCACCGCAGCTTTGTTGAGGGAGATGGAGAGTGCTTCTAGCATGGACGGCTTCCTTTTTTAGAGCGTAGTCAGGTCGGTGGTGTACAGCGAAATGCCCAGGGATGTGCTCAGGCTGATGGTGCCTTCGGCATCTTCTTCGACGGAGAACAGCAGGAACTCTCGACGGTCGGTGAGGCCGGTGTCGCGGGCGTATAGCATCGAACGGTGCTCGACGCTGTAGGTGGCTTCTGGGCTGGTGACCTGTTCGCTCATCGCCACCAATTCGGTCTGGCCGTCCTCGCTGCCCCACTCCCGGAAGTACTCGACGCCGTCGTGGATGTAGGTCGGCAGCCCGATCAGGCTCTGTGGGCCCGCCAGCCTGCGCAGTTCCGCTTCACTGCTGATGGTGACGTAGCTGAGGTAGTTGAACAGAATCACTGACTCGACCTGGCCTGCGATCTGGCCGGTGGTGTGCACCTGCAACCAATAATCTTCGTCGTTCATGTAATAGCGCGACAGCCAGGTGGACTGGCCAAGATCGATGGTGCCATTGCTCCAGATTTCCTGGGAGCCGGGGATCACCACGTTGGTTTTTTCATCGAGCAGCAATTTCAGGGTGGTGTCGAACATCACGCCCTTACCCGGCGCCAGGCCCAAAGGGCCGGTAGCAGGCAGGCTTGGGCTGGCGGTTCGGCTCGAGTCGGTAGTGGCTTTTGGGGCCTCAAGCCCCATCAACTGTTTAAGCCATCCCATGGGAGATTTCCTTAAGTCGGGTGGAAGCGATGTAGAAGAGTTCGCCGCCTTTGACCTGTGTGGCATTGGGCGGGTTGATCGACGCCTGCTGAACACCTTGGGCGCGATAGCCGATGAGGGTGGCGTTGTGGCGTTCCTTCATCTGCGTGTACAGCTCGCCGAAGGTTGCCTCAAAGGCATCGGGCAATTTCATCAGGTACTGGGTGGCGCCCTGCCCCACGCACAGCAATTCATTGATCACCACCGACGAGCCCGGATCCTGAGAGGCGCGCACCAGCATTTCGATTGCCATGCTGGACGTGCATTCCAGCCGCGGGGCGTAGGAGCTGGCGAGTGCGGCGATTTCACTTTCGTTGAAGTGGGCGACCACATGCCCGACGGGGCTTAGTTGGTTCACCGCCAGCACGGTGGCCAGCGTCAGGTCATCAGACGGGGTTCGCACCAGCACACGCTCGGCACCGGGCACACCGGCACGCAGCAACAGCGCGGTGGAAGACAGGCTCTCGCCGCGGATGAACGCTGCTTTGCCCGGCATCGGGTTTTCTTCAAGGCTGCAATCGCAGATCACGATCAAGTTGTCGTTGGAGGTTTCGTCTTGCAGCAACAACTCAATCACCCGCTCGCTGGACGCGCCCTCCCAGCCGATCAGCACGGTATGGCCGACCTTGCCGGTGAAATCACCTTTGCCCTTCATGCCTTTTCTCCATGCATCGATAACACTGCTGGTGGTTTTGCCGATGGCTGCCGTGAGCAGCGCAATGCCCCCGAGCATGACCCAGGCCGCCACGAAAATTCGTCCCGCCGAGGTCTGCGGTGCGAGGTCGCCATAGCCGACGGTAAGTGTGGTGGTGAGATAGAAGTAGATAAACGTGGCGGGAGCGGTGAGGTGTTGTTCGCCCAGCAACACAAGGCCCAGGTAAGCCGTGCTCAGGTGGACACCCAAGGCAACGATCAGCCCTGCCCAACCGAAGCGGTGAAAGAGGGACGAGGCGTACATGCGTAACAGTAGGAAAATCGACATTTGGCCCCTGGCTCCCTGGGTACTTGAATCCTGACGACAGCATCGCCTCGGCTTCTGGATGCTCAAGTGCGTTCACCCGGCATTAAACCCGCTGCGCGGCCTGGATAGAAGTACCTTGGCTGCAATAAATCCAGCGAGCGCGCCAAACAGATGCCCTTCGAAGGAAATGCCCTGCCGGGGGAGGAAGCCCACGATCAGGCCGCCATATAGCAAAGCGACGACAGCGGCTGTTAGCAGATTGCCCCAGCTTCTGTGGAACCAGGCGCGAGAGAGCAGGTAGGCCCATAGCCCGAACACCCAACCGCTGGCGCCGACGTGTACGCCTGAAAAACCAAACAGCCAGACCAACAAGCCGCCCAGCAGAATGACGATGGCACTGACGGCAATGAACCGGCTGACCCCTTCGATCATGACCAAAGAGCCCAAGACCAAAAAAGCAATCAGGTTGGCGCTCAGGTGGGCGAAGGAGGCATGCAAAAACGGTGAAGTGAGGATACCGAACAGGCCCTGCACCGTTCTCGGGATCAGCCCGAACGCCATGAGGCTGTAACCGGTCGCCACATTGAGCAGTTGCAGCGCGACCATGAAGAGGGCCAGGCCTGCGATTGTCTTGAAACCGTTCAAGGCGTTCATCCTGACCTCAACATGAAAAGAAGTGCCCAATGCCGCTCAGTGAAACACCGCCCCTTGTGGGAGCGGCGGTGCGACGATTCGACTTGCTCGCGAAGGCGCCAGCTCAGTCAACATTGACAGTGACTGCCCCACCGCTTTCGCGAGCAAGCCCCACTTTGGTCTGCGCTGCTTGGACTTGCCTTTATTACTCAGCCGACTTTTGCTTCAGACGCTCCAGAATCGCATTGGCGCTGCCTTCGTTCGGCGTGATGCCGGCATCGCGCAGTTTGCGCTCCAGGTCCGTGCCCGTTGACGCATCAGCCAGCTCATCCTGGGCTTGCAGCTCAGCGGCACGTTGCTGCTGCTTGGCCTGCAAGCGGTTGAGCGTACCGACCGCGGTTTCCAGCTTGCCGTTAGCACCGCCGCTGGCAATGGAGGCACTGACCTGGGCCTTTTGCACGCTGTCGCGAGCCTTGGCCATGTCCACTTGCTGGCGCAGGCTTTTGATGCGGCTCTCGGCTTTGGTGATGTCTTTGCGCATGCTTTCAGCGTACCCACCGAACTCGGTGGTCTGCTTTTGCTCCACGTCCCGCTCGTTGGTCAGGGTCGAAATGGCTTCGGCCACTTCCAGGGCGAGGTCTTCACGGTTGGCCTGGATAGCGGCCATCGCCTTGGATTCCAGGTCTTTGATCTTGGCGTCGTACTCGCCAACGCGATCAGCCGCCAGTTTGTGCTTGGCCATGATGCTTACCAATTCACGCTTGGCGCTGGCCAAGGCGCTGTCGGCATCGCGAATTTCCTGGTCAAGGATGCGCAGGGCCTGTTGGTCGACGATCGATTCGCCGACTTCGCTGGCACCGCCACGCAACGCGGTGAACAATTTGCTCCAGATGGACTGAGTCATTGGATTTTCCCGAATAATTAAATGAAGAAACGTTCGAAGGCTTCGCTGGCGCGCTGCACGTTATCAACCAGGGTTTTCACCTCGGTCACGATGTTGGTCAGGCTGGAGTCGGAGCTGAGCGCACCGAACATGTTGTAAACCACCTGCCCGTTCGGCATGGACTCGATGCCGATGGACGACAACGGGAACATCTCCCGGCTGCGCAGCACCGCGTCGTTGAAGGCCGGCACGTCGTTGATGGACTCAGCGTCGACCAGGACGGTATCCACGATGATTTGCTCGCCCACCACCGCGATATAAATCGGCAAGCCACCAAAGTCGTTCATCTCCAGCTTGATGCTGGACTCGGAGCCTTGGACGAGAGAAAGCGTAATGTCATTGGACGTCACATCATCCAGGGCCTGAAGAGCACTGAAGAGGCGATCGATATTCCAGTTGGTACCTGCGCTCATGAAATTCTCCGACATGAATGAGCCAGCCAGGATCGGTTGGCGTAGCTGTTTCTCCATTTGCTTGAGCAGGCTTCGGTTTTCGGGAAGCACCCAAGTCTCGTGTTTCACATAACCGGCCGCCGCCAGCCCCGCGCGCATCTGCTTCATGTAAAAGCTCGACGGCTTTTTTGCGGACGGCTTCAAGCGCTCTCCCTTGAGGCTTGCTGAATCGGTATCGGGCCCTGCTGATGGGCTCGATGGAGAGCTGCTGTTCATGGTAATGACCTCGCTGTGAAAAACTCACGCGTGAGAAAATCTACAGGCAATCGGCAAGGGACTCAATAGCTCACGCGTGAGATTTTTCCTTACATTTTTCAGCCACCGAAAAGGGCCAGCCTACCCCGCCAACTCTCGCTCGATTTGCTCGATGCTAGGCAAGCTCGATTGCAGTTCGGCTGGCAAAGACTCCATCAGTTGATATTGCGCCACACCAATAGGTCGGTTGTTATCGCGCAGTGCATATTCAGCCACCACTTCATTTTTACCCTTGCACAACAAGAGGCCGATAGTCGGGCCATCCTGTGGGTGCTTTATCTCGGCATCCACCGCCGCGAGATAGAAGCTCAGTTTGCCCAGGTGCTCGGGTTTGAATTTGCCCGCCTTGAGTTCTATCACCACATAGCAACGTAGCTTGAGGTGATAGAACAACAGGTCGATGAAGAACTCATCGCCACCTACATTCAGCAGCACTTGCCGGCCAACGAAGGCAAAACCTGCGCCCAACTCCAACAAGAAGTCAGTGACGTGCTTGATCAGGGCTTTTTCGATCTCGCGCTCTTGCGCATTCAGCCCCAGGCTGAGGAAATCAAAGCGGTACGGGTCTTTGAGGGATTCGCACGCCAGGTCGGATTGCGCTTTGGGCAGATGGCTTTCGAAGTTGCTGACGGCCTTGCCAATGCGCTCCAGCAGGCGGTTTTCAATGTGCATCACCAGTGTGTTGCGCGACCAGTTATGTTTAACGGCCTGAATGATGTACCAACGACGAGTTTCGGGGCCGGGAAGCTTATCGAGCAGCACCACGTTGTGGCCCCAAGGCAATTGTGCAGCAGCCTGTTGCACAAATTCCGAATCCGGCCAGGCCTCAGCAAAAGCACGCATGTACTTCAAATTGCGCGGCGAAAAGCCCTTGATGTCAGGAAAGGCCGCCCGCAGATCTTGCGCAAGGCGGTCGATCACTTTGCTACCCCAACCTTGAGCGTGCTGACGCATCAAAATATCGTGCCCGATCTGCCAGTAGAGCAGCACCAGCTCACGATTAACGGCAATTGACGCACGCTGTTGCGCCTGATGGATACGGCCCTTGAGGTCTGTCAGCCAATCGCCGTAGCCCTCAGGAGGCGCGATCAACCCGATAGAAGTTTCGCTCATGCCTTTTTTACTCTGGTGTTTTCGGCAGGCTAGCCAGCCCACACTACTGTCACAAGCGTTCATGAGCACTTCAGGAAGGGTCCTGCGCACCTCACAGAAAGGTCCTGCTGGCCCTTGACTCTCCCCTATACGGCAACCCCTAGCCTGAATGCCCTTTTCAGGACCTATCACCATGAGTCAGCGCATCCTGGTCATTCTCGGCCACCCGTCCGCCGATAGTTTTTGTTCCGCTCTCGCGCACACTTATATCCACGCCGCTAAAACGGCCGGCCACGAAGTCCGCGTCCTGCGCCTGGGTGATCTCAGCTTCGACCCGATCCTTCATCATGCTTACACCCAGGTTCAAGCGCTGGAACCCGACTTGCTCAACGCCCAAGCCGACATCCTTTGGGCCGAGCACCTGGCGTGGGTTTTCCCTGTTTGGTGGGGCGGGGTCCCGGCTCTGATGAAGGGCTTTATCGACCGCGTTTTCCTCCCCGGCTTTGCCTTCAAATATCGCGCAGGCAAGGCATTCCCAGACAAGCTGTTAAAGGGCCGAACCGCGCACTTGTTAGTGACCCTCGACACGCCGCCGTGGTATTACCGCTGGGTTTATCGCATGCCGGCCATCCACCAGATGCGTCGTACCACGCTGACGCTTTGTGGCATCACGACGAGCAAGACGCTGCTGTTGGGGCCGGTGCTGGGCTCTACGCTGACGCAGCGGGCCAAGTGGCTGAAACAGACCGGCGCACTATTTGAAAAAGGGAGTTTTCATGTACATCGGCAAAGCCGCGCAGTTGTCCGGCACGACCATCAAGGCAATTCGTCACTATGAGGCGATCGGGCTGATGCCAGCGCCTGCGCGTCAGGGCGGTTATCGCGTTTATACCGAGCAGAGTGTCGAGCGGCTGATGTTTATAAAGTGCGCGCAACAGCTGGGGTTCAAGCTCAAGGAGTTGCAGGAGATTTTGCTGGGGTACGAGGGTAATGCGCTTCCTTGGGACAAGGCTGATCAAGCCATCGCCAATAAGAAGCAAGCGTTAGCCATGCAAATTGTGGCATTGCAGAATATGCATCGGGGTTTGTTGGCCTTCGAGGCCCAATTGAAAGCGGCGCAGGGGGAGTGCTCGGTCGCCATGAAAGCAAGCTGAGACTCGGTGAGCCGAA
This sequence comes from Pseudomonas sp. MF6394, assembly GCF_002018845.1. Lineage (NCBI taxonomy): Bacteria > Pseudomonadati > Pseudomonadota > Gammaproteobacteria > Pseudomonadales > Pseudomonadaceae > Pseudomonas > Pseudomonas sp. MF6394. The sequence continues at coordinate 26,204 of NZ_MVOJ01000027.1, forward strand.
TAAGGTCGCTAATCGGCTCATTGGGTGAGCCGAATAAACCCATCAATCGGCTCACATCCCCGTGTGTGCGCCACTCATTTGCCCCAATCCCCCATGTCTGCTAGTGTCGCGCCGGTTTACCGTCTACCGGAATTGCCGCCATGGCCCGCAAAAAAGTTGCACTCGATTTCGAACAATCCCTCGCCGACCTGCAAGCTTTGGTCGAGCGTCTGGAGAACGGCGAGTTGTCGCTGGAAGACTCGTTGACGGCGTTTGAGCAAGGCATCGGCCTGACCCGCGACTGTCAGAGCGCGCTGGCGCAGGCAGAGCAGAAGGTCCAGGTGTTGCTCGAGCGTGACGGCGAGTTGGCCGAAGAACCTTTCGATGCGGAACAGCCGGAATGATCAGCGCGTATCAGGCCAGTAGCCAAGCCCGGGTGAATGCGGCGCTGGAGCCCTTGTTTGTTGCGCCAAGCCCGGAAATGACTCGCCTCTATGAAGCCATGCGCTACAGCGTCATGAATGGTGGCAAGCGTGTGCGGCCGTTGCTGGCCTATGCGGCGTGTGAAGCCCTGGGCGCGCCTGCCGAAGAAGCCAATGGTGCCGCCTGCGCGGTGGAGCTGATCCACGCCTATTCCCTGGTGCATGACGACTTACCGGCAATGGACGACGACGATTTGCGTCGCGGCCAGCCCACGACCCACAAAGCCTTTGATGAAGCCTATGCGATCCTGGCCGGTGACGGCTTGCAGAGCCTGGCGTTCAGCGCATTGCTGGACCCGCGCTTGAGCAGCGTCAACGCCGAGATCCGCCTGCGCATGGTCACCGCCTTGGCCCACGCCGCAGGCCCGGCGGGCATGGTTGGCGGGCAAGCCATCGACATGGGCTCGGTCAGCCTCAAGCTGGATCAAAAAGCCCTCGAGCACATGCACCGCCACAAAACCGGAGCGCTGATTGAAGCGGCCGTGCATCTAGGCGCCTTGGCCAGTGGCCGCGCCGACGCCGAGCACTTGGCGGCCCTGCACACCTATTCCCGCGCGATCGGCCTGGCCTTCCAGGTGCAGGACGATATTCTCGACGTGGAAAGTGACACCGCCACCCTCGGTAAACGCCAAGGCGCCGATATCGCACGGGACAAGCCGACTTATCCTGCGTTGCTCGGGCTGCAAGCCGCAAAGGCGTATGCCATCGAGCTGCGCGACCAGGCCCTGGACGCCCTGCGACCTTTCGACGCGGCGGCCGAGCCACTGCGTGACCTGGCGCGGTATATCGTCGAACGTCGCCACTGACAGCCGCGGCCATTTGCGCCGCATATCGGCCAAGTTCGGCGCTCTGCGTGGGCAGTTTGCACGGCTTGAGGTAAACTGCCGCCTCTTCTATACCTATAACGATTCGCCTGATGCCCACGACGTTTCAAGAGATTCCCCGCAAACGCCCGTCCACGCCCCTGCTCGACCGTGCTGCCACGCCGGACGGCCTGCGTCGACTGGGTGAAGCCGAGCTGGAAACCCTGGCCGATGAGCTGCGCCTGGAATTGCTCTACACGGTCGGCCAGACCGGTGGGCATTTTGGCGCCGGGCTGGGCGTGATCGAGCTGACCATCGCCTTGCATTACGTGTTCGACACCCCGGACGACCGGCTGGTGTGGGACGTGGGCCACCAGGCGTATCCGCATAAAATCCTCACCGGCCGTCGCGAGCGCATGGCCAGCCTGCGCCAGAAGGACGGCCTGGCCGCCTTCCCGCGCCGTGCCGAGAGCGAGTACGACACCTTTGGCGTCGGCCACTCCAGCACCTCCATCAGCGCAGCGCTGGGCATGGCGATTGCCGCCCGCCTGCAAGGCAGTGAGCGCAAGGCGATTGCGGTGATTGGTGATGGCGCGCTGACTGCCGGCATGGCCTTCGAAGCGCTGAACCATGCGCCGGAAGTGGACGCCAACATGTTGGTGATCCTCAACGACAACGACATGTCGATTTCGCGCAACGTGGGTGGCCTGTCCAATTACCTGGCGAAGATCCTCTCCAGCCGCACCTATGCCAGCATGCGCGAAGGCAGCAAGAAAGTGCTGTCGCGTCTGCCTGGCGCGTGGGAAATCGCGCGTCGCACCGAAGAATATGCCAAGGGCATGCTGGTCCCCGGCACGCTGTTCGAAGAGCTGGGCTGGAACTACATCGGCCCTATCGACGGCCACGACCTGCCCACCCTGATCGCCACGTTGCGCAACATGCGCGACCTCAAGGGCCCGCAGTTCCTGCATATCGTCACCAAGAAAGGCAAAGGTTTCGCTCCGGCGGAAGTCGACCCGATTGGTTACCACGCGATCACCAAACTCGAACCCCTCGATGCCCCCGCCGCCGCGCCGAAAAAGGCCAGCGGGCCGAAGTATTCCGGGGTGTTTGGCGAATGGCTGTGCGACATGGCCGCCGCCGACCCGCGCCTGGTGGGTGTGACCCCGGCGATGAAGGAAGGCTCCGACCTGGTGGCGTTCAGCGAGCGTTTCCCGCTGCGTTACTTCGATGTGGCGATTGCCGAGCAACACGCCGTGACCTTCGCGGCCGGCATGGCCTGCGAAGGCGCCAAGCCGGTGGTGGCGATCTACTCCACCTTCCTGCAACGCGGTTATGACCAGCTGGTTCACGATGTAGCGGTACAGAACCTCGACGTGCTGTTCGCCATCGACCGTGCCGGCCTGGTGGGCGAAGACGGCCCGACACACGCGGGCAGCTTCGACCTGTCGTACCTGCGTTGCATCCCCGGCATGCTGGTAATGACGCCGAGCGACGAGAACGAACTGCGCAAGATGCTCAGCACCGGCCACCTGTACAACGGCCCGGCCGCTGTGCGGTACCCGCGCGGCACTGGCCCCAACGCCGTGATCGAAAAAGACCTGGAGCCGATTGAAATCGGTAAAGGCATTGTGCGTCGCCAAGGCAGCAAAACTGCGTTCCTGGTGTTTGGCGTGCAACTGGCCGAAGCCTTGAAAGTCGCCGAGAAGATCGACGCCACCGTGGTCGACATGCGGTTCGTCAAGCCACTGGATGAAGCGTTGGTACGCGAGATCGCCGCTGGCCATGAGCTGCTGGTGACCGTCGAAGAAAACGCCATCATGGGCGGCGCCGGTGCGGCGGTCAGCGAGTTCCTGGCGCGGGAGAATATCCTCAAGTCGGTGCTGCATCTGGGCTTGCCGGATGTGTACGTCGAACACGCCAAGCCGGCGCAGATGCTGGCTGAGTGCGGGCTGGATGAGGCGGGTATCGAGGCGTCTGTCCGCGAGCGTTTGGCGCTACTAAATCTGTAATCAGCCCAAACTGTGGGAGCTGGCTTGCCTGCGATGACGGCGGCACATTCGCTAACAATGTGTCAGATACACCGCTATCGCAGGCAAGCCAGCTCTTACCGTGGTTTTGCATGACATTCGAATGCTATGGACAGCCCATGAAACGCCTGTGCCTTGCCCTGCTACTGCTCCCCTGCGCCGACCTACTCGCCGACACCCGCGACCAGGCCCTGAAGCTCTCCGACGTGGTTATCAGCGCCAACCGCCAAGTCCAGGCGCGTAACGACAGCAGCGCCGCCAACACCGTCTTCACCCGCGCCGACATCGACCGCCTGCAACCCACCAGCGTCACCGACCTGCTCAGCCGCGTGCCGGGCGTGCAAGTTGCGCCAACCGGTGGGCGTGGCAGTTTGCCGGGGATTTTTATTCGTGGCACCAAGTCGGCGCAGAGCCTGGTGCTGGTGGACGGCCAACGCATCGCCAACACCACCTCCGGCGACAGCGGCTTGCAATACCTCAACGTCGATCAGATTGAACGGGTGGAAGTGCTGCGCGGTTCGCGTTCGGTGATTTACGGCAGCGATGCGATTGGTGGGGTGATTCAGGTGTTCACCCGGCGCAATGCCGAGCAAGGCTTGCAGCCGCGCTTGAAACTGGGGTTTGGCAGCAACCAGACCTGGGAGCGCAGCCTGGGCCTGTCGGGCGGCGATGAACACACGCGTTTCAACCTGGGCGCGAGCCTGGATGAAACTGCCGGTATCAACGCGAGCCACGCGTCGTTTCCCAGTGATGGCGACCATGATGCCTACCGCAATCAGTCGATCAGCCTGAACCTCAGCCATTCGTTCAGCGATGAGCTGGAGGCGGGCTTCAACCTGTTGGATAACCGTGGCAAGTCGGAGTATGACAACAGTTATGGCCGCTACGACGGTGCCACCGGGCAGAGCCTCGGCCAGAAACCCTACACCGACTACACCGTGAGCAGCGCCAGCGGCTATGTCGATGCCAAGCTCAATGACAGCTGGCAGTCGCGCCTGGAGCTGGGCCACAGTGAAAACCGCGACACCAAGCGCGATACCCTCAGCGATGATTACAGTGCATTCAACACCTACCGCGACTCGGTCAATTGGCAGAACGACCTGACCCTGGATGAGCAAAACAGCCTGATCGTCGGCGGCGATTGGTACGAAGACCGTTTCCACGGTTCCACCACCTTTACCGAGAACAGCCGCTGGAACCGGGCGGCCTTTGTGCAGCACCGTTTCAAGAGCCAGTGGTTTTCCACCGAGCTGGGCCTGCGCCGCGACCAGAACCAGCAGTTCGGCGGCCAAAACAGTTGGAGCGGCACCCTGACCGTGCCGGTCAACCCTGACAATGACCTGCTCCTGAGCTACAGCGAAGGCTTCCGCGCGCCGACCTTCAATGACCTCTATTACCCCGACACGCAGTACAGCAACCCCAATCTGCAGCCTGAGACCTCAAAGAGCTACGAACTACAATGGCGCAGCCAACTGACCGACAGCGCACGCCTGGAAGCCTCGCTGTATCGCACTGATCTGAGCGACGCGATCATCCTTGACGCTGGCAAGCCGCAAAACGTGGCGGCGGCGCGGATCAACGGCTTTGAAGCGGCGCTCAAGCAGGAACTGTTTGGCTGGCAGGGCAACCTGGGCCTGTCGCTTATCGACCCGCGTGACCGTGACAGCGGCCACACCCTGGCACGTCGCGCACGGCGCACGGTGAACCTGGATCTGGACCGACAATTTGATCAGCTCGGTCTCGGCGCGAGTTGGCAGGCGATCAGCAGCAGCTACGACGATGAAGCCAACCGCAACCGTCTGGGCGGTTATGCCTTGTTGGGGCTGCGCAGTAGTTGGGCGTTGAACCGGGAGGTGTCGTTGTCGCTGAAGGTGGATAACGTGCTGGACAAGGCTTATGCACGGGCGAAATACAGCTACCTCGGCGAGGCTCAGAATTATCGTGAAGAAGGTCGGGTGTGGATGGTTGGGCTGACATGGACACCTGAGTTCTGAGGGGCCTGCACCGATGTCATCGCAGGCAAGCCAGCTCCCACAATTGAAATGCATTCCCCTGTGGGAGCTGGCTTGCCTGCGATAGCGGTTTCACAGGTTAGGTGATAAAACCTGACACAACCGCCCCACCGCCTCCAACATCTGCCCACTCGGCCGCTCCAGGCCCTTGTCCGGCACTAACCGTACCCGAGCAGCCATCATTGGCCATGCCTTCCAAGCGTCCTTCTGAGCCTGATCCCCCACCAGGATCACCTCCGGATCACGCGCCAGCACCGACTCGATATTCACCTGCGGCGCCGGCAACTTCAGGTCATCAAACACATTGCGCGCCCCGCACACACTGAGGGCATCGCTGATGATCTGCCCACCGCCCACGGTGTACAGCGGCTGGTTCCACACTTGGTAGAACACCCGCAGCGGCTCAGCCCGTTGGTAGCGCTGGCGTAATTCGGCCAAGCGCTGGCGCAATTGTGCAGCACGCTCTCGCCCTGCCTCAGCGCGGCCCAATTGCTCGGCAATGGCTTGCACCTGAGTGGTCAGTTGTTCAAGGCTGTGGGGTTCGGCGACGTACACCGGGATATTCAACCGCTGGAGCTGCTCGCGCTGGGCCGGGCCAACACTGCCAGGCCACAGCAGGATCAGGTCGGGTTTGAGGCTGAGCAGGCGCTCCATGTCCAACTGGCCGTAATGCCCGACCGAGGGCACCTTCGCCAACGCCACCGGGCGCTCACCACCATCAAGTACGCCAACCAGCAAGTCGTCGGCGCCCAGTTCAAGCACGATTTCAGACAGTGACGGCGCCAGGCTGACAACTCGCTCGACCGCCCAGCCCTGGGCACTGAATACCAGCAGCAGCGCCAGCCAGTAGCGCTTCATCCCAACTGACGCGGTATGCGATAGAGGTAGAACAGCACCAGCGTCGACAACGCCAACAGAAACAGCGGCACCGCCTCCAGACCGACGAATACCGCCAGCGCACCGATCCAGGCAGGCAGCGCGGCCACCAGCAAGGCCGTGCGCCGTCGCGCCGCCAGGGTGATCCAGGCTGCGGGCTCTTCAGCAGTATCAAGGGCTTTGGAGGTGGCGATCAGTGCGTGTTTATAAGCATGAAAATAACGCAGGCTGAGAAACATCGAGGCCACGCCGGCGATGAAAAACGGCATGGCCAAGACGGGCAACAAGGATTCAGCACGACCAAACAGCAGGTTGATCACAAACAAAGGCAGCAATGCCAGGGCCAGGTACTGCCACCAATTGAAGGACAGTCGCCGTTTCACCTGGCCACGGGTCACGCGCGGTCGACCTCGCCCTGGTGCTCGTTGCCCATCATGTGGTCGAGCTTGCTGGCTTTGGTGGCCAGGTAGAGTTTGTTGTGCGGGTTGTGCCCGGTGTGCAGCGGCACGCGCTCGGCCACGGTGATGCCCATCTCGGTCAAGGCTTTGACCTTGCGGGGGTTGTTGGTCATCAGGCGCAGGGATTTGACCCCCAGGTGCTCGAGCATCGGCAGGCAGATGGCGTAGTCGCGCTGGTCGGCAGCAAAGCCCAGACGCTCGTTGGCCTCCACGGTATCGGCGCCGCCGTCTTGCAGTTCGTAGGCGCGGATCTTGTTCAACAGGCCAATGCCGCGGCCTTCCTGACGCAAGTACAGCAACACGCCACGGCCTTCACGGGCGATGGCCTGCAGTGCGGCCTCCAGTTGCGAGCCGCAGTCACAGCGCTGGCTGAACAGCGCATCGCCGGTCAGGCACTCGGAATGCACACGCCCCAGCACCGGCTCACCATCGGTGATGTCACCGAGGCTGAGCACAACGTGCTCGCGCCCGGTGGCCTCTTCAAGAAAGCCGTTCATGGTGAACGTGGCAAAAGGGGTAGGCAGCTTGGAAGCGGCGACGAAAACGACGGGCACCGTGTGCTCCTGATTTCAGATTTCACAGAGGCGGGCATTGTAACAGCACGTTCCTACAGACGCTTAAGCTGAATTATCGCTGATAAAGATCAATAGGTTCGATTGGCCTTTGGATTGATTCTATGTAGGCGCGAGCTTGCTCGCGAAAGTGGTCAACGATGACGCGGTATCCTGGGTGAGCGCGGCGTTTATGAGTTTTTCGCGAGCAAGCTCGCTCCTACAGGGGGTAGGGTTGTTTCCAGCGGTCGAAAATCGCTTTCAGCTCTCCGGTCTTGACCAGGCTGGCCAAGCGCTGGTCATACACGGCCATCAATGCCCTGCCGCGCTCGGTGTCGGCGAAGGCTACGTAGAGCGGTAGTTCAGCGATATGGGTGAGTTTGAATAGCGCCGGGTCTTGCGCCTGGCTGAGCACGTATTTGGCTTCGGTAAGGGCATCGATATAAAAATCGGCGCGGCCGTGTTGCAGCATCGGCAGAATGCCGCTGCGTCGCTCGATCTGGTTGAAGCGCTGCACATTGGGCAGGTAACCCTCGTATTTATAGCCACGCACCCAGGCCAGGCGGTACTCGCCTAGGGTCGCCAGGGTCGGCGTGGGTGCAGTGGCCAGCCCGAGGGCGTAGACGTGATCGGCGTCGAAGTTCCAGCGCGGGTACAGCACACCACTGGCCTCCTCGCGATAGGTGCCGACACACCCATCCACTTCACCACGCTGGGCCAGGCCAATCGAGCGGGTGTAGGGCACGCTGCGGGTGTGCACGGTGATGCCAGCCGGTTCAAAGACTTGGCGCAACACGTCCCAGGCCAGGCCGCTGCCATCTTTGTTGGTGTAGTCGTTCCATTCCTCACTGGCCAGCACGATTTTGCCGGGCACGGGAGTGCTCGCCTGGGCCAGGGAAGCGAAGGTACACAGCACGATCAGCAGCCAGCGGCATGCAGCCATGGTCACGGCCTCTTACTCGGGATAATCGTCTAAAGGGTAGCGCAGAGCGCCGGCTCAGGGCGTCTGGCGAAAATGCTGGTAGCCGCGCACGGCCGGGGTGATGTCCTGGCCGTTGCCGTCGAGCAGCGTCACGCCCTGCCCCGCTTCGACTCGGCCGATCACATGCACTGGCCAGCCATCGGCCTGCAACGGTGCCAACTGGGACGGTGGCAAGGTGAACGCCAGTACATAGTCGTCGCCCCCGCTCAACGCCGCCACGTGAGCCTGGTCTTCACCGACAAACGCCTGCAAGGCCGCAGACAACGGCAACCGCTGGCGCTCAATCACCAGGCGCACCGCTGACGCCTTGGCGATATGCCCACAATCGGCCAGCAGCCCATCGGAGATATCCATGGCCGCAGTCGCCTTGCCCCGCAACGCCAGCCCCAGGGCCAACTGCGGTTGCGGCGACCAGTAATGAGCCAGCAGCGGCTCGGCGATTGCTGCGTCAGCCGTGCGCTGCCCCACTACCAGCGGCAAGGCGCCCGCGGCATTGCCCAGCTCGCCGCCGACACACAGCAAATCACCCGGCTGAGCACCGCTGCGCGTCAAGGCCTGGCCAGCCGGCACACGGCCGAACACGGTCAGGGTGAGGCTCAGCGGCCCACGGGTGGTATCGCCGCCCACCAAGCCTACGCCGCAGCTTTGCGCCATGGCGTTCAAGCCTTGGGCATAGCGTTGCAGCCAATCGGCTTCGACGCTCGGCGTGGTCAGGGCAAGGGTAAAGGCGAGGGGGTGGGCGCCCATGGCGGCCAGGTCGCTCACCGCCACGGCCAGCGAGCGCTGGCCGAGCAGGAACGGGTCACAGGGGTCGGCAAAATGCACCCCTGCTACCAGCGTATCGGTAGAGACTGCCAGTTGCTCCCCAGCGGGAAGCGCCAGCAAGGCGCAGTCGTCGCCGATCCCCAGGGCAATGCCTTCGCCGCCTTGCGCACAAGGCGCAGCGGCGAAGTAGGTGCGGATCAGCTCAAACTCACCCATTGAAGATTCAAGCGCAGATTAGCGCTTGTGTTCCTTCACTTCGGCTTCACGCAGGCGCGGGGCCAGCTTGTCGAGCACGCCGTTGACGAATTTGTGGCCGTCGGTCGAACCGTAGACTTTCGCCAGTTCGATGCCTTCGTTGATCACGACGCGGTACGGCACGTCGACGCGCTTGAGCAGCTCCCAGGTGGACAGACGCATCACGCACAGTTCAACCGGGTCGAGTTCTTCGATGGTCAGGTCCAGGCAAGGCGCCAGGGCTGTGTCGATCTCGGTCAGGTTGGCGTGCACACCATGAAGGATGTCGTGGAAGTAGCTCTGGTCGGCGAAGGTGAAATCGTTATCGACGCGAAACTGTGCCTCGATTTCGTTCAGCGAAGCGCCCGCCAGGTGTCGCTGGTACAGCGCCTGGGTCGCAAGTTGACGCGCCTTGCGACGCTTCTCGCTCTTGGACGGCTTGCCAGCATCGGCAGGACGCGGCTCCTGAGGGTTGAACTGATCGCTTTCGTCGGAAATCACTTGGCCTCCAACTGCGACAGCAGGCTGACCATTTCCAGGGCGGACAAGGCAGCTTCGGCGCCTTTGTTACCGGCCTTGGTGCCGGAACGCTCGATGGCTTGCTCGATGGAATCCACGGTCAGTACGCCGAAAGCGACTGGCACGCCGAACTCCATGGACACCTGGGCCAGGCCCTTGGTGCATTCGCCGGCCACGTATTCGAAGTGCGGGGTACCGCCACGAATCACCGCGCCCAGGGCGATGATCGCCGCGTATTCACCCTGCTGAGCAACTTTTTGCGCAACCAGTGGAATTTCGAAGGCGCCAGGCGCGCGGATAAGGGTGATATCGCTCTCGCTCACACCGTGGCGAACCAGGGCGTCAACCGCACCGCTTACCAGGCTTTCAACCACGAAGCTGTTGAAGCGGCCAACCACCAGGGCATAGCGGCCTTTGGGGGCGATGAAGGTACCTTCGATGGTCTTCAGGGTCATTCGACAAATCTCTTAAAGAGCCGGGACGCGAAAAGTGCGTCCCTCAGTGATGATTTAACCGCGAACAAGGGGCAAGAATCGCCGGCCTTTATTCGGAGGGCACGTATTCTACAACTTCCAGGTCGAATCCGGATATCGCATTAAATTTCATCGGTGCGCTCATCAGGCGCATTTTGCGCACACCCAGGTCGCGCAGGATCTGCGAACCGGCACCGACGATGCTGTAGGTGGTCGGCTTTTTTACCGGCACGGCATCAGCAGTTTCGCGGATATGTGCCAGCAATACATCGCCGTCCAGCGGGTGACCGAGCAACAGCACTACACCGCTGCCCGCCTCGGAAACCGCAGCCATGGCGGCGCGCAGGCTCCAGCGGCCCGGCTGCTTGACCATCAACAGGTCACGCAGGGGGTCCATGTTGTGCACGCGTACCAGGGTCGGTTCTTCGGCGCAAATGTTGCCCAGGGTCAGGGCCATGTGCACGTCGCCTTCCACTGAATCACGGTAGGTCACCAAATTGAATTGGCCCAGTTCGCTGTCCAGTGGCTGCTCGGCAATCCGCTGAACGGTACGTTCGTGGATCATGCGGTAGTGAATCAGGTCGGCGATGGTACCGATCTTGAGGTTGTGTTCGGCGGCAAAGGCTTCGAGTTCAGTCCGACGGGCCATGGTGCCATCATCGTTCATCACTTCGCAGATCACCCCGCTTGGCTCGAAACCGGCCATGCGCGCCAAATCGCAGGCGGCTTCGGTGTGGCCGGCACGGGCCAGGGTACCGCCCGGCTGGGCCATCAGCGGGAAGATGTGACCCGGGCTGACGATATCTTCGGCCTTGGCGTCTTTCGCAGCGGCGGCTTGCACGGTGCGGGCGCGGTCAGCGGCGGAAATGCCGGTGGTGACGCCCGTGGTGGCTTCAATGGATACGGTGAACTTGGTGCCAAAACCCGAGCCATTGCGCGGCGCCATCAGGGGCAGCTTGAGCAATTCGCAGCGTTCGCGGCTCATGGGCATGCAGATCAGCCCACGGGCGTGCTTGGCCATGAAGTTGATGTGCTCGGGCTTGCACGCCTCGGCGGCCATGATGATATCGCCTTCGTTCTCGCGATCTTCGTCATCCATGAGGATGACCATCTTGCCTTGGCGGATGTCTTCAACCAGTTCTTCGATGCTATTGAGCGCCACGCGGCACCCCCTTGGTCAGGATTTCAGGTAGCCGTTAGCGGCCAGAAAACTTTCGGTGATGTTACCGGCTGCAGGCTCTGCGGCCTTTTCGCCCAGCAACAGGCGCTCCAGGTAACGGGCAAGCAAGTCCACTTCCAGGTTCACCCGGCGGCCCGGCTGGTACGAGGCCATGATGGTTTCGCTGAGGGTGTGGGGAATGATGGTCAGTTCAAATTCGGCGCCATTCACGGCGTTCACGGTCAGGCTGGTGCCATCGACGGTGATCGAGCCTTTGTGAGCGATGTACTTGGCCAGCTCTTTGGGCGCGCGGATACGGAATTCCACGGCGCGGGCGTTTTCGCTGCGCGCGACCACTTCGCCGACACCGTCGACATGGCCGCTGACCAGGTGACCGCCCAGGCGCGTGGTGGGCGTCAGGGCTTTTTCCAGGTTGACCGGGCTGCCGGCCTTGAGGTCGTTCATCGCGGTGCAGTCCAGGGTTTCCCGGCTGACATCGGCAGCAAAGCCGTTGCCCGGCAGCTCGATGACGGTCAGGCACACGCCGCTGACGGCGATGCTGTCGCCCAGCTTGACGTCGCCCAGGTCCAGCTTGCCGGTTTCAACCAGCAGGCGGACATCCCCGCCTTTGGGGGTCATTGCACGGATGCTGCCGATGGATTCGATAATGCCGGTGAACATTTCGTTCTCCTTAAAACGAGGGGCTGACGCTTAAGCGCAGGCCGGGAATTATACGCTCACTGCTGGGACGGGGATGGCAGTGACTCGCCAGTCGTCGCCCACAGCGCGCATGTCGGTGATCTTGAGTTGGGGGGCATCGGCCAACTTCTCAAGCGGCCAGTCCAGCAACGGGCGGGCAGCAGAGCCTAAGAACTTGCCGGCGATGAATATCACGTACTCATCCACCAGGCCTTGTTGGGCAAACGCACCGGCCAGGCTTGGCCCAGCTTCCACCAACACGTCGTTGACGCCACGGGCAGCCAGGGCGACCAATGCCGAGCGCAGGTCCACCTGGCCTTCCACGCCAGGCACCACCAGGCACTCAGGGCCACGGGGAAACTGGTTCTCTGGGGTGACGCAGGTGATGACCAATGCCGGGCCGGCCTTGAAGAACGGCGCGTTGAGCGGCACCCGCAGGCGGCCATCGATCAGCACGCGCAACGGCGGGCGCGACATGGCCAGGGCGGTGGTTGCTTCATCCAGGCCCAGTTCGGCGGCGCGTACGGTCAAGCGGGCACCGTCGGCCAGTACCGTGTCGGCACCGGTCAGCACCACACTGGCTTCGGCGCGCAGGCGTTGCACCGCAGCACGGGCGGCGGGGCCGGTGATCCACTGGCTTTCGCCGCTGGCCATCGCCGTGCGGCCGTCCAGGCTCATCGCCAGCTTGACCCGCACAAACGGCAGGCCCTGCTCCATGCGTTTGAGGAAGCCGGGGTTAAGCGCCCGCGCTTGGGTTTCCAACACACCACTGCGCACCTCGATACCCGCCTGGGCCAGGCGCTGCATGCCTCGCCCGGCCACTTCCGGGTTCGGGTCCTGCATGCCGGCCACTACCCGCGCTACGCCGGCGGTCACCAGCGCATCGGCGCAGGGCGGCGTACGGCCATGATGGCTGCACGGTTCAAGGGTCACGTACACCGTCGCGCCACGGGCCTTGTCGCCAGCGGCGCGCAGGGCATTGGGCTCGGCATGGGGTTCGCCGGTGCGCTCATGCCAGCCTTCGCCGACAATCTGCCCGTCACGCACGATCACGCAGCCAACACGGGGGTTGGGGTGGGTGGTGTACAGGCCCTTGCGCGCCAATTCGAGGGCGCGGGCCATGTAGTGGGCGTCGAGCACAGCCTGTTCAGAGGTCATTGTTTGGAGGGCTCACGGGCCAGGCGGTCGATCTCTTCGCGGAACTCATTGAGGTCCTGGAAGCGTCGATACACCGAGGCAAAACGGATATAGGCGACTTCGTCGAGCTTTTGCAGCTCGCCCATCACCAGCTCACCGACCACCAGGCTCTTGACCTCGCGCTCGCCGGTCGCCCGCAGCTTGTGCTTGATATGCACCAGCGCCGCTTCCAGGCGCTCGACACTCACCGGGCGTTTTTCCAGGGCGCGCTGCATACCGGCGCGCAGTTTTTCTTCGTCGAAAGGCTGGCGGCTGCCGTCGGACTTGATCAGACGCGGCAACACCAGTTCGGCGGTTTCGAAGGTGGTGAAACGTTCACCACAGGCCAGGCATTCGCGCCGGCGACGCACTTGGTCGCCCTCGGCGACCAGACGCGAGTCGATGACCTTGGTGTCGTTGGCACCGCAGAAGGGACAGTGCATGGTTGGCAGGCAACAAAAAATGGGAGGGCCATGGTAGCGCATCCCTGTGGCAAGACAAGCCATAGCCTTTACGGTATATAGGCAGGCTTATATGTTTCATATTTTTAAGCCACGGATTTTGTCCTTTCTGGAGCCGTACATGCAGTTACGACCACTCGTTCTACTCAGCCTGTTCAGTTTTCTGGTCGCCTGCAGCAGCGAAGCCCCCAAGCCGGCCGCGCCTCAACCCACCCCGGCGCAAGAGAAAAAAGTCCCAGGCATTGAAGACCTCGGCCCCCTGCCCGCCTATCAGCGCGAAATCAGCGGCAGCCTGACCAACGTGCCTGCCGGTGCCGAAGTCGAGATGGCGCTCCTGGTGATCGACGACCGTTCGCGCCCGCAGCAACTGCTCGCCAGCAGCGTACTGAGCGGCAACGGCAAGCCCCTGGCCTTCCGCCTGCGCTTTAACCCTGAAGCCTTCCCGGCCGGTGCGCGCGTGGAATTGCGCGGCCGCGCCAGCCAGTCCGGCCAGTTGATCCTGCATCTGCCTGCCGTGCGCGTCACCCAGGCGATCACCCAGAGCACCGGCCCCCTGCAACTCGTCAAGGCGCCATGACGCCACCGCTGGGCCTGCAACACGCCTTGAGCGCGTTGATTGGCGATGCGCAATTGGTGCCCTGCCCATTGCCGGGCACCGCGTTGTCGTTGTGGCTGCTGGACGCCGACAACATGGACCGCGCCTTCAGCCAGGAAGAAACCCGGCGCATCCTGCATGAGCCGCCCTACTGGAGCTTTTGCTGGGCCAGCGGCCTGGCATTGGCGCGTTACCTGGCGGCGCATCCCGAGTGGGTCGCCGGCAAACGCGTGCTGGATTTCGGCGCAGGTTCGGGCGTGGCCGGGATCGCCGCCGTCAAGGCTGGCGCCCTGGAGGTGGTGGCCTGCGACCTGGACCCACTGGCCTTGGCCGCTTGCCGTGCGAATGCCGAACTCAACCAGGTGGCGCTGAGTTATTCGGCAGACTTTTTTGCCGAAGCCGACCGCTTCGACCTGATCCTGGTGGCCGACGTGCTCTACGACCGCGCCAACTTGCCGTTGCTGGATCAGTTCCTCACTCGTGGCCGCGAAGCGCTGGTGGCGGATTCGCGGGTACGGGATTTCCAGCATCCGGATTACCGGCGGCTGGAGATCCTCGAGGCCTTGACCCTGCCAGACCTGGCCGAGCCTTGGGAGTTTCGTAAGGTGAGCCTGTACCATTCGCGGCGCGCTTGAGGCCATCGCGGCATAGGTATCTACACAACTCTGTAGCAGTCGACGGCAACCACGATGCGAAGCGAGCTGCTCTTGATCTGCTTTTGATCTTAGGCGCCCCGTTAAACCACGCTGGCCGAACGCAGGCTTGAATTCGTGGGTAACCCGGCAGGACGCCGGGTTAGCCGCCCCGCGCCATGGATGGCGCGTGGCGGCGGCCCACGGATTCAAGCCTGTGTTCGGGCACACCGAGCGTGAGCGAGGTGCCGAGTGGTGGGGCAAGAGCGTTTTGCTTACTTTTGCGCTTTTCAAAAGTGAGCCGCTGTCAGAGCGGAACCCTAGGTGGCCGTTACCGCAGCAATGGATATATACAATCCAACTGCGTTGACTGCCAGGCCGCCTTCGCGAGCAAGCCCGCTCCCACAATTTGATCGCGGGGCGTCAGATAGACAGGGGCCGGCTGTCAGGCCGTCATCGCAGGCAAGCCAGCTCCCACATTTGGATCGCGGGGCGTCAGATGGATATGCGCCGGCTGTCTGGTCGTCACGGGAGCAAGCTCCCTCACCACAGGCTTAGCGTCGTACCGAAGTTGTGTAGATACCTATGGCCATCGCGGGCAAGCCCGCACAGGGGAATGCATTTGAAGGTGGGAGCTACCAGGATGCTTTCAGCCAACCTCGCCAGCCCTTATAGTTGCCCCCATTCCCGCTTTATTCGAGATGCCCCATGAGTGAGCCCACGCCGTACATCTTCGACGTCACCACCGCCAACTTCGACCAGGCCGTTATTCAGAACTCCTTCGAAAAGCCCGTACTGGTCGATTTCTGGGCCGAGTGGTGCGCTCCCTGCAAAGCGCTGATGCCGATGCTGGCGAAGATTGCCGAGAGTTATCAGGGCGAGTTGCTGCTGGCAAAAGTCGACTGCGAAGCCGAACAGGACATCGTGGCGCGTTTTGGCATTCAAAGCCTGCCGACGGTGGTGCTGTTCAAGGATGGCCAACCGGTGGACGGTTTTGCCGGTGCACAGCCAGAGTCGGCAGTGCGGGCGATGCTGGAGCCCCATGTGCAGATGCCGCCACCGGCTGCGGCGGACCCGCTGGAGCAGGCTCAGGCGCTGTTCAGCGAAGGGCGCATCAGCGAGGCCGAAGCGCTGCTGGTGCAGTTGTTGGGCGAAGACAACACCAACGCCGCCGCGCTGATCCTGTATGCACGTTGCCTGGCTGAGCGCGGTGAATTGGGTGAAGCCCAGGCCGTGCTCGACGCGGTCAAGAGCGACGACCACAAGGCCGCCCTGGCCGGGGCCAAGGCGCAAATCACCTTCCTGCGCCAGGCTGCGGACTTGCCGGACGCCGCCGAGCTGAAAAGCCGCCTGGCGCAAAACCCGCAGGATGACGAAGCGGCCTATCAGTTGGCGATCCAGCAACTGGCGCGCCAGCAATACGACGCGGCGCTGGAAGGGCTGCTCAAGTTGTTTATCCGCAACCGCGGCTACAGCGAAGGCCTACCCCACAAAACCTTGCTGCAGGTGTTCGAATTGCTGGGCAATGATCACCCGCTGGTCACGGTGTACCGCCGCAAGTTGTTTGCCGCGCTGTACTAACCCAACCTTGCTCGCGAAAAACCCATAGGCGCCGCGTTCATTCAGGGTGACCGCGTTACCGTTGACGTTTTTCGCGAGCGAGCTCGCTCCTACAAAGCGCCGACCCAGGTGTAGAGCGGGGTGTCGCCGCCGCTGGCCACCTTCACGTTGGCGCTGTGGCGCAGGCGCACCAGCAGGCGCTTGCCCGCCCCGGCATCGCCGGCCAGGCCTTCGAGTTGGTCGAGCAATTCCAGGCCATTGAGTTGCCCGGCCTTGCGCAGTAAATCCTGGGCGTTCTGCCACAGGTCTTCGTTCTGTTTGACCGGTGCCGCAGTAGGCGCGCTGGGCGTTGGCGCGGCCTGCAGTTGGGCGCCCAATCGCGCCCAATCGCCGTCGTCCAGCTCCAAGGTCAAGTCCACCGGCAGGTCGCCGATAGTTCCACGAATTCGCAACATCGTCCTTACTCCTGCATTTTTCTGACGGGCATGCTCCCACGCAGCTTGCGCAACACCAAGCGGGCGGTCAAACTCTCGGCTCAATTGTTATAAGATCACATAACAAAACTTTCATCCTGGAGCTCTCTCATGCGCCGTTTGCTGCTCGCTTTGCCGTTTGCCCTGCTGCCACTGGCTGTCGCTCATGCTCACGAAGACCATGACCACGAGCACGGCAGCCTCGGCGCCCATGAACATGGCGTCGGGCGCCTGAATGCCGTGCTGGACGGCCAGGCCCTGGAGCTGGAACTGGACAGCCCGGCCATGAACCTGGTGGGTTTCGAGCATGTAGCCACCAGCGCCGCCGACAAAGCCAAGGTCGCCGCCGTGCGCAAACAGCTGGAAAATCCATCGGCCCTGTTCAACCTGCCCAAGGCCGCAGGTTGTGTGGTCAGCAGCCAGGAACTCAACAGCCCGTTGTTCGGTGACAAACCGGAAGCCGAGCATGACGACGATGACCACGCCTCCGACGGCAAAGGCGCCGCCGCCCACAAGCATGATCACGACCACAGTGAAATCCACGCCCATTACCAGTTCACCTGCGCCACACCGACAGCCCTGGGCAACCTGGACTTGAGCCAGGTGTTCAAGACCTTCCCCGCCACCCAGAAAATTCAGGTACAACTGATCGGCCCGAGCGGTCAGCAAGGTGTTGACGCAACGGCAACCGCAGCCACGCTGAAGTTCTGATTTGAAACAAGGTCCATGTGAGAGCTGGCTTGCCTGCGATACAGGCGAGGCGGTGCAGCAGGCACACTGCCGGATGCCATCGCAGGCAAGCCAGCTCCCACAGTGGATCGGCGCCATTTTCGACTACCAGGCGACACTGACTTCCCATGACTCAAGCGTTAATCGAACTGTCCGACCTGGGCTTCAACTGGCCCGGTCACCCGCAGTTGCTGGACATTCCCGCGTTCCGCCTGGAACCCGGGGAAACCTTGTTCCTCAAGGGCCCGAGCGGCAGTGGCAAGACCACTTTGCTGGGGCTGCTGGGCGGCGTGCAGAAGCCCAGCCAGGGCAGCATTCGCCTGCTCGGCCAAGAGTTGACCGAACTCTCGGCCGGCGCCCGTGACCGTTTCCGTGTGGACCACACCGGCTATATCTTCCAGCAGTTCAACCTGCTGCCGTTTCTGTCGGTACGCGAGAACGTCGAGTTGCCCTGCCACTTTTCCAAGCTGCGCGCGCAACGGGCCAAGCAGCGTCACGGCAGCGTCGACCAGGCCGCTGCGACCTTGCTCGCACACCTGGGTTTGAAGGACCCGAGCCTGCTGGAACGCCGTGCCGATTCGCTGTCCATCGGCCAACAACAACGGGTGGCCGCTGCCCGAGCGCTGATCGGCCAGCCGGAGCTGGTGATCGCCGACGAGCCCACCTCGGCCCTGGACTACGACGCCCGCGAAGCCTTCCTGCAGTTGCTGTTCGCCGAATGCCGCGAAGCGGGCGCCAGCCTGTTGTTTGTCAGCCATGACCAGAGCCTGGCGTCGCTGTTCGACCGCAACCTGTCGCTGGCCGAACTCAATCGCGCCGCCATGCCCGCAGAGGTTTGAGATGTATCTGTTCCGTCTAGCCATGGCCAGCCTGGCTAACCGCCGCTTTACCGCGATCCTCACCGCGTTTGCCATCGCGCTTTCCGTCTGCTTGCTGCTCGCGGTGGAGCGTGTGCGCGTCGAGGCGCGCAACAGTTTCGCCAGCACCCTCAGCGGCACCGACCTGATCGTCGGCGCCCGTTCCGGCTCGGTCAACCTGCTGCTGTACTCGGTGTTCCGCATCGGCAACGCCACCAACAACATCCGTTGGGACAGCTACGAGCACTTCGCCGCGAGCCCTCAAGTGAAATGGGCGATCCCGATTTCCCTTGGCGATTCCCATCGCGGCTACCGGGTGATGGGCACCAACGAATCCTACTTCGAGCACTACCAGTACGGGCGCAAGCAAAATCTCGAGCTGGCCAGCGGCCGTGCCTTCGCCACCGACCCGTTCGAGGTAGTGCTCGGCGCTGAAGTGGCCGAGGCCCTGCATTACAAACTCGGCGACAAGCTGGTGCTGGCCCATGGCGTGGCGGTGGTCAGCCTGGTCAAGCATGACGACAAACCGTTCACGGTGGTCGGCATTCTCAAGCGCACCGGCACGCCAGTGGACCGCACGCTGCATATCAGCCTCGGCGGCATGGAAGCGATTCATATCGACTGGCACAACGGCGTGCCGGCCCAGGGCAAAGGCCGCATCAGTGCCGACCAGGCGCGCAATATGGACCTCACGCCGCAAGCCATTACCGCGTTCATGCTCGGCCTGAACAACAAGATTTCCACCTTCGCCTTGCAACGGCAGATCAATGAATTCCGTGGCGAGCCCATGCTGGCGATCCTGCCCGGCGTCGCGCTGCAAGAGTTGTGGAGCATGATGGGCACTGCCGAAAAAGCCTTGTTTGTGATCTCGCTGTTCGTGGTGCTGACCGGTTTGATCGGCATGCTCACGGCGATCCTCACCAGCCTTAACGAGCGCCGCCGCGAGATGGCGATCCTGCGCTCGGTGGGTGCGCGGCCTTGGCACATCGCAACGCTGCTGATCTTCGAAGCCTTCGCCCTGGCCTTGTCCGGCGTGGTGGCGGGCCTGGGGTTGCTGTACCTGTGCATTGCCGCCTCGCGGGGTTATTTGCAGGCCAATTACGGCCTGGACCTGCCGATGTCGTGGCCGAGCGAATATGAATGGACGTTGCTCGCCGGTATCCTGGCAGCCGCCCTGTTGATGGGCAGCGTGCCCGCGTGGCGCGCCTACCGCCAATCTTTGGCCGATGGCCTGTCCATCCGTTTATGAGGAAGGCTTCGATGCGTCGTGCCCTGTTTGCCCTGTTGTTGTTGATGGCCGTGCCTGCCTGGGCGCAGGAGCAGCCCAAGGATTTGTCCTGGCAGGAGATGATCCCGCCGGATGCGCCACCAGAAGTGCCCAATATGAAGCCGCTGCACGACCTGTCGAACATGGCGGATGCCTTGTCCGCCGAAGCCGCGCCGGCGGCCAAGCAGGACATGCCCAACGCGCCGGTGGTACAGAGCCTGGATGGCCAGCACATTCGCCTGCCGGGGTATATCGTGCCGTTGGAAGTCAGCGAAGAAGGCCGCACCACGGAGTTTCTGCTGGTGCCATATTTCGGCGCCTGCATCCATGTGCCGCCACCGCCGTCGAACCAGATTGTGCATGTGAAAAGCGAGGTGGGGGTGAAGCTCGATGAGCTGTATCAACCGTACTGGATCGAAGGCGCGATGCAGGTCAAGCCATCGTCCAGCGAATTGGCCGATGCCGGTTACCAGATGGATGCCCAGAAGATTTATATGTACGAGCTGGAGGAATAACCCCCACCAGCAACACACTGAAGCTCCCACAGGTTTTGATCAGTGCCGAAAGTGACTGATCACCCTTTCATTGAGCTGAGTCAAAAGACCGAACGGAACGATCTTTACCATTGGACGTACAACTTTTAAACGTCCTTTGGAGCTCCCATGAACAAGTCTCTGCTCGGCGCGTCCCTCTTCGCGCTCGCCCTCGTCGCCCCGGTCGCACACGCTCACCAGGCGGGCGATATTCTGGTGCGTGCCGGTGCAATCACCGTGAACCCGAAGGCCGACAGCGGCAAAGTCAAGGTTGACCAGGGTCCGCTGGCCGGCACCAACCTGGGCGGCAAGGCGACCATGAGCAGCGACACCCAATTGGGCTTGAACTTCGCCTACATGATCACCGACCACGTCGGCATCGAACTGCTCGCGGCCACGCCGTTCGAGCATGACGTGAAGATCAAGAACACCGCCCTGGGCGCCGCCAACGGCAAGCTCGGCACCCTGAAACACCTGCCGCCGACCTTGAGCGTCGTGTACTACCCGCTGGATCATAAGTCTGCGTTCCAGCCGTATGTGGGCGCCGGTATCAACTACACCTGGATCTACGACGAACACGTGGGCAGCCGTGCCGAACAGGCCGGTTTCAGCAACTTCAAGGCCGAAAACTCCTGGGGCTGGGCCGCGCAGATCGGCGCCGACTACATGATCAACGACAAGTGGATGATCAACGCCCAGGCGCGCTACATCGACATCAGCACCAAAGCGACTGTGGATAACAACGCGCTGGGCCAGGGCACTCGGGCCAAGGTCAATGTGGATGTAGACCCGATGGTTTACATGGTGGGTATCGGCTACAAGTTCTAAGTCCGGTTAAGCCACACCGCATAACCCATGTGGGAGGGGGCTTATGTGGGAGCCGGGCTTGCCCGCGATGCAGACACCTCGGTGTATCAGTGATACCCAGGTGATGCTATCGCAGGCAAGCCAGCTCCCACATAAGTCCCCTCCCACTTTTGGTTTTGGGGGTGTCAGCTATGGCGGTAGAAGCGATCCAGTAGCGCCGGCAAGCCTGCCCGCCATGCCCGTGGCTTGATGCCGAAGGTATGCAGGATTTTCTTGCAGGCCAGCACCGCATGCTGCGGTTCATCCGCCGCATCCGGCCGCGCTGCGTGAGCCTGGGCGGTGGGGGACTCGATGGCCAACGGATGGAAGTTGCGCGCTTCAGTGAGAATCGCCTGGCCCAGCGCCAACGGCGTGGTCGCCTCGTGGCCGGCGTAGTGGTAAGTGCCCCACAGTGGCGCGGCGCAATCGAGTTGCTTGAGCACCGAGATAATTACCCGTGCGGCGTCGTCAACCGGCGTCGGGTTGCCACGACGGTCGTCGGCCATCAACAGCTCATCCGGTTTTTCAGCCCGGGCCAGGAAGCGCCCGAGCGTGCCGTCGACGCTGTCATCCAGTAGCCAGCCAAACCGCAGCAGCACATGCTGCGGGCACGTGGCGCGCACGCTTTGTTCGATGCGCCACAACGCCTGGCCGCGCAGGCCCAGGGGCACCGGCTCGTCTTTCTCGCTGTAGGCGGTGGCGCGGGAGCCATCGAACACGCGGTAGCTGGACGGTTGCAGCAGGGTGATGCTGTGGTGCTGGCACAGCTCGGCCAGGCGTTCGATGGCGAATTCCTGGGCGGCCAAGCGGGACTCGCTCACGGCTTCGGCCTGGAACCAGTCGAAATAGTAGGCGAGGTTGATCAAGGCATCGGGACGGGTGTCGTCGAGCAATTGGGTGAGACTTGCGGCATCCCAGCCGTCTTGGGGCGGTTTGGGGGCGAGGAAACCGATGTCTTCCTCCGCACCGAGGCGAATCAGCGCCTGCCCGAGGGCATTCCCGCCGCCCAGTAACATAAGGCGCATTCGCATAGATTGAGCAGGCCCGGTCTGTTTGGAACGATGGTTATTATCGACAGGCGTGTGTGCGCTGTCGTAGGTCATTGCCAGAATCGTTGCATTTTGCGGGCTTGTAGCGCAACCGTCACGGATTAAGTGTCTTGACGTCGGGTTCGGCGGCCTCCTGTTTCAGCGCCGTACGCGGTGCGAGCAAGAGCTGCTGTGGATAAGTCTGGGCAAAGTGCACCGCCTCACAGTTATCCACAAGCTTTTTCAGACGCTGGTTAAACGCACGGCTGACCGCGTACTGGCCACCCGAAACCGTGCGGAACTGCGCGGTGAGCACCACGCCATTGAGGTCCATCTTGTCTACCCCGAACACCTCCAACGGCCCTTGCAGGTTGTACTTGAGGAACACATCGTCGCGGATCGACTGGCCGGCCTCGCGGATCAGCTCCACGGCCTTGTCCACGTCGGTGTCGTAGGTGAACTGCACCGAGAAGAACGCATAGGCGAACTGACGGGACTGGTTGGTGACCGCCTTGATCTGCCCGAACGGCACAGAATGCACAAAGCCCTTGCCGTCGCGCAGGCGCAGGGTGCGGATGGTCAGGCCTTCGACGGTGCCGGCGTGGCCGGAGTCGAGCACCACCCAATCGCCGATGGACAGGGTGTCTTCGATAATGATGAACAGGCCGGTGATCACGTCCTGCACCAGTTGCTGGGAACCGAAACCGATGGCCAAGCCCACCACCCCAGCGCCCGCCAGCAACGGCGCGACATTGATGCCCAGGTTGGCCATGGTGGTGATCGCGCAGATCACCACCAGGATGATCTTCACCGCATTGCGCAGCAGCGGCAGGATGGTTTTGACCCGGGTACTGGGCTGGCGGCTGGAGCGTTTATTCACCGGTGGTTTGAGGGCTTCCTGGATCGCGGTGTCGAGCACCACCCAGAACAGCCAGGTCACCAACAGGATCAGGCCGATGCTGCTGAGGGAGTCACTGATGGCCCGGCCCACGGAGTTGCGCTGGGCGAATTCGAACAACGAGACACCCCAGATACGCCCGAGTATCTCGATAAACGCGATGGCCATGACGATACGCAAAATCGCGTGCAGCAAACTCAGGAAGCGTTCCTTGTAGGCGCTGCTGCGTTGGATCGATACCTGACTGCGGGACTTGAACAGGTGTTGCAGCACAGTGCTGAGAAACACCGTACCGATCAGTAACAAGGTGGTGAGCAGCGCGCAGCGCAGGGCCTCTTGGTTGTCGTCACCGGCGCCAATCAGGTTGACCGCCGAGACCAGCACCATCAACAGAATCGGCCAGTACCAGAGCCCGGAAAACACCCGCAGCGACTGTTGCAATGCTGGATGCTTGAGGCGCTGGGCCAACGGCCGGTTGCGGATCAAATGGGCCACCGGGCGACGCAGGCGTACCACCAGCACGCCAAAGATGACCGCGGCAAACAGGCCGGTAAACACAGCGATGCTGCTGGTGATATTGCCGCCCAGTTGCCGAGCGATTTGCGGGCTGGTCAGCGCATCGCTGAGGGCCGCGAGAAAGCCGATCAGGAATAGAGGCTTGGGGCAATAGTCACGAATGATCCGCACCGCAGGCCGCTTGTGCCCGACGTTGAACATCACAATGACGCACAGCAACAGCGAGGTGGAAAAGATGCCACTGCTGGTGGCGTAGGCAAAACACAGCGCCAGGGCTCGGCCGACAGACGCGGCTAAAAAGTGACTGACATAAAGGGTCAACGGCAAGCAGATCAGCGCTGGAATCGTGTAGGGCACCACATAGCCCAGCAAGCCTTGCAGCCGTTGACGCCGCGCAAGGAATGGGCGACGGCTCGCGCGTTTCACAACCAGGCGCCCCAGCATCGTCAGCACAGCAAAGGCACCGGCCCACACGCCAGACAACAGCAGGAAATCGCCGGCCACGCTCCACGGCGAGCGTGCGGTGGTCTGGTCCACCAGGCGCCCTACTTCGTCTGCGGCGCGGTCGGCCCGCAGGCGCCAGGCATCAATGAGGTTCTGGTTGAGGTCGAGCTTGTCTTGCACGTCATCAATGCTGGAACTGATGGCCCCGAGTAGCCCGCCTTGCACCAGCAATTCCGGCTTGGCCGGCGTCTCGGCAGCGGGTGCCGTCGCTGCGGCTTGCAGTGCGCCGTTACCGCAAAGCAGCAACGCACCGAGCAGTAATGCAGTCTTTAGATTCAGCAAAACAGCGAGCTCCTTCAGCAGGGTCTGTAAGGAACTGACGGGTTTAGGCCTTGATCGTTCCCCGCATGGGCGATGCCCTCCCATCTTTTCCTACCCTGTACCGCCTGTAGGAATGTGGAAACTTTCAGCCAAATAGCGCAGTCATCCCATAACGGAGGTCACCTCACCCACCAACCACGGGAGCACACATGGCGGCGATTCACATCGGCATTTCCGGCTGGCGCTACACGCCCTGGCGCGGGGATTTCTACCCCGAAGGGCTGACCCAGAAACGCGAGTTGCAGTTTGCGTCACGCGCCGTCAACAGCATCGAAATCAACGGCTCGTTCTACGCGCTGCAAACCCCTAAGCGCTATGCCGAGTGGTATGCCGATACGCCTGAAGGTTTCATGTTCAGTGTCAAGGCGCCCCGTTTCATCACGCATATCCTGCGCCTGCGCGATGTACACAAGCCGATGGCGAATTTCTTCGCTTCCGGGGTGCTGGAACTCAAAGAAAAACTCGGCCCAATCCTCTGGCAGTTTCCGCCCAGCTTCAAATTCGACGCCACGCTGTTTGAAACCTTTTTGGCTGAATTACCCACCGACACCCAACAGGCCGCCGCCCTCGCGCGCCAGCATGAGCCGCGTCTTAACGGCAAGGCGAGCATGAAGGCCTATGCCAAGAAGCCGTTGCGCCATGCCGTGGAGATTCGCAATACGAGTTTTGCCGTGCCGGAGTTCATCCAGATGCTGGATAAGCACGGGGTGGCCCTGGTGGTCGCGGACACCGCAGGCAAGTGGCCGTACATGGAAGACGTGACCTCCAACTTCATGTACCTGCGCTTGCACGGCGACAAGCAGTTATACGCCAGCGGTTATAGCGCCGAAGCGCTCCAGCGCTGGGGTGACCGCATCGAGCGCTGGGCCCACGGCAAGCAGCCTGCCGATGCACACCTGGTCGACCCGCACCACACGCCCCGCAGGCGTAAACAGCGCGATGTGTTCTGCTTTTTCGACAACGACATCAAAGTTCGCGCGCCCTTCGATGCACGCCAATTGCTGCAACGTTTCGGGCTGGACCAACACCTGCTCACCGAACCTGGCCGGCTGCCGGAACCAGGAGTATTGCCATGACACATCCAGAGCTGATCCCCACCCCGCCGACCACCGCCATCACTCGCTTTACAGTGCTGACGGTCAATATCCACAAGGGTTTCACCGCACTGAATCGCCGCTTCATCTTGCCCGAGCTGCGTGAAGCGGTGCGCAGCGTGGGCGCAGACATGGTGTTCTTGCAGGAGATCCATGGCACCCACGAACGCCACCCGCAGCGTTACAGCGACTGGCCAAAAATGCCGCAGTATGAGTTCCTCGCCGACAGCATCTGGCCGCAGTTTGCCTATGGGCGCAATGCGGTGTACCCCCATGGCGACCATGGCAATGCACTGCTGTCCAAATTCCAGATCATCCGCTACGACAACCTCGACATATCGCAAAGCGGCCATGAAAACCGCGGCCTGCTGCATTGCGTGCTGCGCCTGCCGGGCAGCGGTCAGCAGGTGCACGCGATCTGCATCCACCTGGGCTTGCGCGAGGTGCATCGCCAACAACAATTGCGGTTGCTGGAACAACGTATCCGCGAGATTCCGGCCGATGCGCCGTTGGTGGTCGCCGGCGACTTCAACGACTGGCGGCAAAAAGCCGACCTGAGTCAAAGCGGTTTGCAGGAAGTGTTCATGCACACCCTCGGCAAGCCGGCGCGCACCTTCCCGGCGCGCCTGCCACTACTGCCGCTGGACCGCATTTATGTGCGCAATTTGAAGGTGCACAACCCGCGCGTGCTCACCACTCGCCCCTGGTCCCATCTTTCAGACCATGTGCCGCTGTCGGTGGAGGTTGAGCTATGAACGTTGCGGTAGACCATATCGCCACAGACCAACCGCCAGACGACAGCAAGGCGCGGGATCTGGATTACGGCTGGCAAAGCGGCAACCGCGTGGAGTTGCTGGAGAACGGCGAGGCATACTTTCCTGCCGTATTCGAGGCGTTGCGCGGCGCCGAGCGCGAGATCCTGCTGGAGACCTTTATCCTCTTTGAAGACAAGGTCGGCTTTGAGCTGCACAGCATCCTCATCGAGGCGGCCAAGCGCGGGGTGAAGGTGGTGGTCAGCCTCGACGGTTTTGGCTGCGGCGAACTGAGCCCGGGCTTCCTGCGGGAGTTGGCCGAGGCCGGGGTGATGGTGCAGATGTTCGACCCGGCGCCCAAGACGCTCGGCATACGCACTAACTGGTTTCGCCGCCTGCACCGCAAGATCGTCGTGGTGGACGCCCGCGTGGCGTTTATCGGCGGGATCAATTTTTCCGCCGACCACCTGGCGGATTTCGGCCCCGAAGCCAAGCAGGATTACTCAGTACAGGTGATCGGCCCGGCTGTGGCAGACCTGCACCATTTCGCCCTCGCCCAAAGTGGCCGCCAGGTGCGCAGCCGTCGCGGTTGGCGACGGCGCCAACAACGGCCTTCGCCCTGGACAAACGAGCCAGGCGACGGCCTGGTGCGCCTGATCTATCGCGACAACATCCAGCATCGTGATGACATCGAAGACGCGTATATCCACGCCTTGAGCCAGGCCCGGCAGCGGGTGGTGATCGCCAACGCGTACTTCTTCCCCGGCTACCGCCTGCTTCGCGAGATCCGTAACGCGGCGCGCCGTGGCGTGCACGTGCAGTTGATCATGCAGGGCCAGCCGGACGTGCTGTTGGCGAAACTGGCCGCGCGCATGCTCTATGACTACTTGCTCAAAGATGGCGTGGTGATTCACGAATACTGCCAACGCCCGCTGCACGGCAAGGTGGCGTTGGTGGATGACGAATGGAGCACCGTCGGCTCCAGCAACCTGGACCCCCTGAGCCTGGCATTGAACCTGGAAGCCAACGTGCTGATTCGCGACCGGGCTTTCAATCAACAGCTCTACGAACGCCTGGAAGCACTCGCCCACAATCATTGCCAGACCATGCCGGAAAAGCGCAAGCCACGCCTGTGGCTCTGGCGCCTGACCGTGGGTTTCCTGGTGTTTCATGTGATGCGCCATTTCCCGGTACTGGCCAGTTGGTTGCCGGCCCACAAACCGCGCTTGAAACCTTTTGAGGCCACGCCCCATGACGTCTGAAGCCCGCCCCCAAGCGCAAGCCTCTGGGTTCAAGCGCTGGAAGAAACCGCTGACGATTGCGTTCTTCGTGTTGCTGATCGTGTTGTTTACCCTGCTCGCCCGGCGCATCGACTGGAGCGAAGTGTTCCAGACCCTGAGCGAGTTCAAGCTGCGCACATTGTTCATCGCCGGCGCGCTGACGCTGTGCAGTTTCATTGTCTACGCCTGTTTTGACCTGATCGGCCGCACCTACATTCGCCAGCCGCTGCGCTGGAAGCAGATATTGCCGGTGGGCATCATCAGCTACGCGTTCAACCTCAACCTCAGCGCTTGGGTCGGCGGCATTGCCATGCGGTACCGGCTGTATTCGCGCCTGGGCGTGAGCACCAGCAATATCGCCAAGATCCTCGGCCTGAGCCTGGCCACCAATTGGTTCGGCTATATGGCGTTGGCCGGGGTGGTGTTCAGCAGCGGGTTGGTGAACCTGCCGCCGGGCTGGAAGCTCAGCAGCGGCGCCTTGCAAGGGGTCGGGGTGTTATTGGTGCTCGCGAGCCTGGGCTACCTGGCGGCGTGCCGGTTTTCTAAAAAGCGCGCGTGGTCGATTCGCGGTATCGAGATCAACTTGCCGTCGCTGCGCATGGCCTGTTTGCAGCTGGCTCTGGGTGCGTTGAACTGGTCGTTGATGGCCGCAGTGATATTCACCTTGCTGCCGGCCAAACTGGATTACCCGTTGGTGCTGGGGGTGCTGTTGATCAGTGCGATTGCCGGAGTGGTCACCCATATCCCGGCCGGGTTGGGGGTGTTGGAGGCGGTGTTCATTGCGCTATTGCAACATGAGGCGTCGCGGGGGAGTTTGCTGGCGGGGCTGATCGCGTACCGGGCCATTTATTTTATTTGCCCGTTGTTGATTGCACTGGTGATGTATTTGGGGGTGGAGGCCAAGGCCAAGGCGTTGCGGGTGAAGAAAACAGCCTGAGAGAACTGAGGTGATAGTTACATCGCCTTCGCGAGCAAGCCCGCGCCCACAGGTTGGATAGCGTTCCAAATGTGGGAGCGGGCTTGCTCGCGAAGGCGCCAGCCCAGACACAGATGAATCAACGGGCCTGAATGATGCTCAACCGCTCCCCCACCACCATCTCGGTAATCCAGTCCACCAGTATCGAGGTGTACGCCTGTTGCGACACCGGGTCGCTCAGGGAATGGTCGGCACCGTCGATGATGCGGTGGGTCAGGGAGTGGGTCTGCTGGCACGCCGCACGATAACTCATGATGGTCGCGTGGGGCACATGGTCGTCGGTTTCCGACTCGACAATCAGCACATCGCCGGTAAATTGCGCACAGGCATGCAGGGCCCGATTGGTTTCGGCGTGCACCAGGGTGCCGCGGTAATCCATCAGGTCGGCTTTGTCCAAATCGCGCTTGGGCTTGAGCCATTCCTGGTCGCGATACAGTGCCGGCACTCGCAGCGCCAGCCAGCGTACCGGGCGCAACGAGGTGAGGATCGCCGCCAAGTAGCCGCCATAACTGGTGCCCACCACTGCCACCGCCGAGGTGTCGATCGCCGGGTGGGACAGTAGGCGGTCGTAGGCAGCCAGCAGGTCGCGCAGGTTGTCTTCGCGGGTGACGCGGGACAAGGGGATGCCGGTGCCAGCATGGCCACGCAGGTCGAAAGTCAGGCACACACACCCAAGGCCTGCGATACCTTTGGCTCGCTCCAAGTCGCGCTCCTGGCTACCGCCCCAACCGTGCACGAACAACACACCGGGCACTTTGGACTTGGGGCTGAGGAAGGTCCCGCTCATTTGTTCGTCGTCTATATCAATGCTGATGCTCTCGCTTCTAGCCGTCATAAGTCTGGACCGTCACATACTTGAGTAGAAAGTCGCTGTTTTCGGCCGGGCCTCGGTATACCTCGATGGCATCCGCCGGCAGCACTTGGTCTACATAGGTTTCTACCGAGGACACACGGATGGCCTTCAGGCCCGGGTGGTTGATAAAGCTCTGCAGCGCCGCGACTTCCGCGCTACTGGCCCCGCCCATGCGCCAGGATTGTTCGAGCACGCCACTGCGGCGCTGGCCTGTGCTGTCCAGGCCTTGGGCGATGTCGTAGTTGCGGCGCGAGGCGAAGAAGCTTGGGTAGGCTTCATTCGCGGCTCGGTCAAAAACCAGCGCCTGTTCGATAGCCTTACGCACGTCTTCAGGCAGATCCAGTTTGAGCAGGGCTGCGTAATCACCGGGGACGACCAGCAGATCGGAACCGCCGTAGACCTCTTCGCCCTGCCCGTCTTGCGTCAGGTGCTGCTCGCCGCAGTAGCTGAAGAGGTGATCGCCGATAAAACTCTGGCCCACACTATGGGTGACCACCTCGTGCAGGTCTTGTTCCAGCACCACGCCTTGATTGAACATTCGGGCCGCTTCCGGGCGGGCCACTATCGCGTCGAATTCATCCAGGCTGTGGATAACTTCCTGCCCCCGCCCTGCACAGGCATTTACGGGTTTCAGACGAATCGGGCCGCTGTAGAGCAAGCGGGTCGCGGCAGGCCGTGCATCCTCAAGGGCGAACACACTCACGCCGTCCAACACCACGTCACGCACACGCTCGCAGAATGTCGGCGACCAGCCTTCGGGCGCCTTGGCCTCGGGACTCAGCAGGCCGTGACTGATGGCTTTGGTGCAGATGAAAGCGTGATCGACATAGCCGCCCCACAGATCTTGTGGCCCTTTGATATTGAGCCGTTGCGCTTGGGCAGGTCCGACCAGCGTTTGCGTGGGCAGCAGGTACAATTCCCGGCCCGCATGCAGGGCCGGGTCGTAGCTACCACCGAACTTGAGCCCCAGGATCTGCGCCAGCCAGCGCGCGAGTGCACGGTTGGTTTCAATTTCATGCAGGGGCGCGCCTTCTCGCATGGAGTGGGCGACCACCAGCTTCTTGCGACTTATGGGGGT
Organism: Pseudomonas sp. MF6394; assembly: GCF_002018845.1. Taxonomy (NCBI): domain Bacteria; kingdom Pseudomonadati; phylum Pseudomonadota; class Gammaproteobacteria; order Pseudomonadales; family Pseudomonadaceae; genus Pseudomonas; species Pseudomonas sp. MF6394. The sequence continues at coordinate 56,655 of NZ_MVOJ01000027.1, forward strand.
CATGCGTTCCCCTTTCTATCAGCCGTTGTGTAGCAGGAGGGCTGCATGGATCAGGCCAACATAGGGTTTGCGGGGATGGCCGTAAAATCAATCAGTTGCGCAAGAAGTGATGGCCGTTAGCCTGTTTTATTCTGCACGACCCTAAGTTAACCCTGCGGCGTTCTGCACGATTCAAACCCCAAAACGGTTGCGGTAATCGCTGGGGGACAACCCCGTGATTTTCTTGAAAATGGCGCGAAAGGCGCTGGGGTCCTGATAGCCCACGGTCCAGGCAATGTGATCGATCGTGCCGTTGGTGAACTCCAGCATCTGCCGTGCCTTGCCGACCCGCAGGTGCTGGCAGTACTCGGTGGGTTTCAACCCGGTGGCGTTGCGAAATCGCCGCAAGAACGTGCGCTCCTCCAGGTTGGCCTCCTGCGCCATCGCCGCCACGGACACATCCACCGCGCCACTGGCCTGCAGCCAATGCTGGACCTTGAGAACCGCACCATCACCATGCCTGAGAATCGGCGCAAAGTTGCTACCGCACTGGCTGGCACTGGCGCTGTGTTCAATCACCAGAAAACGCGCCGTGTCGGCTGCAACGCTCGGGCCCATCAGGCGGTCGACCAGGCGCAGGCCCAGTTCGGACCAGGCCATCAGCCCAGCGGAGGTGATCAGGTCGCCGTCATCGACAATGGGTTTATCCGCTTCCAGGCGCACCGCCGGGTAACTGGCCGCAAAGGACTTCGCGGAAGACCAGTGAGTGGTGGCGCTGCGACCATCCAACAAGCCGCTGCGCGCCAGCATGATCGAACCGATGCACACACCGCCCAGCACGGTGCCGGCCGCATGTTGCTGGCGCAGCCATTGCAGCAGTGCAGGCGGCGCCTGGTCTTCGGTGAACTCGGCAATCGAGGGTGGCACCAGCACGGCCATCATCGGTTGGTCGGGGCCGGGATGGCTGTCGAACGTGCGCGCGGGCGTGCCGTGGGCATCTACCTGCCAGTGGCTGACCCGCAGCAGCGGCAGTTGCGCAGATTCATGCTCGGCGGCGATGCGGTTGGCGACCCCGAACAGGTCAGTCAGCCCGTGGACTGCGGCGAGTTGCGCGCCCTGGTAGATCAACACACCCAGCTCGACAGTGCTGCGTTGCGCGGCCATTGTCAGTTTTCCCCCTGTTATTGTCGGTGCAGCCAATTCTCGGTGTGATCGCCAGATAAGATACTAGGCCCATCAACCCATCACGAGGCAACACACATGGCCAAGCAGGCGCTCATCCTAATCGATATCCAGAACGACTACTTCCCCCAGGGCAAGTGGCCGCTCGACGGCGTGGAAGCCGCAGCGGACAAGGCGGCGCAGGTGCTACAGGCATTTCGGCAAGCAGGCGATGCGGTGATTCATGTACGCCATGAGTTCGCTGGCGACGACGCACCCTTCTTCACCCCGGGCTCCGAAGGCGCGCACTTGCATGCCAAGGTAATCAACGAGGGCGATGAGCCGGTGGTACTCAAACACTTCGTGAATGCGTTTCGCCAAACCAATCTGCGCGAACTGCTGGAACAGCGCAGCATCACCGACGTGGTGGTAGTGGGCAGCATGAGCCATATGTGCGTTGACGCCGTGGTGCGGGCGGCGGCGGACCTGGGCTACAAGGTTACGGTGATTCATGATGCCTGCGCGACCCGCGACCAGGAGTTCAACGGCCAGGTGATTCCGGCAGCGCAGGTACACGGCGCGTACATGGCCTCCCTGGCCTTTGGCTATGCGGGTGTGGTGTCGGCAGAGGAATATTTGAAGGCCCAAGCAGCGGCCGCGTGACCGCCACCCGGGCTGATCGCTTCAGCGTGTGGCGATGATGAACAGGCGCGGAAAGGGCAACAACACCGTGCCATCGGCCAGGGCGGGATAAGCCTGGGTAATTCGCGCCTGGTATTGCTGCAGGAAGGCGGCTTTTTCATCGTCGGTCAACGGCGCAAGAAAAGGCCGCAATGCCGAAGCCTTGAACCACTCCACCACCGCCGCGTGGTCCGCCAACGGGTGCTGATAGGTGGTGCGCCACACATCCACGGTACTGCAATGCTTGCTCAGCAGTTCGTAGTAGTAACTGGCGGTGTGCCGCTCATTGTGTTTGACCGCCCCTATCTTGGCCGCCCATGGGCCATCGGCCGCAACTTCACGGGCCAGGCGATGGGCGGGCTCGTCCAGATTGTCCGGGGTTTGCACCGCCAGCGTGCCGCCTGGGTTCAGTTGGTGGACCAAGTGCGGGTACAGCGTGGCGTGGTCGGGCAGCCATTGCAGCGAGGCATTGGCCAGGATCACATCCAAGCGTTGCGCCGGATGCCAGGCGCCGATGTCTGCCAGCTCGAAGTTCAACCTGGGCAGGCGCTTGCGTGCGTCCAGCAACATGTCATCGGAGCTGTCCATGCCCGTGACGTGCGCTTGGGGGAAACGCTCGGCCAGTACTTCGGTGGAGTTCCCCGGCCCGCATCCCAGGTCGACGGCGGTGGTCACGTCGATGTTGGGAATGGCTGCCACCAGGTCACGGACGGGGCGAGTGCGCTGCTGTTCGAACATCGTGTACTGCTTGGCGGACCAGGTCATCACAGCCTTCCTTCTTGCTAGAGGTGACGACAGCCTAAATCTTGTGGGCCATGAGAACAAATGTCGGGGTGGTGTGCTGTCTGCACAAAGGCATCCCGTGCGCCCACGCCTGGGCATTGCCCATAAAAAACCCCCGATGCTTTCGCTATCGGGGGTTTTGTTTGTTCAGGGTCGGTCTTGGACCTTAGAACGGGATATCGTCATCAAAGCTGTCGAAATCCGGAGCCGGTTGCGGAGCAGCCTGTTGTGGCGCTGGGCGCGACTCACGCTGTGGCTGTTGGCTTGGCTGCGGACGCGACTGCTGTGGACGCGGTGCCGAGTTGGACATGCCGCCCTGGCCCTGTTGGTCGCCCTGTGGACGGCCGCCCAGCAGTTGCATGGTGCCTTGCATGTCGACCACGATTTCGGTGGTGTAACGCTTGATGCCGTCTTTTTCCCACTCACGGGTTTGCAGTTTGCCTTCGATGTACACCTGCGAACCTTTGCGCAGGTATTCACCGGCGATCTCTGCGACCTTGCCGAACAACGACACGCGGTGCCACTCGGTTTTCTCTTTGCGCTCGTTGGTCTGCTTATCGGTCCATTGCTCGCTGGTCGCCAGACTCAGGTTGGTCACAGCATTACCGTTAGGCAAGTAGCGAACTTCGGGATCTTGGCCGCAAGTACCGACCAATATGACTTTGTTAACCCCACGGGCCATAACGTTCTCCTAGGCTGGGCGCGCTGTCGGCACTGGGTTGACCAGTTGCTCGAGCGTCGCGCGATCCAATAATTCGGTGTCCAATTTGATGTAAATGGCCGCCTCTTCAGCGACCACCACTGCATCCGTTACCCCTACCACGGCCTTCAGGCGCTCGACCAGGCCGGCTTCGCGGATCGCCTCGGGCGATAGCGGCAAACGCAGGCTGGTGACGTAGGGAGGTTCGCGCATGGTAACAGCAAAGACCAGCCAAAGTGCAGCCAGCGCGGCGCATCCGAGGAACACAACCGACAAACCGCCATGCTGGAACATCCAGCCGCCCATGATGCCGCCCAACGCGGAGCCCAGGAACTGGCTGGTGGAATACACCCCCATGGCCGTGCCCTTACCGCCCGCCGGTGAAACTTTACTGATCAGCGACGGCAACGACGCTTCGAGCAGGTTGAACGCGGTGAAAAACACCACCGTGCCGATCACCAGTGCGCGCAGGCTGTCGCCGAACTGCCAGAAGAATAGTTCAGTGAGCATCAATGTCGCGACGGCGCCGAGTAAAACTCGTTTCATTTTGCGTTTCTTCTCGCCATAGATGATGAACGGGATCATGGCGAAGAACGAAATCAACAACGCAGTGAGGTAGACCCACCAGTGCTGTTCCTTGGGCAGCCCAGCTTTTTCCACCAGGGCCAGGGGCAAGGCGACGAAGCTGCACATCAGCATGGCGTGTAATACGAAGATACCTAAATCCAGACGCAGCAGGTCCGGGTGCTTGAGCGTCGGCAGCAACGCCTTGCGTGCAACGCCCGATTCACGGTGCGCCAGGGTGCCGGTGGAGCGCGGCACCATAAACGCCACGATCAGGATGCCAAACAACGCCATGCCGCCCGTGGCCAGGAACAGCCCATGCAAGCCGAACGCACGCGTGAGCAAGGGGCCCACCACCATGGCCACGGCAAACGACAGGCCGATGGTCATGCCGATCATCGCCATGGCCTTGGTGCGGTGTTGTTCGCGGGTCAGGTCCGAGAGCAGCGCCATCACGGCGGCGGAAATCGCACCGGCGCCCTGCAGGATGCGCCCGGCGATCACGCCCCAGATCGAATCGGACTGGGCCGCTAGCACACTGCCAAGGGCGAATACGATCAGCCCGAGATAGATCACCGGGCGACGGCCAATGCGGTCGGAAATAATCCCGAACGGGATCTGGAAAATTGCCTGGGTCAGGCCATAGGCGCCAATCGCCAGGCCGATCAAGGCGGGGGTCGCCCCTGCGAGATCCATCCCATAGGTGGCCAGCACCGGCAACACCATAAACATGCCCAGCATACGGAAGGCGAACACCAGGGCCAGACCGCTTGCCGCTCGGGTCTCGCCGCTACTCATGCGTTCGCTGTGGGGATCGTGCATGGAAAAACCTCGTGTGAACCGGCGGCGATTCTACCAGTCCCATCGATTGAGAGGGTATATGCGGCGCTTTGCCGCGCAGCTTTCATGTAAGGCTGCAAGCGGCGTTTTGACAGTGTATATTCATCCAGTCTTTAGCCGTATACTCCGGCATCATTTACGCCCGCCGTGCGAGGCCATCTTGGACAAGATCCTGATTCGTGGGGCTAGAACCCACAACCTGAAGAACATCGACCTGACCCTGCCCCGGGACAAACTGATCGTCATCACCGGCTTGTCCGGCTCCGGCAAATCGTCCCTGGCGTTCGACACGCTGTATGCCGAAGGTCAGCGTCGCTATGTGGAATCGCTGTCGGCCTACGCCCGGCAGTTCCTCTCGATGATGGAAAAGCCCGATGTCGACACCATTGAAGGCCTGTCGCCGGCTATTTCCATCGAGCAGAAGTCCACGTCCCACAACCCGCGCTCTACCGTGGGTACCATTACCGAGATCTACGACTACCTGCGCCTGCTGTACGCACGCGTGGGTATCCCCCGTTGCCCGGACCACGATATCCCCTTGGAAGCCCAGACCGTCAGCCAGATGGTCGACCTGGTGCTGGCCCAGCCCGAAGGCGCCAAGCTGATGCTGCTGGCGCCCGTCATTCGCGAGCGCAAGGGTGAACACCTGTCGGTCTTCGAAGAGCTGCGGGCCCAGGGCTTCGTGCGGGCGCGCATCAACGGCAAGCTCTATGAGCTGGACGAAGCGCCGAAGCTGGACAAGCAGAAAAAGCACTCCATTGATGTGGTGGTCGACCGATTCAAGGTGCGCGCCGACCTGCAGCAGCGTTTGGCGGAATCGTTCGAAACCGCGCTGAAGCTGGCCGATGGCATTGCCCTGGTAGCGCCGATGGATGACGAGCCGGGCGAAGAGATCATCTTCTCCGCGCGTTTCGCCTGCCCTATCTGTGGCCATGCCATCAGTGAGCTGGAACCCAAGCTGTTTTCCTTCAACAACCCGGCCGGCGCCTGCCCGACTTGCGACGGCCTGGGTGTGAAACAGTTTTTCGATATCAAGCGTCTGGTCAATGGCGAACTGACCTTGGCCGAGGGTGCGATACGTGGCTGGGACAGGCGTAATGTCTACTACTTCCAGATGCTTGGGTCATTGGCGTCCCACTACAAATTCAGCCTGGAAGTGCCATTCAACCAACTGCCGGCAGACCAGCAGAAAGTCATTCTCAATGGCAGCGGTTCACAGAATGTCGACTTCAAATACCTGAACGACCGCGGCGATATCGTCAAGCGCTCGCACCCGTTCGAAGGCATCGTGCCGAACCTGGAACGCCGCTACCGCGAAACCGAATCGGCGAGCGTGCGCGAGGAGCTGGCGAAATTCCTCAGCACACAGCCATGCCCGGATTGCCGTGGCACGCGCCTGCGCCGTGAAGCCCGGCATGTATGGGTAGGCGAGAAGACCCTGCCGGCAGTGACCAACCTGCCGATCGGCGATGCCTGTGAATACTTTGGCGTGCTGAAGCTGACCGGTCGTCGCGGGGAAATTGCCGACAAGATCCTCAAGGAAATTCGCGAGCGATTGCAGTTCCTGGTTAACGTGGGCCTGGACTATCTGTCGCTGGACCGCAGCGCCGACACCTTGTCCGGCGGTGAGGCGCAGCGCATTCGCCTGGCCAGCCAGATTGGCGCCGGCCTTGTGGGCGTGCTGTATATCCTCGACGAGCCGTCGATTGGCTTGCACCAACGGGACAATGACCGCTTGCTGGGCACGCTGAAACACCTGCGCGATATTGGCAATACCGTGATCGTGGTCGAGCATGATGAAGACGCTATCCGCCTGGCGGACTACGTGGTCGATATCGGCCCCGGCGCGGGCGTGCATGGTGGCCATATCGTTGCTGAAGGCACGCCTGCCGAGGTGATGGCACATCCTGATTCACTGACCGGCAAATACTTGTCCGGCCGTGTGAAGATTGAAGTACCCGCCAAGCGCACACCGCGTAACAAAAAGATGGCGCTGCATCTCAAGGGCGCGCGCGGGAACAACCTGCGCAATGTCGACCTGGAGATTCCGCTAGGCTTGCTGACCTGCGTGACCGGTGTTTCCGGTTCGGGCAAGTCGACGCTGATCAACAACACCCTGTTCCCACTGAGTGCCACCGCCCTGAACGGCGCGACCACCCTGGAAGCAGCGGCCCACGACAGCATCAAGGGCCTGGAGCATCTGGACAAGGTGGTCGACATCGACCAGAGCCCGATTGGACGTACGCCGCGTTCAAACCCAGCCACCTACACCGGGCTGTTTACGCCTATCCGCGAGTTGTTCGCTGGCGTGCCAGAGTCGCGCTCACGGGGTTATGGGCCGGGTCGGTTCTCGTTCAACGTCAAGGGTGGCCGCTGTGAAGCGTGCCAGGGCGATGGCCTGATCAAGGTGGAGATGCACTTCCTGCCGGACATCTACGTGCCGTGCGATGTGTGCAAGAGCAAGCGCTACAACCGCGAGACCCTGGAGATCAAGTACAAGGGCAAGAGCATCCACGAGACCCTGGAAATGACCATCGAGGAAGCTCGCGAGTTCTTCGACGCGGTGCCGGCGTTGGCGCGCAAGCTGCAGACGCTGATGGATGTGGGCCTGTCGTACATCAAGCTGGGGCAATCAGCGACCACGCTGTCGGGTGGCGAGGCGCAGCGGGTCAAGCTGTCTCGCGAGCTGTCCAAGCGCGATACCGGCAAAACCTTGTACATCCTCGACGAGCCGACCACTGGCCTGCACTTCGCGGATATTCAGCAGTTGCTGGACGTACTGCACCGCCTGCGAGACCACGGCAATACCGTGGTGGTGATCGAGCACAACCTTGATGTGATCAAGACTGCCGACTGGCTGGTAGACCTGGGGCCGGAAGGTGGTTCGAAGGGTGGCCAGATTATCGCAGTGGGCACTCCGGAGCAGGTTTCCGAAATGCCGCAGTCGCATACCGGTTACTACTTGAAACCGTTGCTGGAACGCGACCGGGCCTGATTTTTCAGGCCCAATAAAAAGCCCCTGTCACTTTGCAGTAACAGGGGCTTTTTTGTAACCGGGAATCAGAACTGCGATTGCAGGTAATTCTCCAGGCCGATCAGCTTGATCAGGCCCAACTGCTTTTCCAGCCAGTAGGTGTGATCTTCTTCGGTGTCATTCAACTGCACCCGCAGTATTTCCCGGGTGACATAGTCGTTGTGCTGCTCGCAAAGCTCGATGCCCTTGCAGAGTGCGGCACGGACCTTGTACTCAAGGCGAAGATCGGCAGCGAGCATGTCAGGCACTGTGGTACCCACATCCAGATCATCAGGACGCATACGCGGCGTGCCTTCGAGCATCAGAATGCGGCGCATCAGGGCATCAGCGTGCTGCGCCTCTTCTTCCATTTCGTGGTTGATACGCTCGTAGAGCTCGGTAAAGCCCCAGTCTTCGTACATACGCGAATGGATGAAATATTGGTCACGAGCTGCCAGTTCGCCCGTCAGCAACGTGTTGAGGTAATCGATTACGTCGGGGTGACCTTGCATCGCCCTACATCTCCCTGCTTGAAAGGCTGTAGTTTGAACCATGCTGACTTGAAGGTCACGGGACAAACGGCAGAAAAGTGAAGATTTTCAGGGAAAAGTAGCTTAAATAACGCAAAAACCGCCCAAATGAGGGCGGTTCTGCTTATCGTTTAGAGTCAGTTAAGCGATACACCCAGTGCCTTTGCGATTGCTTCTCCATAAGCCGGGTCGGCTTTATAGAAGTGCTGCAGTTGACGCTGGACCACGTCGCTGGAAACCCCAGCCATTGCGCCCGCGATGTTATTGGTGAGCAACGCTTTTTGCTCATCATTCATCAGACGGAACAGCGCACCGGCGTGGCTGTAGTAGTCCGTATCTTCGCGATGATCGTAGCGATCAGCGGCGCCGCTCAGGGCCAATGCTGGCTCTGCATATTGCGGAGCTTGTTTCGGTGCGTCGGCATAGCTGTTTGGCTCGTAGTTCGGAGCCGCCCCACCATTGCTGCCGAAAGCCATTGAGCCGTCACGCTGGTAGCTGTTAACCGGGCTACGTGGTGCGTTCACCGGCAGTTGCTGGTGGTTGGTGCCCACACGGTAGCGGTGAGCATCGGCGTAGGCGAACACCCGACCTTGGAGCATACGGTCTGGCGACAGGCCAACGCCTGGAACCATGTTGCTTGGGCCAAATGCAGCCTGCTCGACTTCTGCGAAGTAGTTCTGCGGATTACGATTGAGCTCCAACTCACCCACTTCAATCAACGGGAATTCTTTTTGCGACCAGGTCTTGGTCACGTCAAACGGGTTCTCGTAATGGGCGTTCGCCTGGGCCTCGGTCATGATCTGGATGCACACGCGCCACTTGGGGAAGTCACCGCGCTCGATTGCGCCAAACAGATCGCGCTGGGCGTAGTCAGGATCAGTACCCGCCAAGCGGGCAGCCTCGGCCGGCGCCAGGTTCTTGATGCCTTGCTTGGTCTTGTAGTGCCACTTCACCCAATGACGCTCGCCCTGGGCGTTGATCAGGCTGTAAGTGTGGCTGCCGAAACCGTGCATGTGACGGTAGCCGTCTGGAATGCCACGGTCCGAAAACAGAATGGTGACCTGATGCAACGCCTCTGGGGAGTGCGACCAGAAATCCCACATCATCTGCGCGCTTTTCAAGTTGCTTTGGGGCAGACGCTTCTGGGTGTGGATAAAGTCCGGGAATTTCAGCGGGTCACGGATAAAGAACACCGGGGTGTTGTTACCGACGATGTCCCAGTTGCCTTCTTCGGTGTAGAACTTCAAGGCGAAGCCACGTGGATCGCGCTCAGTATCAGCCGAACCACGTTCACCGCCTACGGTGGAGAAACGCAGGAACGTAGGCGTCTGCTTGCCAACGGACTCGAACAACTTGGCGCTGGTGTACTGGGTAATGTCTTTTGTCACGGTAAAGGTACCGAAGGCACCCGAACCTTTGGCGTGCACGCGACGCTCAGGGATATTTTCACGGTTGAAGTGAGCAAGCTTCTCGATCAGGTGGAAATCGTCGAGCAGCAATGGGCCACGTGGGCCGGCGGAACGTGAGTTCTGATTGTCCGCAACGGGCGCGCCGCTGGCGGTGGTAAGGACTTTATTCTGGCTCATGCGCATCTTCCTCAGGTCGGGCTTTGAACTGCCGGCTAATCGGCTTGGAGGGAGTATTGACCATCCACATGACACCTACAAATTCATTAAATTGTAGGCTTCAATAGAAAATAACTACCAACATACCCAACGCTCATAGTGAGGCGTGTCGCTTGAGGATTCTTGTACGCAGCACGCTTTTGTTACGCGCACAAAAAACCGGGCACTAGGCCCGGTTTTTCGTTGCAGCTTGTCGTCTTACTCGGCGCTTACAGCTTCGCCGGCAGTAGCACGATCAACCAACTCGACGTACGCCATAGGCGCGTTATCGCCAGCGCGGAAACCGCACTTGAGGATGCGCAGGTAGCCACCCTCACGGGTAGCGTAACGCTTGCCCAGGTCGTTGAAGAGCTTACCAACGATAGCTTTCGAACGAGTACGGTCGAAAGCCAGACGGCGGTTAGCCAGGCTGTCTGTCTTGGCCAAAGTGATCAGCGGCTCAGCAACGCGACGCAGTTCTTTAGCTTTCGGCAGTGTAGTTTTGATCAGCTCGTGCTCGAACAGCGACACCGCCATGTTTTGGAACATGGCCTTGCGGTGCGAGCTGGTACGGCTCAGGTGACGACCACTTTTACGATGACGCATGGTTCATTCCTTACCAAACTCACGTTCGGTGATTACGACGATCAGGCAGTCGCCTTGTCGTCCTTCTTAAGACTTGCAGGCGGCCAGTTGTCGAGGCGCATGCCGAGGGACAGACCGCGGGAGGCCAGAACGTCCTTGATTTCAGTCAAGGATTTCTTGCCCAGGTTCGGAGTCTTCAACAGTTCTACTTCGGTGCGCTGGATCAGGTCACCGATGTAGTAAATGTTTTCCGCCTTAAGGCAGTTAGCCGAACGTACAGTCAGTTCCAGATCGTCAACCGGGCGAAGCAGGATCGGATCGATCTCGTCTTCCTGCTCGATTACCACTGGTTCGCTGTCACCTTTGAGGTCGACGAACGCAGCCAACTGCTGTTGCAGAATGGTTGCAGCGCGGCGGATAGCCTCTTCAGGATCCAGGGTACCGTTGGTTTCCAGATCAATAACCAGCTTGTCCAGGTTAGTACGCTGTTCGACACGGGCGTTTTCCACCACGTATGCGATACGGCGAACCGGGCTGAACGAAGAGTCAAGCTGCAAGCGACCAATGCTGCGGCTTTCGTCTTCATCGCTCTGACGCGAGTCGGCCGGTTCATAACCACGACCACGAGCTACAGTGAGCTTCATGTTCAGGGCGCCGTTAGACGCCAGGTTAGCGATTACGTGATCGGGGTTAACGATCTCGACATCATGATCCAGCTGAATATCGGCAGCGGTAACCACCCCCGAACCCTTCTTCGACAAGGTCAGCGTAACTTCGTCACGGCCGTGCAGCTTGATAGCCAGACCTTTAAGGTTCAACAGGATTTCAATTACGTCTTCCTGTACACCTTCGATGGCGCTGTACTCGTGGAGCACACCGTCAATCTCGGCCTCGACTACTGCACAGCCGGGCATTGAGGACAACAGGATGCGGCGCAGCGCGTTGCCCAGGGTGTGGCCAAAACCACGCTCGAGAGGCTCGAGAGTAATTTTGGCGCGGGTTGGACTGACAACCTGCACATCAATGTGGCGGGGTGTCAGGAACTCATTTACCGAAATCTGCATGGATGCACCTATTTTCTAGCCCTTACTTGGAGTAGAGCTCGACAATCAGGCTTTCGTTGATGTCGGCGGACAGATCACTGCGAGCAGGAACGTTCTTGAAAACGCCCGACTTCTTCTCAGTGTCTACTTCTACCCATTCTACGCGGCCACGTTGGGCACACAGATCGAGAGCTTGGACAATGCGAAGTTGGTTTTTTGCTTTCTCGCGAACTGCGACCACGTCACCAGCACGAACCTGGTAGGACGGAACGTTTACGGTCTGACCGTTAACGCTGATCGACTTGTGCGATACCAGCTGACGGGATTCGGCACGAGTCGAACCAAAGCCCATACGGTATACAACGTTGTCCAGACGGCATTCGAGCAGTTGCAGCAGGTTTTCACCGGTTGCACCTTTCTTGCCAGCAGCTTCTTTGTAGTAGCCGCTGAACTGACGCTCGAGAACGCCGTAGATACGACGGACCTTCTGCTTTTCACGCAGTTGGGTGCCGTAGTCGGACTGGCGACCGCGGCGTTGGCCGTGGATACCAGGTGCTGCTTCAATGTTGCACTTCGATTCGATCGCGCGCACGCCGCTCTTCAGGAAGAGATCGGTGCCTTCGCGACGAGCGAGTTTGCATTTTGGACCAATGTAACGAGCCATTCTTTACAATCTCCTGGATTACACGCGGCGCTTCTTCGGCGGACGGCACCCGTTGTGCGGGATTGGCGTCACGTCGGTGATGCTGGCGATCTTATAGCCACAGCCGTTCAAAGCACGGACAGCAGACTCACGACCTGGACCTGGACCTTTGACGTTAACGTCGAGGTTTTTCAGGCCATATTCCAGCGCAGCTTGACCAGCACGTTCAGCAGCTACTTGAGCAGCAAACGGAGTGGACTTGCGGGAACCGCGGAAACCCGAACCACCGGAGGTAGCCCAAGAAAGCGCGTTACCTTGACGGTCGGTGATGGTCACGATGGTGTTGTTAAAAGATGCATGGATGTGGGCGATGCCATCAACCACTGTCTTTTTAACTTTTTTACGAGGACGAGCAGCAGGTTTTGCCATGATAATTTTCCTGTCGATTCGCTGGGGCGATTACTTGCGGATCGGCTTACGCGGACCTTTACGGGTACGCGCGTTAGTCTTGGTACGCTGACCGCGTACTGGAAGACCACGACGATGACGCAGACCGCGATAGCAACCGAGGTCCATCAAACGCTTGATTTTCATGTTGATTTCGCGACGCAGGTCACCTTCAGTGGTGAACTTCGCCACTTCGCCACGCAGCTGTTCAATCTGCTCGTCGCTCAGATCCTTGATCTTAGCGGCTGGGTTTACCCCAGCGACCGCGCAAATTTTCTGCGCAGTAGTGCGACCAACACCATAGATGTAGGTCAGCGAGATAACAGTGTGCTTGTTATCTGGAATGTTAACGCCTGCAATACGGGCCATTCAGTGGGACTCCAATTGACAGCTACCTACGCCCCGGAAGCCAAGAAATAGGGCGCGAGATAATATCGCTGTAATAACAAATAATCAACCCGGCAGCGCACTAGCTGCCGGGCTTCAAGCGGATCACACTCAGCCTTGGCGCTGTTTGTGACGCGGTTCCGCGCTGCAAATTACTCGAACAACACCTTCGCGGCGAATAATCTTGCAGTTACGGCACAGCTTTTTCACCGATGCACGAACTTTCATCACCAACTCCTCGAACCTTATGGGGTACTCAGCGCAACATGCCGCTGCCGTAGCCCTTCAGGTTGGCTTTCTTCATCAGGGATTCGTACTGGTGCGAAACGAGGTGCGATTGTACTTGGGACATGAAGTCCATCACAACCACGACCACGATCAGCAACGAGGTCCCGCCAAGGTAGAACGGAACGTTTGCTGCAACCACCAGGAACTGGGGCAACAGGCACACGGCCGTCATATATAGAGCACCGAACAGGGTCAAACGAGTCAGAACGCCATCAATGTAGCGTGCCGACTGCTCACCTGGACGGATGCCCGGAATAAAGGCACCGGACTTCTTCAGGTTTTCCGCTACGTCTTTCGGATTGAACATCAACGCCGTATAGAAGAAGCAGAAGAAAATAATCCCTGCACTAAACAGCAGAATATTCAACGGCTGACCAGGAGCGATCGACTGAGAGAGGTCCTGCAGCCAGCCCATATTTTCAGACTGACCAAACCAGGTACCCAACGAAGCCGGAAACAGCAAGATGCTGCTCGCGAAAATTGCCGGAATAACACCGGCCATATTCACTTTCAGCGGCAAGTGGCTGGTCTGCGCAGCAAAGACCTTACGGCCCTGCTGACGCTTGGCGTAGTGAACAGCAATACGACGCTGGCCACGCTCAATGAACACCACAAAACCGATAATCGCTACTGCCAGCAAACCGATGGCAACCAAGGCGAAGATATTGATATCACCCTGACGCGCAGACTCGAAAGACTGCCCGATTGCTCTCGGAAGACCGGCGACGATACCTGCGAAAATCAACATCGAGATACCGTTGCCAACACCACGCTCAGTAATCTGCTCACCCAGCCACATCATGAACATCGCACCAGCCACAAACGTGGATACTGCGACGAAATGGAAGCCAAAGTCACCAGTGAACGCAACGCCCTGCCCGGCCAAGCCAACGGACATGCCGATAGCTTGAACCAGGGCGAGGACGACAGTGCCGTAGCGGGTGTACTGGCTAATCTTGCGACGGCCAGCTTCACCTTCCTTCTTCAACTGCTCCAGCTGCGGGCTGACGGCTGTCATCAGCTGCATGATGATCGATGCCGAGATGTACGGCATGATCCCCAGTGCAAAGATGCTCATCCGCTCCAGCGCGCCGCCGGAAAACATGTTGAACAAGCTAAGAATGGTCCCCTCATTCTGTCGAAACAGGTCTGCGAGTCGGTCCGGGTTGATACCTGGAACCGGGATGTGTGCGCCTATTCGGTAGACGATAATCGCCAGGAACAGAAAACGCAGACGAGCCCAAAGTTCAGACATACCGCCTTTGCCGAGCGCTGAGAGAGCACCTTGCTTAGCCATTTATTCCTCGAACTTGCCGCCAGCTGCTTCGATAGCCGAACGCGCACCTTTGGTGGCGCCGATTCCCTTGCCGATAGTGACAGCGCGAGTCACTTCACCGGACAGCATGATTTTCACACGCTGTACGTTGACGTTGATCACGTTGGCATCTTTCAGGGTCTGCACAGTAACGATGTCGCCTTCCACTTTAGCCAGCTCGGACAGACGCACTTCTGCGCGGTCCATGGCTTTCAGGGATACGAAACCGAACTTAGGCAGGCGACGATGCAGCGGCTGTTGACCGCCTTCAAAGCCTGGAGCAATGGTGCCACCGGAGCGGGAGGTTTGACCCTTGTGGCCACGGCCACCGGTCTTACCCAAACCACTACCGATACCACGGCCCGGACGATGCTTTTCGCGACGGGAACCCGGCGCTGGACTCAGATCATTGAGTTTCATCGATTAACCCTCTACACGCAGCATGTAGTAAGCCTTGTTGATCATCCCGCGATTCTCGGGAGTATCCTGGACTTCTACAGTGTGACCGATGCGACGCAGACCCAAACCTTTAACGCACAATTTGTGGTTAGGGATGCGGCCGGTCATGCTTTTGATCAGCGTTACTTTAACGGTAGCCATGATCAGAAGATCTCCTTGACAGTCAGACCACGCTTGGCAGCGATGGACTCAGGAGATTGCATAGCCTTCAGACCCTTGAAAGTGGCGTGAACCACGTTTACCGGGTTAGTCGAGCCGTAGCACTTGGCCAGAACGTTCTGAACGCCAGCAACTTCGAGGACAGCACGCATAGCGCCGCCAGCGATGATACCGGTACCTTCAGAAGCAGGCTGCATGTACACCTTCGAAGCGCCGTGAGCGGACTTCATTGCGTACTGCAGAGTGGTGCCGTTCAGATCAACTTGGATCATGTTGCGACGAGCAGCTTCCATTGCCTTCTGGATCGCAGCAGGCACTTCACGTGACTTGCCACGGCCGAAGCCAACACGCCCTTTACCATCACCCACCACGGTCAACGCGGTGAAAGTGAAGATACGGCCGCCTTTAACGGTTTTGGCTACGCGGTTAACTTGAACCAGCTTCTCAATGTAGCCTTCGTCGCGCTTTTGGTCGTTATTTGACATAACTTAGAACTCCAGCCCAGCTTCACGAGCAGCATCAGCCAGCGCTTTCACGCGACCGTGGTACTTGAAGCCAGAGCGGTCGAAAGCCACTTGCGAGACGCCAGCGGCCTTAGCACGCGTAGCGACCAGCTGGCCAACCTTTGTGGCCGCGTCGATGTTGCCAGTGGCACCATCACGCAGTTCTTTATCCAAAGTCGAGGCGCTTGCCAGGACTTTGTTGCCGTCGGCCGAGATGACCTGGGCGTAGATGTGCTGCGACGAGCGGAACACGCAGAGACGCACGACTTCGAGTTCGTGCATTTTCAGGCGTGCTTTGCGAGCGCGACGCAGTCGAGTAACTTTTTTGTCGGTCATTTGCTATGCCCTACTTCTTCTTGGCTTCTTTACGACGGACGACTTCGTCCGCGTAGCGCACACCTTTGCCTTTGTACGGCTCTGGTGGACGGAAGTCGCGGATCTCAGCGGCCACTTGACCTACCAGCTGCTTATCGATGCCCTTGATCAGGATATCGGTCTGGCTAGGAGTCTCAGCAGTGATGCCCGCTGGCAGTTCGTAATCCACTGGGTGCGAGAAGCCAAGGGCAAGGTTCAAAACCGTGCCTTTTGCTTGCGCTTTGTAACCAACACCGACCAGCTGGAGCTTACGCTCGAAGCCTTGGCTTACGCCTTGGACCATGTTGTTTACCAACGCACGCGTGGTACCGGCCATTGCGCGAGTTTGTTGATCGCCATTGCGAGCAGCGAAACGCAGCTCACCAGCTTCTTCAACGATCTCAACGGACGAATGGATGTTCAGTTCAAGAGTACCCTTGGCACCCTTCACCGAAAGCTGTTGGCCTGCGAATTTGACTTCGACACCGGCTGGCAGCTTAACGGGGTTCTTAGCGACGCGAGACATGCTTATCCCCCCTTAGAACACAGTGCAAAGAACTTCGCCGCCGACACCGGCAGCGCGCGCAGCACGATCCGTCATCACACCTTTGTTGGTGGAGACGATAGACACGCCCAGACCGCCACGAACTTTCGGCAGATCTTCAGCGGACTTGTACTGACGCAGGCCTGGACGGCTAACGCGCTTCACTTCCTCGATGACCGAACGGCCTTCGAAGTACTTCAGCTCGATGGACAGCAGTGGTTTGATTTCGCTGCTGATCTGATAACCCGCAATGTAGCCTTCGTCTTTCAGGACTTTGGCAACAGCTACCTTCAACTTGGAAGATGGCATGCTTACGACGGACTTTTCAGCCATCTGGGCATTACGGATACGAGTTAGCATGTCCGCTAACGGGTCCTGCATACTCATGGGCTAGACGCTCCTAATACAAAAAAATTAGCCTTGCGGCTACATATGTCGCCGAGAATCTCCGAGCACAAAAAACACGGGCTCAGGCGAGCCGCGTATTTTAGACATACTCCAGAAATGAAACAAGCCCCAAAAGGGGCTTGATCCAGATTCAAGGTCACCGGTGGTCAGTATCTTGCGATTCCGACCACCCGGACGTTGAAAGTACTTACCAGCTGGCTTTAACCAGACCTGGTACGTCACCACGCATTGCCGCTTCACGCAGTTTGTTACGGCCGAGGCCGAACTTGCGGTAAACGCCGTGTGGACGACCGGTCAGGCGGCAGCGGTTACGCATGCGCGAAGCGCTTGCGTCACGTGGCTGCTTCTGCAGAGCAACTGTCGCTTCCCAACGCGCTTCTGGACTTGCGTTCAGATCAACGATGATTGCTTTCAGTGCTGCACGCTTCTTGGCGTACTTGGCAACCGTGAGCTGACGCTTCAGCTCGCGGTTTTTCATGCTCATCTTGGCCATGGTCCTACTCCAATCAGTTGCGGAACGGGAATTTGAAAGCACGCAACAGGGCGCGACCTTCATCATCGTTCTTGGCAGTGGTGGTCAGGGTGATGTCCAGACCGCGGAGAGCATCGATCTTGTCGTAGTCGATTTCCGGGAAGATGATCTGCTCTTTCACGCCCATGCTGTAGTTACCACGACCATCGAAGGACTTGGCATTCAGGCCGCGGAAGTCGCGGACCCGAGGCAGGGAGATCGACAGCAGACGATCCAGGAATTCGTACATACGCTCACGGCGCAGAGTCACTTTGACGCCGATCGGCCAACCTTCACGGACTTTAAAGCCAGCGATGGATTTCCGAGCGTAAGTCACAACGACTTTCTGACCGGTGATCTTTTCCAGGTCGGCAACAGCGTGCTCGATGACTTTTTTGTCGCCGATCGCTTCGCCCAGACCCATGTTCAGGGTGATTTTGGTGACGCGCGGAACTTCCATCACGTTCCCGAGCTTAAGTTCTTCCTTAAGCTTAGGGGCGATTTCCTTCCGGTAAATCTCTTGTAGTCGTGCCATGGTCTAATCTACCTAGCAGTGTTCAAGCATCAACCGCTTTTTGGGTCGACTTGAAGACACGAATTTTCTTACCGTCTTCTACTTTGAAACCAACGCGGTCAGCCTTGTTGGTTTCGCCGTTGAAGATGGCGACGTTAGAAGCATCCAGCGGAGCTTCTTTCTCGACGATACCGCCCTGCACGCCCGACATCGGGTTAGGCTTGGTATGACGCTTGACCAGGTTCAGACCACCGATAACCAGACGGTTATTAGCGAGAACCTTAAGCACCTTACCGCGCTTACCTTTGTCTTTGCCGGCGATCACGATGATCTCGTCGTCACGACGAATCTTTTGCATGTCGGATCTCCTTACAGCACTTCTGGGGCGAGCGAGACGATCTTCATGAACTTCTCAGTACGAAGTTCACGGGTCACTGGCCCAAAGATACGGGTGCCGATCGGCTCTTGCTTGTTGTTCAGAAGAACAGCAGCGTTGCCATCAAAGCGGATAATGGAGCCATCAGCACGACGTACGCCGTGACGAGTGCGGACTACAACAGCAGTCATCACTTGGCCTTTTTTCACCTTACCGCGAGGAATTGCTTCCTTCACGGTAACTTTGATGATGTCACCGATACCAGCGTAACGACGATGGGAGCCACCCAGCACCTTGATGCACATAACACGGCGAGCGCCGCTGTTATCGGCCACATCGAGCATGGATTGAGTCTGAATCATATAATTTCTCCGACCCCTAGTCCTTAGACTTCCACAGCGCGTTCGAGAACATCAACCAGTGCCCAAGACTTGGTCTTGGCCATCGGACGAGTTTCACGAATAGTGACTTTGTCGCCGATGTGGCACTGATTGGTTTCGTCGTGCGCGTGCAGCTTAGTCGAACGCTTAACATATTTACCGTAGATCGGGTGCTTAACGCGACGCTCGATCAAAACGGTGATGGTTTTGTCCATCTTGTCGCTGACAACACGGCCAGTCAGCGTACGGACAGTCTTTTCGGCTTCAGCCATGATCACTTACCTGCCTGCTGGTTGAGCACAGTCTTCACGCGAGCGATGTCACGCTTAACTTGCGAGAGCAGATGAGACTGCCCCAACTGGCCAGTTGCTTTCTGCATACGCAGATTGAACTGGTCGCGCAGCAGGCCGAGCAGTTGCTCGTTCAGCTGCTGTGCGGATTTTTCACGAAGTTCATTCGCTTTCATCACATCACCGTCCGTTTAACAAAGGAGGTGGCGAGCGGCAGCTTTGCAGCAGCCAGGGCGAAAGCCTCACGCGCCAGCTCTTCAGAAACACCCTCGATTTCATACAGGACTTTGCCTGGCTGAATCTGGGCTACCCAGTATTCCACGTTACCCTTACCTTTACCCATCCGAACCTCGAGAGGCTTTTTGGAGATCGGCTTGTCCGGGAATACACGGATCCAGATCTTGCCGCCACGTTTTACGTGACGGGTCAGAGCACGACGCGCTGACTCGATCTGACGAGCGGTGAGACGACCACGAGCTACAGACTTCAGCGCGAACTCGCCGAAGCTGACTTTGCTACCGCGCTGAGCCAGACCACGGTTGTGGCCTGTCATCTGCTTGCGGAACTTCGTACGCTTAGGTTGCAACATTTGGCGTACCCCTTACTTAGCAGCTTTTTTACGAGGCGCTGGTGCTTGTGGTTTCAGTTCTTCTTGGCGACCACCAATTACTTCGCCTTTGAAGATCCAAACCTTTACACCGATCACACCGTAAGTGGTGTGAGCTTCGTAGTTGGCATAGTCGATGTCGGCACGCAGGGTGTGCAGTGGCACACGACCTTCGCGATACCATTCAGTACGTGCGATTTCAGCACCGCCGAGACGACCGCTCACTTGGATTTTGATGCCTTTGGCACCAATGCGCATGGCGTTCTGTACGGCGCGCTTCATAGCGCGACGGAACATTACGCGACGCTCCAGCTGCTGAGCTACGCTCTGCGCAACCAGCATACCGTCGAGCTCCGGCTTGCGGATCTCTTCGATATTGATGTGCACAGGCACACCCATTTGCTTGGTCAGGTCCTGACGCAGTTTCTCAACATCTTCACCTTTCTTCCCGATAACGATACCTGGACGAGCGGTGTGGATGGTGATACGTGCAGTTTGGGCCGGACGATGGATATCGATACGGCTTACGGACGCGCTTTTTAGTTTGTCTTGGAGATACTCACGCACCTTCAGATCAGCGAACAAGTAGTCCGCATAAGTCCGACCGTCTGCGTACCAGACGGAGGTGTGCTCCTTGACGATTCCCAGGCGAATGCCAATGGGATGTACTTTCTGACCCATCTCTTCGACTCCGTTACTTGTCAGCAACCTTGACAGTGATATGGCAAGACCGCTTGACGATGCGATCAGCACGGCCTTTGGCACGTGGCATGATGCGCTTCAGCGAACGCCCTTCGTTGACGAAAACGGTGCTGACCTTCAGGTCATCAACGTCTGCGCCTTCGTTATGCTCGGCGTTGGCTACGGCCGACTCCAGCACTTTCTTCATGATCTCGGCGGCTTTCTTACTGCTGAAAGCCAACAGGTTGAGCGCTTCGCCCACCTTCTTCCCGCGGATCTGGTCGGCGACCAAGCGGGCTTTCTGGGCGGAGATTCGAGCGCCCGACAACTTAGCGGCTACTTCCATTTCCTAACCCCTTAACGCTTGGCTTTCTTGTCTGCCACGTGCCCACGATAAGTGCGGGTACCGGCAAACTCGCCCAGTTTGTGGCCGACCATGTCTTCGTTAACGAGAACTGGGACGTGTTGACGACCGTTGTGTACTGCGATGGTCAGACCGACCATTTGTGGCAGGATCATCGAACGACGCGACCAGGTTTTAACTGGTTTGCGATCGTTCTTTTCCGCCGCCACTTCGATCTTCTTCAGTAGGTGAAGATCAATAAAAGGACCTTTTTTCAGAGAACGTGGCACTGTCGTATCCCTCTATTTACTTGCGACGACGGACGATCATTTTGTCGGTACGCTTATTACCACGAGTCTTCGCGCCCTTAGTCGGGAAGCCCCATGGCGATACCGGATGACGACCACCAGAGGTACGACCTTCACCACCACCGTGTGGGTGGTCAACCGGGTTCATGGCAACACCACGAACGGTTGGGCGAACGCCACGCCAGCGTTTGGCACCAGCTTTACCCAACGAACGCAGGCTGTGCTCGGAGTTCGAGACTTCGCCCAGGGTCGCACGGCATTCAGCCAGTACTTTACGCATCTCACCAGAACGCAGACGCAGGGTCACGTAGACACCTTCACGAGCGATCAGCTGAGCCGAAGCACCAGCGGAACGAGCGATCTGTGCGCCTTTACCTGGCTTCAATTCGATGCCGTGTACGGTGCTACCAACTGGAATGTTACGCAGTTGCAGAGCGTTGCCCGGCTTGATCGGTGCCAGAGCACCTGCGATCAGCTGGTCGCCAGCACTCACGCCTTTAGGGGCGATGATGTAGCGACGCTCGCCATCTGCGTACAGCAGCAGAGCGATGTGAGCAGTACGGTTTGGATCGTATTCGATACGCTCGACAGTGGCAGCGATGCCATCTTTGTCGTTGCGACGGAAGTCGACCAGACGATAATGCTGCTTATGGCCACCACCGATGTGACGAGTGGTAATGCGACCATTGTTGTTACGACCACCAGACTTCGATTTTTTCTCGAGCAGCGGTGCGTGAGGAGCGCCTTTATGCAGCTCCTGGTTGACCACCTTGACCACAAAACGGCGGCCAGGGGAAGTCGGTTTGCATTTAACGATTGCCATGATGCACCCCTTCCTTACTCAGCACTGCTGCTGAAATCGAGATCTTGGCCTGGCTGAAGGGAGATAACTGCCTTCTTCCAGTCATTACGCTTGCCCAGACCGCGAGCAGTGCGCTTGCTCTTACCCAGAACATTCAGGGTAGTAACACGCTCTACTTTCACGCTGAACAGGCTTTCGACGGCCTTCTTGATTTCCAGCTTGGTTGCGTCAGTTGCAACCTTGAAAACGAACTGGCCTTTCTTGTCAGCCAGAACCGTAGCCTTTTCGGAAACGTGCGGGCCAAGCAGAACTTTAAATACGCGTTCCTGGTTCATCCCAGCAGCTCCTCGAATTTCTTCACGGCCGACACGGTGATCAACACCTTGTCGTATGCGATCAGACTAACTGGATCGGAACCTTGCACGTCACGTACATCAACGTGTGGCAGGTTGCGAGCAGCCAGGTACAGGTTCTGATCAACAGCTTCGGACACGATCAAAACGTCGGTCAGGCTCATGTTGTTCAGTTTGCCCAGCAGATCTTTGGTTTTTGGACTTTCAACAGCGAAGTCCTGAACCACGACCAGACGATCAGTACGCACGAGTTCAGCAAGGATGGAGCGCAGTGCTGCGCGGTACATCTTCTTGTTGAGCTTCTGAGAGTGATCCTGTGGACGAGCTGCGAAAGTGGTACCGCCGCCACGCCAGATTGGGCTACGGATAGTACCGGCACGAGCACGGCCAGTGCCTTTCTGACGCCAAGGGCGCTTACCGCCACCACGTACGTCGGAACGGGTCTTTTGCTGCTTGCTACCTTGACGGCCGCCGGCCATGTAGGCCACGACTGCTTGGTGAACGAGCGTCTCGTTGAATTCGCCGCCAAATGTCAGTTCGGAAACTTCGATCGCTTGAGCGTCATTTACATTTAATTGCATGTCAGCTTCCCCTTAACCGCGAGCCTTGGCCGCTGGACGTACAACCAGGTTGCCGCCAGTAGCGCCAGGAACAGCACCCTTGACCAACAACAGATTGCGTTCAGCGTCGACGCGCACTACTTCGAGGGACTGCACGGTCACGCGCTCAGCGCCCATATGACCGGACATTTTTTTGCCCTTGAATACACGACCAGGAGTCTGGCACTGGCCAATAGAGCCCGGGACGCGGTGGGAAACGGAGTTACCGTGAGTGTTGTCTTGACCACGGAAATTCCAACGCTTGATCGTACCCTGGAAGCCTTTACCTTTGGACTGACCGGTTACATCAACCAGTTGACCAGCGGCGAAGATTTCAGCGTTGATCAGATCGCCAGCCTGGTAGTCGCCGTCTTCAAGACGGAACTCCATGACAGTACGACCAGCTGCAACGTTTGCTTTAGCGAAGTGACCTGCTTGAGCAGCAGTCACGCGCGAAGCACGACGCTCGCCGACAGTGACTTGCACTGCACGATAGCCATCGGTTTCTTCAGTTTTGAACTGGGTGACGCGATTCGGTTCGATCTCAATGACCGTGACCGGAATGGAGACACCTTCTTCGGTGAAAATACGGGTCATACCGCATTTACGACCGACTACACCAATAGTCATGTTGTAAACCTCATGAGTGTACGGGGCTTTCACCCGCTATGGCCGCCCATTTCAGAGCGTTACACGACTAAGACCCAAGTCTTAGCCGAGGCTGATCTGTACTTCCACACCGGCCGCCAGATCGAGCTTCATAAGTGCATCAACGGTTTTATCCGTTGGCTGGACGATGTCCAGTACGCGCTTATGAGTACGGATCTCGTACTGGTCACGCGCGTCTTTGTTGACGTGCGGGGAGACCAGAACGGTGAACCGCTCTTTACGGGTAGGCAGTGGAATTGGACCACGCACTTGAGCACCAGTACGTTTCGCGGTTTCCACGATTTCCTGGGTGGATTGGTCGATCAGGCGATGGTCAAAAGCCTTCAACCTGATACGGATTTGCTGATTTTGCATTGGATTTCAGACTCCGGCTGCTATTCCCACCGGGCGCAATACGCCCGTTAAAAGGAGGCGCAATTCTATAGACGCCCTAGATAGGTGTCAACCCAATAAAAAAGCCCCCGCTAAGCGGGGGCTTTCTCAAAACATCAAAGCTCACTCAAAAGAGAGATTACTCGATGATTTTAGCTACAACGCCAGCACCAACGGTACGGCCGCCTTCACGGATTGCGAAACGCAGACCGTCTTCCATAGCGATGGTTTTGATCAGGGTGACAACCATTTTGATGTTGTCGCCTGGCATTACCATTTCTACGCCTTCCGGCAGTTCGCAGTTACCAGTCACGTCAGTAGTACGGAAGTAGAACTGTGGACGGTAGCCTTTGAAGAACGGAGTGTGACGACCGCCTTCTTCTTTGCTCAGCACGTACACTTCAGCTTCGAACTTGGTGTGCGGCTTAACCGAACCTGGCTTGACCAGAACCTGGCCACGCTCAACGTCGTCACGCTTGGTACCACGCAGCAGAACGCCGCAGTTCTCGCCAGCACGACCTTCGTCGAGCAGCTTACGGAACATTTCAACACCGGTGCAGGTGGTGACGGTAGTGTCACGCAGACCAACGATTTCCAGTGGATCTTGTACCTTAACGATACCGCGCTCGATACGACCAGTTACAACAGTACCGCGACCGGAGATCGAGAATACGTCTTCGATTGGCATCAGGAACGGCTTGTCGATAACACGGACTGGATCTGGGATGTAGCTGTCCAGAGTCTCAACCAGTTTACGAACGGACGTGGTGCCCATTTCGTTATCGTCTTTGCCTTCCAGAGCCATACGAGCAGAACCGATGATGATCGGAGTGTCGTCACCTGGGAAGTCGTAAGTGCTCAGCAGATCGCGCACTTCCATCTCAACCAGTTCCAGCAGCTCAGCGTCGTCTACCAGGTCAGCCTTGTTCAGGTAAACCACGATGTACGGAACGCCAACCTGACGGGACAGCAGGATGTGCTCACGGGTTTGTGGCATCGGACCATCAGCGGCCGAGCAAACCAGGATTGCGCCGTCCATCTGGGCAGCACCGGTGATCATGTTCTTCACATAGTCAGCGTGACCTGGGCAGTCAACGTGAGCGTAGTGACGGATCAGCGAGTTGTATTCAACGTGCGCGGTGTTGATGGTGATACCACGAGCTTTCTCTTCTGGCGCGCTGTCGATTTTATCGAAATCAACGATTGCGGAACCGAATACTTCGGAGCAAACGCGAGTCAGAGCAGCAGTCAGAGTGGTTTTACCGTGGTCAACGTGACCGATGGTGCCAACGTTGACGTGCGGTAGGGAACGATCAAATTTTTCTTTAGCCACGACAATTAACTCCTTGCCTAAAGGACTGAATCAGCCTTGTTTTTTGGATACAGTTTCAGCGATGTGCGCCGGAGCTGTGTTGTATTTTTTGAATTCCATAGAGTAGCTTGCGCGACCCTGGGACATGGAACGAACGTCGGTCGCATAACCGAACATCTCGCCCAACGGAACCTCGGCGCGAATCACTTTGCCGGAAACCGTGTCTTCCATACCCAAGATCATGCCGCGACGACGGTTAAGGTCGCCCATGACATCACCCATATAGTCTTCAGGTGTAACAACTTCTACCGCCATGATTGGCTCAAGCAACTCACCACCGCCCTTCTGGGCCAGTTGCTTGGTTGCCATGGAAGCAGCCACCTTAAACGCCATCTCGTTGGAGTCGACGTCGTGGTAAGAACCGTCAAAAACGGTTGCTTTCAGGCCGATCAGCGGATAGCCGGCAACAACACCGTTCTTCATCTGCTCTTCGATACCCTTCTGGATAGCAGGGATGTATTCCTTAGGAACAACACCACCTACTACTTCGTTCACGAATTGCAGACCTTCCTGACCTTCGTCAGCAGGAGCAAAACGGATCCAGCAGTGACCGAACTGACCACGACCGCCGGACTGACGAACGAACTTGCCTTCGATTTCACAGTTCTTCGTGATGCGCTCACGATAGGAAACCTGAGGCTTACCGATGTTGGCTTCGACGTTGAACTCACGGCGCATCCGGTCAACCAGGATGTCCAGGTGCAGCTCGCCCATGCCGGAGATGATCGTTTGACCAGTCTCTTCATCAGTCTTGACGCGGAAAGATGGATCTTCCTGAGCAAGTTTGCCCAGAGCGATACCCATTTTTTCCTGGTCATCCTTGGTCTTAGGCTCTACGGCAACCGAAATAACCGGCTCCGGGAAGTCCATGCGAACCAGGATGATTGGCTTGGCAGCGTCGCACAAAGTCTCACCAGTGGTGACGTCCTTCATGCCGATCAGGGCCGCGATGTCACCAGCGCGTACTTCCTTGATCTCTTCACGGGCGTTTGCGTGCATTTGCACCATACGACCCACGCGCTCTTTCTTGCCTTTAACCGAGTTGATCACGCCGTCGCCGGAGGCCAACACGCCCGAGTAAACGCGGACGAAGGTCAAAGTACCCACGAATGGGTCGGTAGCGATCTTGAACGCCAGAGCCGAGAACGGCTCGTTGTCATCGGCGTGACGCTCCATTTCTTCTTCCTCGTTATCAGGGTTGGAACCCTTGATAGCAGGAATGTCGGTTGGAGCAGGCAGGTAGTCGATAACGGCATCGAGAACCAGGGGAACACCCTTGTTCTTGAACGAGGAACCGCAAACAGCCAAGACGATCTCACCAGCGATAGTACGCTGACGCAGAGCGGCCTTGATTTCCACGTTGGTGAGCTCTTCACCTTCGAGGTATTTGTTCATCAGCTCTTCGCTGGCTTCGGCAGCAGCCTCAACCATGTTGTTGCGCCACTCGTCAGCCAGTTCCTGAAGCTCTTCAGGGATAGGCTTACGAACAGGAACCATACCTTTGTCGGAATCATTCCAGTAAACAGCTTCCATGTTGATCAGATCGATCTGACCCTGGAAGTTGTCTTCGGAACCGATAGCCAACTGGATAGGCACCGGAGTGTGACCCAGACGCTGCTTGATCTGACCGATCACGCGCAGGAAGTTGGCACCAGCACGGTCCATCTTGTTTACATAAACAAGACGTGGAACACCGTACTTGTTGGCTTGACGCCATACGGTTTCCGACTGAGGCTCAACACCCGAGGTGCCGCAGAACACAACGACAGCGCCGTCGAGTACGCGCAGGGAACGCTCAACTTCAATGGTGAAGTCTACGTGGCCCGGGGTATCGATTACGTTGAAGCGATGCTCGTCTTTGTACTGCTTCTCGGAACCTTTCCAGAAGGCGGTAATAGCAGCAGAAGTAATGGTAATACCACGCTCCTGCTCCTGAACCATCCAGTCTGTGGTCGCGGCGCCGTCATGCACCTCGCCCATTTTGTGACTTTTGCCGGTGTAAAACAGTACGCGCTCGGTGGTGGTGGTTTTACCAGCATCCACGTGAGCGACGATACCGATGTTACGGTAGCGGCTAATCGGAGTAGTACGAGCCATAAAGCCCTCGCAAAATTAGTGAAGCTAAAATTAGAAGCGGTAGTGCGAGAAAGCTTTGTTGGCTTCAGCCATACGGTGCACGTCTTCACGCTTCTTAACAGCAGCACCTTTACCTTCAGCAGCGTCCAACAGTTCGCCGGCCAAACGCAGAGCCATAGACTTCTCGCCGCGCTTACGGGCGAAGTCTACCAACCAGCGCATTGCCAGAGCGTTACGACGGGACGGGCGAACTTCAACCGGAACCTGGTAAGTAGCACCGCCTACACGGCGCGACTTCACTTCGACCAGCGGAGCGATGGCGTCGAGAGCTTTCTCGAAGATTTCCAGGGGGTCGCTGTTCTTGCGTTCTTTAACCTTTTCCAGCGCGCCATAAACGATACGCTCGGCAACGGCTTTCTTGCCGCTTTCCATCACGTGGTTCATGAACTTGGCCAGAATTTGGCTTCCGTATTTTGGATCGTCAAGCACTTCGCGCTTGGCTGCTACGCGTCTTCTTGGCATGGATAAGCCCTCAAACGGTCTTCAGGTTCGCTCGGAATCGGTGCCCTTTCGGGACGCCTCCGACCTTACTCTTATCGACTCAGAAAATAAGATGATTCAGGTTTACAAAAAGCCGCTACTACTTAGGCTTCTTGGTACCGTACTTCGAACGACCCTGGTTACGACCTTTAACGCCGGAAGTATCCAAAGAACCGCGTACGGTGTGATAACGAACACCTGGCAAGTCTTTTACACGACCGCCGCGGATCAGTACCACGCTGTGCTCTTGCAGGTTGTGGCCTTCACCGCCGATGTACGAGGAAACCTCGAAACCGTTGGTCAGACGCACACGGCATACTTTACGCAGTGCCGAGTTAGGTTTTTTCGGCGTGGTGGTATACACACGGGTGCATACGCCACGACGTTGCGGGCAGTTCTGCAGCGCAGGTACGTCGGATTTCTCGACGATACGCTTACGCGGCTGACGTACCAGCTGGTTGATAGTTGCCATCTACTAGCTCCACTGTTGTCTTGCGACGCTATTGTCTTGCAAGAAAAGCAAAATGGCAGGAACGAATTCCCGCCAAATTTAGGGGTACAAGAGTCTAAAGAGGATCTTGTCCCCAGTCAAGGCAAGGCCCCGACCTCCCCTCGCGTCGAACCGGGGCAAAAATGCCTCGATCCGACGAATGGGAGTGTCAGGGCCCAGACTCATCTATCGCAGAACTCAGTTACCGCTTGAGTTCAGCGCTTCGGTCAGTGCAGCTTCCACTTCACTGGCGCTTACGCGCAGCGGCTTGTCAGCATCACGGCGACGCTTACGCTCGCTGTGATAAGCCAAACCGGTACCCGCCGGGATCAGACGACCCACGACTACGTTTTCTTTCAGGCCGCGCAGGTAATCGCGCTTGCCGGTTACCGCTGCTTCGGTCAGTACGCGAGTGGTCTCCTGGAAGGAGGCCGCCGAGATGAACGACTCAGTGGACAACGACGCCTTGGTGATACCCAGCAACACGCGAGTGAACTTGGAGACAAATTTCTCTTCGTTCGCCAGGCGCTCGTTTTCTACCAGTACGTGAGTCAGTTCCATCTGGTCGCCCTTGATGAAACTAGAATCGCCGGATTCAGCGATTTCAACTTTACGCAGCATCTGACGCAGGATGGTCTCGATGTGCTTGTCGTTGATCTTCACGCCTTGCAGACGGTAAACGTCCTGGATCTCGTTAACGATGTACTTGGCCAGCGCACTCACACCCAGCAGACGCAGGATGTCGTGTGGATCGCTCGGACCGTCGGAGATAACTTCGCCGCGGTTTACCTGTTCGCCTTCGAACACGTTCAGGTGACGCCACTTCGGAATCAGCTCTTCATACGGATCGCTACCGTCGTTCGGGGTAATGACCAGACGGCGCTTGCCCTTGGTCTCTTTACCGAACGCGATGGTGCCGCTGACTTCAGCCAGAATCGACGCTTCTTTCGGACGACGAGCTTCGAACAAGTCGGCAACACGCGGCAGACCACCGGTGATGTCACGGGTCTTCGAAGTTTCTTGCGGGATACGCGCGATAACATCACCGATCGCGATCTTCGCACCATCCGCTACACCGACCAGGGCGTTGGCTGGCAGGAAGTACTGAGCGATTACGTCAGTACCTGGCAGCAACAGATCCTTGCCGTTGTCATCGACCATCTTCACGGCAGGACGGATGTCCTTACCGGCAGCTGGACGATCTTTGGCGTCGAGTACTTCAATGTTGGTCATACCGGTCAATTCGTCAGTCTGACGCTTGATCGTGATGCCTTCTTCCATGCCCACGTAGGTCACGGTACCTTTCATTTCGGTAACGATTGGGTGAGTGTGCGGATCCCACTTGGCCACGATTGCGCCAGCGTCGACCTTGTCACCTTCTTTAACCGAAATCACAGCACCGTACGGCAGCTTGTAACGCTCACGCTCACGACCGTAGTCATCAGCGATGGCCAGCTCACCGGAACGGGACACAGCAACCAGGTGGCCATCCACTCGCTCAACGTGCTTGAGGTTGTGCAGGCGGACGGTACCGCCATTCTTCACCTGAACGCTGTCGGCTGCGGAGGTCCGGCTTGCCGCACCACCGATGTGGAACGTACGCATGGTCAGCTGGGTACCCGGCTCACCGATGGACTGGGCAGCGATAACGCCGACCGCTTCACCGATGTTCACCTGGTGACCACGAGCCAAGTCACGGCCGTAGCACTTGGCGCAGATGCCGTAGCGGGTTTCGCAGCTGATCGGCGAGCGAACGATCACTTCGTCGATGCTGTTGAGTTCGATGAACTCGACCCACTTCTCGTCAACCAGGGTGCCAGCAGGAACGATAACTTCCTCGGTACCCGGCTTGAACACGTCACGGGCAATAACACGACCCAATACACGTTCACCCAGTGGCTCTACAACGTCACCGCCTTCAATATGCGGAGTCATCAGCAGGCCGTGCTCGGTGCCGCAATCGATCTCGGTTACAACCAGATCTTGTGCAACGTCTACCAGACGACGAGTCAGGTAACCGGAGTTAGCGGTTTTCAACGCGGTATCCGCAAGACCCTTACGAGCACCGTGAGTGGAGATGAAGTACTGAAGTACGCTCAAACCTTCACGGAAGTTCGCAGTGATCGGCGTTTCGATGATGGAACCGTCCGGCTTGGCCATCAGGCCACGCATACCGGCGAGCTGACGGATCTGCGCAGCAGAACCCCGCGCGCCCGAGTCGGCCATCATGTACATCGAGTTGAAGGATTCCTGGTCAACTTCGTCGCCGTGACGGTCGATGACTTTCTCTTTCGAGAGGTTGGCCATCATCGCCTTGGAAACTTCGTCGTTCGCCTTGGACCAAAGGTCGATCACCTTGTTGTACTTCTCGCCCTGGGTTACCAGGCCGGAGGCGTACTGGCTCTCGATCTCTTTCACTTCGTCAGTGGCAGCACTGATGATGCGAGCTTTTTCATCCGGGATAACGAAGTCGTTAACGCCGATGGAAACGCCGGAGATAGTCGAGTAAGCGAAACCTGTGTACATCAACTGGTCAGCGAAGATAACGGTCTCTTTCAAACCAACCACGCGGTAGCACTGGTTGATCAGCTTGGAGATCGCCTTTTTCTTCATCGGCAGGTTGACGACGTCGTACGACAGACCTTTTGGCACAACCTGGTACAACAGCGCACGGCCGACAGTGGTGTCGACGATACGGGTGTTGCTCACGCTGCCGCCGTCACGGTCGTTGACGGTTTCGTGGATCCGCACTTTGACCTTGGCGTGCAGTGCGGCTTCGCCGGCACGGAACACACGGTCAACTTCTTGCAGGTCAGCGAACACACGACCTTCGCCCTTGGCGTTGATCGCTTCACGGGTCATGTAGTACAGACCCAATACAACGTCCTGCGACGGAACGATGATTGGCTCACCGTTGGCTGGCGACAGGATGTTGTTGGTCGACATCATCAACGCACGCGCTTCCAACTGAGCTTCCAGTGTCAGCGGTACGTGCACGGCCATTTGGTCGCCGTCGAAGTCGGCGTTGTACGCAGCACAGACCAGAGGGTGCAGCTGGATAGCCTTACCTTCGATCAGTACAGGTTCAAACGCCTGGATACCCAGACGGTGAAGGGTCGGTGCACGGTTGAGGAGAACCGGGTGTTCGCGGATCACTTCAGCAAGAACGTCCCAAACCTCTGGCAGTTCGCGCTCGACCATTTTCTTGGCCGCTTTGATGGTGGTCGCGAGACCGCGCATTTCTAGCTTGCCGAAGATGAACGGCTTGAACAGCTCGAGTGCCATCTTCTTAGGCAGACCGCACTGGTGCAGACGCAGGGTCGGGCCTACGGTAATTACCGAACGACCGGAGTAGTCAACACGCTTACCGAGCAAGTTCTGACGGAAACGACCTTGCTTACCCTTGATCATGTCAGCCAGGGATTTCAGAGGACGCTTGTTGGAACCTGTGATAGCGCGGCCACGACGACCGTTGTCGAGCAGGGCATCGACCGCTTCTTGCAACATACGCTTTTCGTTGCGCACGATGATGTCCGGAGCGGACAGATCAAGCAGGCGCTTCAAGCGGTTGTTACGGTTGATCACGCGGCGGTACAGGTCGTTGAGGTCGGACGTCGCGAAACGACCACCGTCCAACGGTACCAGCGGACGCAGGTCTGGCGGCAGAACCGGCAGAACGGTCAGCACCATCCACTCTGGCAAGTTGCCGGAACCCTGGAAGGCTTCCATCAACTTCAGACGCTTGGACAGCTTCTTGATCTTGGTTTCGGAGTTGGTTTGCGGAATCTCTTCGCGCAGACGACCAATCTCGTGCTCCAGGTCGATAGCGTGCAGCAGTTCGCGGACAGCTTCGGCACCCATGCGGGCATCGAAATCGTCGCCGAACTCTTCCAGCGCTTCGAAGTACTGCTCGTCGTTCAGCAGCTGACCTTTTTCAAGGGTGGTCATGCCTGGGTCGATAACGACATAGCTCTCGAAGTAGAGAACACGTTCGATATCACGCAGGGTCATGTCCATCAGCAAGCCGATACGGGACGGCAGCGATTTCAGGAACCAGATGTGGGCAACCGGCGAAGCCAGTTCGATGTGCGCCATGCGCTCACGACGAACCTTGGCCAGCGCGACTTCAACGCCACACTTCTCGCAGATCACACCACGGTGCTTCAAGCGCTTGTACTTACCGCACAGGCACTCGTAATCCTTTACCGGGCCAAAGATCTTGGCGCAGAACAGGCCGTCACGTTCTGGTTTGAACGTACGGTAGTTGATGGTTTCCGGCTTTTTAACTTCACCGAACGACCACGAACGGATCATCTCAGGCGATGCCAATCCAATACGGATGGCGTCGAACTCTTCGACTTGACCCTGGTTTTTCAGCAAATTCAGTAGGTCTTTCAAGGCCTTTCCTCCTGGCGGAGCAGAGAGCGGGCTAAACAGCCCCGCTCTCGATTCGCGTCACGTGTTATTCGGTTTCCAGATCGATATCGATGCCGAGGGAACGAATTTCTTTGATCAACACGTTGAAGGACTCGGGCATGCCCGGCTCCATACGGTGATCGCCGTCCACGATGTTTTTGTACATCTTGGTACGACCGTTCACATCGTCCGACTTCACTGTGAGCATTTCTTGCAGAGTGTATGCAGCACCGTATGCTTCCAGTGCCCAGACCTCCATCTCCCCGAAACGCTGACCACCGAACTGAGCCTTACCACCCAGCGGCTGCTGGGTAACCAGGCTGTACGAACCGGTAGAACGAGCGTGCATCTTGTCGTCTACCAAGTGGTTCAGCTTCAGCATGTACATGTAGCCAACAGTAACCGGGCGCTCGAACTTGTTGCCGGTACGGCCGTCGAACAGCTGCATCTGGCCGCTTTCTGGCAGGTCTGCCAGTTTCAGCATGGCCTTGATTTCGCTTTCCTTGGCACCGTCGAACACCGGGGTAGCCATTGGAACGCCGCCGCGCAGGTTCTTCGCCAGATCCAGGATTTCCTGGTCGGAGAAGGTGTCCAGCTCTTCGTTGCGACCGCCGATCTCGTTGTAGATCTCGTGCAGGAACTTACGAAGGTCTGCGACCTTGCGCTGCTCTTCGATCATACGGTTGATCTTCTCGCCCAGACCTTTGGCCGCGAGGCCCAGGTGGGTTTCAAGGATCTGACCAACGTTCATACGCGAAGGTACGCCCAACGGGTTGAGGACCACGTCGACCGGGGTGCCATTGGCATCGTGCGGCATGTCTTCAACCGGCATGATCACAGAGACCACACCCTTGTTACCGTGACGACCGGCCATCTTGTCGCCCGGTTGGATGCGGCGACGGATTGCCAGGTAAACCTTGACGATTTTCAGCACGCCTGGAGCCAGGTCATCGCCCTGCTGCAGTTTGCGCTTCTTGTCTTCGAACTTGTCGTCCAGCAGACGGCGGCGATCAACGATATAGGCCTGGGCCTTCTCGAGCTGCTCGTTCAGAGCGTCTTCAGCCATGCGCAGTTTGAACCACTGGCCGTGCTCAAGACCGTCGAGGATTTCGTCGGTGATGTCCTGACCTTTCTTCAGGCCTGCGCCACCTTCGGCCTTGTGGCCTACCAGAGCGGAACGCAGACGTTCGAAGGTCGCACCTTCAACGATACGGAACTCTTCGTTCAGATCCTTGCGGATCTCGTCGAGCTGGGTCTTCTCGATGGACAGTGCACGAGCATCACGCTCAACGCCGTCACGGGTGAAGACCTGTACGTCGATGACAGTACCTTTGGTACCGGTAGGTACACGCAGGGAGGTGTCTTTAACGTCGCTGGCTTTTTCACCGAAGATGGCACGCAGCAGCTTCTCTTCCGGCGTCAGCTGGGTCTCGCCTTTCGGAGTGACCTTACCGACCAGGATGTCGCCAGCGCCAACTTCAGCACCTACATAAACGATACCGGCTTCGTCCAGCTTGTTCAGTGCAGCTTCACCCACGTTCGGGATGTCTGCAGTGATTTCCTCAGGCCCAAGCTTGGTATCACGCGCCACACAGGTCAGTTCCTGAATGTGGATCGTGGTGAAGCGGTCTTCTTGAACCACACGCTCGGACAGGCAGATGGAGTCTTCGAAGTTGAAGCCGTTCCATGCCATGAACGCGATGCGCATGTTCTGACCCAGAGCCAGTTCACCCATGTCGGTGGACGGGCCGTCGGCCATGATGTCGCTACGCTGAACGCGATCACCCTTGCTCACCAGCGGACGCTGGTTGATGCAGGTGTTCTGGTTCGAGCGGGTGTATTTGGTCAGGTTGTAGATGTCGACACCGGCTTCGCCAGTTTCTACTTCGTCATCGGCAACACGAACCACGATACGGCTGGCATCAACGGAGTCGATCACACCGCCACGACGAGCCACGACGCAAACGCCGGAGTCACGCGCCACGTTGCGCTCCATGCCGGTACCTACCAGCGGCTTGTCAGCACGCAGGGTCGGTACAGCTTGACGCTGCATGTTGGAACCCATCAACGCACGGTTGGCGTCATCGTGTTCCAGGAACGGGATCAGCGACGCTGCAACAGAAACTACCTGCTTGGGCGATACGTCCATCAAGGTAACGTCTTCCGGCGCCTTGACGGTGAACTCGTTCAAGTGACGAACAGCTACCAGCTCGTCGACCAGGACTTTCTTGTCGTTCATCGTGGCCGAAGCCTGAGCGATCACGTGATCAGCTTCTTCGATGGCGGACAGGAATACGATCTCGTCGGTAACCAGGGCGTCTTTCACCACACGGTACGGGCTTTCGAGGAAGCCGTACTGGTTGGTGCGCGCATAGGCAGCCAGGGAGTTGATCAGACCGATGTTCGGACCTTCCGGCGTTTCGATCGGGCAAACACGACCGTAGTGCGTCGGGTGTACGTCACGGACTTCAAAGCCAGCACGCTCACGGGTCAGACCGCCCGGGCCCAGTGCAGAAACACGGCGCTTGTGGGTGATCTCGGAGAGCGGGTTGTTCTGGTCCATGAACTGCGAAAGCTGGCTGGAACCGAAGAACTCTTTCACCGCAGCAGCCACTGGCTTGGCGTTGATCAGGTCTTGCGGCATCAGGCCTTCGCTTTCAGCCATCGACAGACGCTCTTTGACCGCACGCTCAACACGTACCAGGCCAACGCGGAACTGGTTCTCGGCCATTTCGCCTACGCAGCGAACACGACGGTTACCCAGGTGGTCGATGTCATCGACTATGCCTTTGCCGTTACGGATGTCGACCAGGGTCTTCAATACTGCGACGATGTCTTCCTTGCACAGCACGCCCGAACCTTCGATCTCGGTACGACCGATACGACGGTTGAACTTCATCCGGCCGACCGCAGACAGGTCATAGCGCTCAGGGCTGAAGAACAGGTTGTTGAACAGGGTTTCGGCAGCGTCTTTGGTTGGTGGCTCACCAGGACGCATCATGCGATAGATCTCGACCAGCGCTTCCAATTGGTTGCTGGTGGAGTCGATCTTCAGTGTGTCGGAGATGAACGGACCGCAGTCGATATCGTTGGTGTACAGGGTCTCGATGCGAACAACCTGGGCCTTGGCGATCTTGGCCAGGATCTCGGTGTTCAGCTCGGTGTTGCACTCAGCCAGGATTTCGCCTGTAGCCGGGTGAACGATGACCTTGGCGGTAGTGCGACCCAGGACGTAGTCCAGTGGCACTTCCAGCTCTTTGATACCGGCTTTTTCGATCTGGTTGATGTGGCGCGCAGTGATACGACGGCCAGCCTCAACGATGACCTTGCCTTTTTCGTCCTGGATGTCCAGGACAGCAATTTCACCACGCAGACGCGAAGCGATCAGTTCCAGCTTGAGGGTTTCATCCTTCAGGCTGAATACGTTGGTGGTATAGAAAGCATCCAGCACTTGCTCAGTGGTGTAACCGAGCGCGCGCAGCAATACCGAGGCCGGCAGCTTGCGACGACGGTCGATACGCACGAACACGCAGTCTTTCGGGTCGAACTCGAAGTCCAACCACGAACCGCGGTACGGAATGATCCGCGCGGAGTACAGGAGTTTGCCGGAGCTGTGCGTCTTGCCGCGGTCGTGGTCGAAGAACACGCCCGGGGAACGGTGCAGCTGGGAAACGATTACACGCTCGGTACCGTTGATTACGAAGGTACCGTTTTCAGTCATCAGTGGGATTTCGCCCATGTAGACTTCTTGCTCTTTGATGTCCTTGATCGCTTTGTTCGACGATTCTTTGTCGAAAATGATCAGACGGACTTTTACCCGCAAAGGTACGGCGTACGTAACGCCACGCAATACGCATTCTTTGACATCAAATGCCGGTTCGCCCAGGCGATAACCGACGTACTCCAGCGCAGCATTGCCGGAGTAGCTGATGATCGGGAAAACGGATTTGAAGGCCGCATGCAGGCCCACGTCGCGGAACTGATCTTTGGTCGCTCCCGCCTGCAAGAATTCACGATACGAATCCAGCTGGATAGCCAGAAGGTACGGGACATCCATGACGTCCGGCAACTTGCTAAAGTCCTTGCGGATACGTTTTTTCTCAGTATATGAGTAAGCCATCAGCGTTCCCCAGCTTGGTCACCTGCTTGTTTGGCCCCTCCGACGGGAGCAGCCAGAAAATCTTGCAAACCCCATGGTTTGCACCACCGCTTCGGGTGGCTACAGCGCGTTAATGGCGGCGACCGAGTCGACAGCCAAGAACGGAAAAAGGCCGGTGGCAAGAGCCACCAGCCATCAGCCTTCAGCTTAACGCTTGGGCTGGAGACGCAAGGTCGATGCTTACTTCAGCTCGACTTTAGCGCCTGCTTCTTCCAGAGTAGCTTTGGCTTTGTCAGCGGCGTCTTTCGACACAGCTTCCAGAACCTGGGCAGGAGCGCCGTCA
Source organism: Pseudomonas sp. MF6394 (assembly GCF_002018845.1). Taxonomy (NCBI): domain Bacteria; kingdom Pseudomonadati; phylum Pseudomonadota; class Gammaproteobacteria; order Pseudomonadales; family Pseudomonadaceae; genus Pseudomonas; species Pseudomonas sp. MF6394. Next base: position 93,786 of record NZ_MVOJ01000027.1, read on the forward strand.
ACTACAGCCTTGGCTTCTTTCAGGCCCAGACCGGTCAGTTCACGTACTGCCTTGATCACGTTTACTTTCTTCTCGCCAGCTTCCAGCAGCATGACGTTGAATTCGGTTTGCTCTTCAGCAGCGACAGCAGCAACAGCTGGGCCAGCGGAAGCAGCGGCAGCGGAAACGCCGAATTTTTCTTCGAAAGCTTTGATCAGCTCAACAACCTGCAGAACCGACATTTCAGCTACGGCGTTGAGGATATCGTCTTGGGAGATAGACATTGCTGTATTTCCTGAATTGGGGGACGGCCTACGCGGCCATCGAAATAAACAAAAATACGCGAGAGAATTTGCTCAGCCTTAGGCTGCGGCAGCTTCTTTTTGCTCGCGAACTGCAGCCAGAGTACGAGCCAGCTTGCTGGTAGCGCCTTGAATCACGCTCATCAGCTGCGAAATAGCTTCGTTACGGGTCGGCAGTGTTGCCAGTACGTCGATTTGGTTAGCTGCGAGGAACTTGCCCTCGAACGCAGCTGCCTTGATCTCGAACTTATCCTGACTCTTGGCGAATTCTTTGAACAAACGGGCAGCAGCGCCTGGATGATCTTTAGAGAACGCGATCAGAGTCGGGCCGGTGAACACGTCGTTGAGAACACTGTATTCAGTGTCAGCAACAGCGCGCTTGAGCAGGGTGTTACGTACAACACGTACGTATACGCCAGCTTCACGAGCCTCTTTACGGAGTCCGGTCATAGCGCCTACTGTCACACCACGGGCATCAGCCACGACAGCGGACAGAGCAGCTTTGGCAGCCTCGTTGACTTCAGCGACGATGGCCTTCTTGTCTTCGAGATTAATTGCCACGGGTTTAACTCCTGCTTGTTACCGTTTCATCTGGCCTAGGCCTGATGTCGTTTTGGTGTCTGATTCGGTAAGGAACCGGGAGCACCATCTGCGTAGGCTTGTTGGTTTAAGACTTGCGTCGCCTACGGTCTTGGATAGCCCCCGCCAGGCAGGGACCCCAATCTTTCAATTGGCGCAATTACTTGCGCCAATTTATGTCTTATACGTCCAGCGAGCCTTGGTCGATGACCAGACCTGGGCCCATAGTGGTGCTCAGGGTAACGCGCTTAACGTAGATACCTTTCGAGGAAGCAGGCTTGATACGCTTCAGATCAGCGATCAGGGCTTCAACGTTTTCCTTCAGCTTGACGGCATCGAAGCCGACTTTGCCAACGGAGGTGTGAATGATGCCGTTTTTGTCGGTGCGATAACGAACCTGACCAGCCTTGGCGTTTTTAACCGCGGTAGCTACGTCTGGCGTTACGGTGCCGACTTTAGGGTTAGGCATCAGGCCACGTGGACCGAGGATCTGACCCAACTGACCTACAACGCGCATTGCATCCGGGGAAGCAATTACGACGTCATAGTTCAGGTCGCCGCCTTTCATTTCGGCAGCCAGGTCGTCCATGCCAACGCGATCAGCACCAGCGGCCAGAGCAGCTTCAGCAGCTGGGCCTTGGGTGAAGACAGCAACACGTACAGTCTTGCCAGTACCGTGTGGCAGCACAGTAGCGCTACGAACGACCTGGTCAGATTTACGTGGGTCAACGCCCAGGTTTACAGCAACGTCAACAGACTCGCTGAACTTGACAGTCGACAGCTCGGTCAGCAGGGCAGCAGCGTCTACGAAGTTGTAGGACTTGCCTGCTTCGATTTTGCCGGCGATAGCCTTTTGGCGCTTGGTCAGCTTAGCCATTACACACCCTCCACGTTAAGGCCCATGCTACGAGCAGAACCGGCGATGGTACGCACGGCTGCATCCATATCAGCTGCAGTCAGATCCGCGTTTTTGGTTTTCGCGATTTCTTCCAGCTGAGCACGGGTTACAGTGCCAACCTTAACGGTGTTAGGACGAGCGGAACCGCTAGTCAGACCGGCAGCTTTCTTCAGCAAAACCGAAGCCGGGGTCGACTTGGTTTCGAAGGTGAAGCTACGGTCGCTGTATACAGTGATGATCACTGGAGTCGGCAGACCTGGCTCAAGACCCTGAGTACGGGCGTTGAAGGCCTTGCAGAATTCCATGATGTTCACGCCGTGCTGACCCAGAGCTGGACCGACGGGTGGGCTAGGGTTGGCCTGAGCGGCCTTCACTTGCAGCTTGATGTAAGCGGTAATCTTCTTGGCCATGAGGCACTCCAATTACGGGTTCAAACGCCTCGAAAGGCTCCCCGGTTACTTGCGCGTTTATCCCAGTGACGACAAAACCCCACAGCCGAAGCTGCGGGGTTGGGATGCTTGCCCAGCTAGACCTTCTCGACCTGGCTGAACTCCAACTCTACCGGAGTAGAGCGACCGAAAATGAGCACTGCCACTTGGATCCGGCTCTTTTCGTAGTTAACTTCTTCGACCGTACCGTTGAAATCAGCAAACGGACCGTCTGTAACGCGAACAACCTCACCCGGCTCGAACAGCGTCTTCGGCTTGGGCTTGTCGCTACCGTCAGCAACACGACGCAGAATTGCTTCCGCCTCTTTATCGGTGATCGGAGCAGGCTTATCGGCAGTACCGCCAATGAAGCCCATGACGCGAGGGGTATCCTTGACCAAGTGCCAAGTACCTTCGTTCATGTCCATCTGTACCAGCACGTAGCCAGGGAAGAACTTGCGTTCGCTCTTGCGCTTCTGCCCATTCCGCATTTCAACCACTTCTTCAGTGGGAACCAGAATTTCGCCGAAGCCATCTTCCATGCCTGCCAGCTTTACGCGCTCCAGCAAAGAGCGCATAACATGCTTCTCGTAACCCGAGTAAGCATGCACAACGTACCAACGCTTAGCCACGGGACACCCTTAGCCAACAATCAAGGAAACAAGCCAGCCGAGCAGGGAATCAAGCCCCCACAACAGCAACGCCATAACCAGAACAACAGCCACGACAATCAATGTGGTCTGCGTGGTTTCTTGGCGAGTCGGCCAAACGACTTTACGGATTTCGGTGCGAGCTTCCTTAACCAGTACCGCGAAGGACTTGCCTTTGGCAGTCTGCAGGCCTACAAAGGCAGCTACAGCAGCAAGGGCAAGCAAAGCGAGTACACGGTACAGGATCGGCGAAGCAGAATAGTACTGATTGCCAACAACGCCTACGACCACCAAGGCGACTACAGCGAGCCACTTTACCAGATCGAAACGAGAGCTTTGAGCTTCAGCCTTAGGAGTCATCTATGAAGATCCTGTGAAAAGAAAGCCAGACACACCAAGTGAATCTGGCAGGTCAGGAGGGAATCGAACCCCCAACCTACGGTTTTGGAGACCGTCGCTCTGCCAATTGAGCTACTGACCTAAAACAAAATCAGGCCGACCATTATGCAGGCCTGAAAAAGACTTTACAACAACCAACCCCACAGGACCTGAAACATCGAACAACATTCAAGCCGAGGCAGCTGTTAAAACAAAGGCAGATATTTTCATATCTGCCTTGTCATATGGAGCTCTTGAGCGGATTTGAACCGCTGACCTCACCCTTACCAAGGGTGTGCTCTACCAACTGAGCTACAAGAGCGAAACACCTTGCACAACCTGCAAACTTGGAGCGGGTAGCGGGAATCGAACCCGCATCATCAGCTTGGAAGGCTGAGGTTCTACCACTAAACTATACCCGCGGAGCTTGCAGCTCACGCTAAAATGGTGGAGGGGGAAGGATTCGAACCTTCGAAGTCGTAGACGTCAGATTTACAGTCTGATCCCTTTGGCCGCTCGGGAACCCCTCCTAAGCGAGCCGGCATTTTACATCACGCCGACCTTCTGTCAAGCATTTTCTCATTTAAATTATGAGGTTAGCTGCATTGACGGTAGCTTTGCACTGTAGCCCTTAAAGGTCTTCACTGCGAAGCGGGCGCCATTCTATGCAAACTATTCGAGAGTTGCAATGCCTTCACACAGCATTATTTTATGTTTTAACTCATTGAATTCATTAGCAAGGCTTTCAAAGGGCAGATCGTCAGCCAGGCGACGGCTCTCAGGGGCTACGCGCAACCAATAACCTGAGGCGTCCGGTGCGTTCAGCAACTGGACCTTGACCTTGATATCCAGGCTCGTGAGCCTCTGCTCGAGAGAGGAGGCTTGGCGTCGATCAGAGAACCCACCGATGTATAAGCAGGTATTTTGCGCCTCGGCCGGCCTCGCTCGATCGCGCCGAGCCACCGTGTCTGCCGACTCACTCAAGAGGCGAATGTCTTGCTGCGCTCCCCGATGGAGACTCAAGGGCGTGACATCCTTGGCCCGCAATGGCGCCTCTTGCTGATGCCAGACGTAATAGAAAACATTGAGAACCAGTAAAAGCAAAAACAGCCAGCGCATAATCACCTCAAGACAAAGGACACGCCATCGCCAAACCAACAAACACCAGGTCCGGGACCAGCCGAGCCTGAGGCGCAGCATCCCTGACCAGTTCGGCATCGCCTCCAGTGAGGAAGACCGTGAAATCCTCCCCCCAATAGCCTCGCGCCAACTCGAGCTGGGTCAGCACGAACCCTCTAAGCATGAGCGTACAACCACGCTCGACAGCCTCTACGGTTGTTCGACCAGGAGAGAGACGCTCCAGCGCCCGCTCAGCGGCCGCGTCGTCATAGCGTATCTTGCGGGTATGGGTTCGCAGTTGATTACGCATAAGCGGCATACCCGGGCAAATAAACCCACCCAGGTGGCCACCGTCCGGACCAATAAAATCTGCTGTCGCCGCTGTACCAAAGTCGAGTACCAAGCATGCACCTGACGCCAACTTGAACGCACCTAGCATGGCTAGCCATCGATCCATCCCCAGGCGCTGGAAGTCGTCGTAGCCATTGCGCACTCCGCCCATTTCTTGAGCAGAGGTGGCGCAGGAAACAGCAACGCCAAATGCCGCTACCAAGGCAGCTATCAGCTTATCGGTCTCCTCAAGCGCGCGAACACTCACCAACCGACAACGCGTGAGCAATAGACCAGGCAAAGCCACCAAACTATCGATCAGCGCGATATCCGAACCTGCGATGCCTTCCGCGCGAACAGTTGCCTCACTCAACTCAAGAACACGCCATTTGATAAAGCTATTTCCACAGTCGAGCTCAAGAATCATCACGCAACCTCAGGCTTAACTCACCACCGCTGTATATTTTCTCAACGCCACCGACATCCAAACGCAAGGCGCCCTGACGATCCACGCCCAGCACAACCCCATCAATCTGATTGACGCCCGCGATAAGAGACACGGACTTCCCCTGCCAGGCGTGATGCCGTTCCCATTCGTCTTGCAACCCTGCAAAACCCGCAGCCTTGTGTCGATCTAGGTAGGCTTGTAGTTGCAAACCCAGACGCGCCACCAGGTGATTACGATCCACAGGAGAGCCAGCCTCGAGCTGCATCGAAGTCCATTGCTGATCAACCTCTACAGCCTTCTGCATATTCACATTGATACCTATCCCTAGCACAACGTGACAGATATCGGCGGGATCTCCCACCAACTCAAGCAAGATGCCTGAGATTTTCTTTTGCCCAACCAGGACGTCGTTTGGCCACTTCAAAGCTGCGCCCCGCACACCCGACTCACGCAGAGCCTGCAGGACTGCCAGCCCCACCACCAGACTCAGCCCTTCCAGTTGCCGCAGACCGCCCTCAATACGCAATACAAGGCTGTAGTAAACGTTTTGCGCAAATGGGCTGACCCACTTTCGGCCTCGTCGCCCCCTACCCGCCGTTTGCTGCTCCGCCAGCACAACAAAAGGAGCCGCACTGCCCGCACCGATAAGACGTAAAGCCTCAGCATTAGTGGAATCAATGGAGTCGAAAATGTGAACGGGCCAAGCCAAGGAAGCCGCGCCCAGAGAAATCTCCTGCGCATTCAAAAACACCAATGGCGCAGCCAATCTATATCCGCGGCCCCGCACCTTATGAATGGGGAGATTCAATTCTGCCTCAAGATGCTGAAGCTGCTTCCACACAGCACTGCGACTAACGCCCAAGGCAGCGCCAAGCGCTTCTCCAGAATGGAACTGACCATCTTTCAGAAGTTTCAACAACGTCAGCATGCACATATCGCCTCAGAATGAGGCACGCATGATAGCCATGCGCAGGGTCATTGCATAGAAAGGCTGGATATCAGTCTGGGTCGAGATTTTCGAGCGCCCAAAACAAAACCCCAACTGCTTTCGCAATTGGGGTTTCGGAATTTAATCTTGACGATGACCTACTCTCACATGGGGAAACCCCACACTACCATCGGCGATGCATCGTTTCACTGCTGAGTTCGGGATGGGATCAGGTGGTTCCAATGCTCTATGGTCGTCAAGAA